>CAZQAP010000031.1:9341-12241 GCA_964591365.1 uncultured Planctomycetales bacterium
ACCTTGCGGGCCACGCGGAGCAGCCCGCCGATCGACTGCGGCGCGCTGGCGGCCTGGATCTTCAGCCAGGCCAGGAAAGCATCCTTGCCGCGGTCCTGGAAGATCTGCCGCCCCAGCATGATCAGCAGATCCAGACGAAGCGGGAAACGCGAAACGGCATCCTGAAGAAAGGCCAGCGTCTCCTGGTTTTTCTCCTGTGCGGCCAGGGAGCGGGCCAGAACGGGGTAGGCATTCTGGAAATCATCGGATTCCTCGAGAATGTCCCGGGCCAGGCTTTCCGCCTGCCGGTACTTCTTCAGCATGAGATTGGCCTCGGCCAGGAGATAACGTCCGACCAGGCTTCCCTCATGGACGGCCGCGAAGGGCTGCAGCGTCCGGGCGGCATCATCGACCCGACCAAGGCGCAGAAGGAGCTGGCCCACAAGGATCCGCACGGCCTCCTCTCCCCCGGCAAGCCGGGCTTGAAGGGCGACAAGGCCGGATTCCCGCGCAGCCAGCAAAGCGGGATCGCCAGGAGGGGTTGGCGGGCAGGCCACGATGGGAAGATCCTGGACATAGGAAAACCCCTTGTCGTGCTCGTTGTTGTGACAGGCTTGGCAGGTCTTTTCGCCGGGGTTGCGCACCAGGGAACCCGGGAGAACCGAATTCTCCCCGCCCAAGGCATGGAAAGAACCCGGGCCATGGCAGTTCTCACACTGGACGTTCTCGAATCCGATCGACTTGGCTCCCGAAGGAGCGGTGAACCCGCCAGGTTGACGCCAGCCCACGGAATGGCACTGGATGCATTCGACATCGACCTCCTGGTGAGTTGATTCCAGAGTGGCGAAAGCGCGCGCGTGCTGGGTTTCCTCTTTCCAGAATTGGGCCTGCGTTGGGTGGCACTGGATGCAGGCCTGGTATCCCACGAAATTGCCCCGGGGGTTGTCGCTCCGAACAGGGACGCGCGGACCGGGTCCAAAATCCGTCCAGAGTTCATGGACGTCTTCGTGGTAGTTCCGCACCAGTTCGTCCACGACGGGGTTGGAGCCTACAAAGTGGTCGATCAAGACGGAATAGTGTTCGTAGAGGTCGCTTCCGTCGACCACCTCGGCCTTGGCATAGGCTTCCTTCTTGGCCTTCACGCGGGCCTTGATCTGCAGCATCTGGCTCATCTTGACAGGATCCTGGACCTCCTTGAGCCGCTCCCCCATCCAGGCGGCCTCTTGATCGTCCTCGGCGATGTACTGCCGGACTTCGGCCCGGAAGGAGTTGTCCACTTGATCGGGAGAGGTGGGATCGCCATAGATGTCGACCCGCTCCACGCGGGCTCCTTTGACCTTGCAGAGGGCAATGGCTGTCCCGTTCACCGGATCGCGTTCGCTGATGTAGTCCCGCTGGGTGAAATGAGCGCAAAGGATCAGGTCGATCCCAGGGACGGCTGCTGCGATGGTTTTCGCCTCTGCGTTGCCGACGTGTCCCAGAAGGATCACATAATCGCACTTTTTTCGGATCTCCGGCACGAGTTCCCGGGCTGCCTCGACCGGATCCCGAACCCGCAAACCCAGCCGCGGCCGGGAGAGGGCCCGGCCAACATGGAACTCGACGGCGGTGGAGCCGGTGGCCGGGTTGTTGAGTTCCCGTCCCAAAAGCCCGAAAACCCCGATCTTGAGGCTGCCTGCCGTGATGGTGGTCCACTCCTGGAAGGCCGGCTTGCCGGATTCGGCCTCCGTGACATTCGCCAGGAGGAAGGGATAGGGAGTCGCTTGGTCCAGTTCTTTAAGAAGCGGAAGGCCAGCGCTGAAATCGAAATCTCCCGGGCACCAGGCATCGCAGCCGGCTGTGCCCAGGGCCTGCATCATCATCCGGGCCTTCAGGGGAAACTGGTGAAGTTCCAGGTTGTTCAGCTGGTTCTTTTCGAACAGGAGATCTCCCAGATCGAAATAAAGAACCGGCTGTTCGGACTGAAGCTTCGTCTGGCTTACGTACTGGGAAATCCGGACCAGCCCGCCGAAATCGCCGGTGAAACACCCGCAAGGTTCGGCCTTGCCCAACAGGGTCCCCGTGAAAAGAACCGTCAAGGAAGGGGTGTCCGGCCGCTGGGAGCCGCAGGAGGCCAGGAACAGGGCTGCAGGGAAGGCAGCTCCCAGCAGAACCAGGGAGGTTCCCAGGGCATGCGGCCGGGACAGGCGCCGCCGGGAGGGGGGACGGGGATTCACAACAGGCTGATCTTACGGCTGGAAGGAAGAAGTGCTTGCCGAACGAAAACGGATCCGGGCGAAATCGGGCGGGGATTCCAGGAGGTCTTCGAAGACCCGCCACCACTCCCCCACCGGCCGCGAAGTGGCTCCGTGGTGGCGCACCTCAAGCCCCTGCTCCCCCCCCCCGAGCTCGAAAGCGGCCCGCCCCTGGGGCCGATCTCTTTCACTTCGGACCTCCAGGACCCAGTGCGCAAGCGCGAGGGCGGTCCTCCCTTGAAGATGGGCCGGGAGGGCTGAACCGGCTTCCTTCGGAGTTCCCAGGCCCCAGGCCGCGGCGAGAAACAGGCGGGGGAGATCCTCCTCCTGGAAAAGGTCCAGGGAAGCAGGGCCGTTCAAGAGCCTGACAAGTCGTTCCAGGCGATCCAGGAGGGTCCGGCCTTCTTCTTCCCACTGTCGGACCCGCCCCGCCCCGCCCGGGTTTCCTCCCAAGACAGCCCACCCGGCCAGGAGGCCTTGCAGGCTTCGCAGGCGGTGGATCACGGCTCCGATTCCCATTTCCAGGAGATCCCGCGTCAGGCCCGGCTTGCTGGCATCGAGGCAGGGGGGAGCATTCATGCGGGAGGGAGGGTGAAAGAGTGCCGAAGGGGGGACTCGAACCCCCATGCCCTTGCGGGCAACGGATTTTGAATCCGTCGCGTCTGCCAATTCCGCCACTTCGGCCGA
>CAZQAP010000031.1:12341-21549 GCA_964591365.1 uncultured Planctomycetales bacterium
GTTCTTTACCGGGGCGAACTCCTCGGCCCGTTCGCAAAGCTGCACGACGACGTTCCGGGCGCTGGGAAGGGCGTCGAAGACGAATTGTTCGAACTTGATGCCGTCCCGAATCCCCGGTTCGAGGCCTTCTCCCAGGGCGCGGACTTTCTTGCGCGCCAGATGAAGGGGAAGCCCCCCCTTGGACGCCAGCCGCTCCATGAAATCCAGCCCGAAGGCGTGGATGGCGATGTTGCCCGCCCGGAAGCGAAGGCCTCCATCCGGATCCCGCAGGGCGCCCAGCCTCGGATCGAGGTCGGAGTATTCGATGCACTGTGTGCGGCCCTCCCGCTGCACGACCAGACCGACCTTCTCCCCGGGGTCGGTCTTTTCCACCACCTTGACCGACATGTCCGAACCTGCCAGCAGATGGTGTCCCAGGAACACCGGATCCCCCACACGAGCCAGGGGATTGTCCACTTGACAGTAGAAGATCTGCCGGATGCCCCGTTCCCGCAGCCAGTCCAGGCCGCCCGACCGGAACAGGGCGCGAAAGCAGCCCCCATGTCCATCGGGGTTGCGGAAGAGCGAACCGGGCCCCGAAAGAAGCAGCTCTCCCTGCGGAGAAAGAGCCGGAAAGGTCCCCTGGCAGACGAAGCGCAGGTTCCCGGGGCGCAGCCCGAAGAAGCTGCGGCGTTGGAAGAAAGCCCGGGTCTCGGCATGGTTCTCCGGACCCGTCTGGAGAACCCAGGGCAGCGGTCGGCCGGCCAGTTCCCCAAGGCGGCGGATTCTTCCCGCCAGGATCTGAAAGAGGCTGGCCCCGGTGACCGGGCCCAGAGGAAAGGATCCTTTCGGCCCCTGGAACCCCAGCCGGGAGGCCTGGCCGCCGGCGACAGTGACCACCGCGACCCGCCCGGCGCGCAGAGCCTCCCAGCCGACCTCGGCCGCCCGCCGCGTGGCGGGAAGGTCGCCCTCCGTGGAAGGGGGAACCAGCGGGGGCGGCTCCAGGCCCTCGGGCGGCTTTTTCGCCGCTTCCCCCAGACAGCTCAGCTGGCGATCTAGCATTTCCCAGTCCAGCGCCTGAAGTTCCGCCGTCAGGGAGGCCAGGGCCTGCGGTCCGGCTGTGGAGGCGGGTCCCAGCACCCCCTCGAGTCCGCGCTTCTGCAGGGCAGCCCGGACCTCCGCGGAGGGCCCTTCCGAATGCATGGGAAAGATCAGCTTTCCTTGACGCCGATCTTGTCGAGTGCTTCTTCCAGGAGGCCGACCAGAAGCTCGAGCTTCTTTTCCGTGAGCAGCTGGCGCCGGATGAGCTTCTCGACGATGGGCGGCAGCAGGGCTTCCAGAGTGTAGTTGTTGATCATGTTGATGATCTCCGCGCGGGAGGCGTCGGGGAGCTTGTGGAAGTGGAAGTGATAGGCGTTGTCCAGATACTCCTTGGTGTACTCGAGGGAATCTCCGGTCAGATCCTTCAGTTCGTTCGGATCGTGTTCGATCCGGTAGATCTCTTTCCGGTAGGCTCTCAGGGCTTCAGCGAACTTTTGTTGCAAGGGTTTTCTCCAGGATTGAGGGTCGGGAGTTCAGGGAGCCTTTCGGAAGGCGAGGGTGACATTGTGGCCGCCGAAACCGAACGAATTCGAAATGGCCCCCCGAAAAGCCTTTTCCCGGGGATCCCCGGGCATGTAGTCGAGGTCGCAGCCCCCTTCCACGTCGGGGTGTTCCAGGTTGAGGGTGGGATGGGCCACCCCGCGGAAGAGGGTCAGTGAGGTCACTACAGCCTCGACACCGGCGGACGCGCCGACCAGGTGCCCGAGCATGGATTTGGTGGAGGAGATCCAGACCTTGCGGGCATTCTCCGCCCCCAGGGCCTTTTTGATGGCCAAGGTTTCCATGGCGTCGTTGAGCTGGGTGGATGTGCCGTGGGCGTTCACATAATCGATTTCGTCCGGGGATAGGTTGCCATCGGCCAAAGCCTGCCGGATGGCGGCGATCGGCTGGCCGGCGGTCTTTTCGGGGGCCGTGATGTGGAAAGCATCATCGGTCAGCCCGAAACCAGCCAGTTCGCAGTAGATCCGGGCCTGGCGGGCAACGGCATGGTCGAGGGCTTCGAGGACCAGAACCCCGGCGCCCTCCCCCATGACGAAACCATCCCGGTCCCGGTCGAAAGGGCGGGATGCGGCCTGGGGATCGTCGTTGCGCGTGCTCAAGGCCCGCAAGGAGTTGAATCCCGCCACCGTGAGGGGCGTGGTGGTGGTCTCCGCCCCTCCGGTGATGACCACATCCACGTTGCCGGAACGGATCTCCCGAAAGGCCAGCCCTACGGCGTGCCCGCTGGAGGCGCAAGCCGAGGAGGTGACGAAGCAGGGGCCCCGGGCGCCGAATTCGATGGCGATGTTGCCGGCAAGGGCATTGGCCATGGTGTTGGAAATGAAAAACGGGGTGATCCGCCGGGGGCCGCTCTTCTGAAGGATTTCCTGCTGCTGGATGATGGAGTTGATGCCCCCGATCCCGGTGCCGAGTATGGCTCCCAAACGCGTGGGGTCGAGTCCCTCTTCCAGCCCGGAATCTTGAAAAGCCTCCCGCGCAGCCACCAGGCCTACCTGGGAGAACATGTCCATCCGGCGGGCCTCGAGACGGGAAAAATGTTCCTCGGAGCGGTAGATTCCTCCTTGGATCTCACCGGCAAAACGTGTGGCGTGCTTGCTGGCATCCCAGCGAACAATGGGCCGGATGCCGCTTTCCCTTTTCAGCAGGCGGTCGAAAGTGGCGCCGGCCCCCAAAGCCAGAGGAGTCACTGCCCCCAGCCCGGTCACAACCACCCTGCGGCTCGGACTGGCCATGATCCCTTATGAAGGACTCTTCCGGCCTGGCTGTCAGGCGGTCCCGGCCTTGCCCTCGATGTACTTGATGGCGTCTCCCACGGTCTGGATCTTCTCGGCATCCTCGTCCGGGATGGTGATGTCGAACGCGCTTTCAAACTCCATCACCAATTCCACGGTATCCAGGCTGTCCGCGCCCAGATCGTTGATGAAGCTCGTCTCCAGGGCAAGCTTGTCTCGCGAGGCACCCATGTGCTCGCAGATGATCTCGTAGACCTTTTCTTGGATGTCGCTCACAGGAGTCTCCAGGAACCTCCTCGGGGTACTTCTTTGGCGCCGGACCGGGTGGCCATCGGCATTGCGGATCGATTCGCCCGGGGCGGAAAGCCGGAAGGCTTAACGTTCCCGGGGGTCGGGGATTGTAGGGGGTCCCTCAACCAAGGGAAAGACCCCCGTCCACGAGGAGGACCTGGCCCGTGATGTAGGCCCCCCCGGGGCCGAGAAGGAAGCGGACCATCCCAGCCACATCCTCCGGCCGGCCCGGCCGACGCAGGGGAATCCGGGCCAGGAGGGCCTCCCTGGCACTCTCTGGGATGGAGGCGGTCATGTCGGTTTGGATGAAGCCCGGAGCCACCACGTTGACGGTGATGGAGCGGCTTCCCAGCTCCAGGGCGGCAGAGCGGGCCAGACCGTCGAGCCCGGCCTTGGCGGCACAGTAGTTGGCTTGTCCCGGGTTGCCGCGTTCCGCCACCACGGACCCGATCAGGACCACGCGGCCGGAACGGGCCTTCATCATGGGCCGGGTGGCCGCCTTGAGGAAGTGGAAGCTGCCTCCGAGGTTGGTGGCCACCACCTGCTCGAATTCCTCCGGAGACATCCGCAGGAGCAGGTTGTCGCGGTGGATGCCGGCGTTGGCTACCAGGGCGTCGATCCCGCCCCAGGCCGTCCCCATGGCGTCCACGGCCTCGGCGGCCGTTCCGGGATCGGCGATATCCCCTTCCAGCGGAAGAAAGGAAGCCCCCAGGCCGGCGACCCCGGCCGCAGTCTGGTCCAGGTTGGCCTTGCGGGTGGCAAGGCCCGCCACCCGGGCCCCATGAGAGGCGAGTTCCAGCGCGATCGCCTTGCCGATGCCCCGGGAAGCCCCGGTCACCAGAACCCGCATGTCCTGAAGTTCCTTCATGCCGGGGCCTCTGCGAGAAGAGCCTGCCGGGCGGCCTCATCGGCCAGGGAGAGCACCTTCGAAGAAGGGGCGATCTTGCGTGCCAGACCGGCCAGGACCCGGCCCGGTGCCGGCTCCAGGAAGGGAATGCCGCCCAGCGAGGTCATCATTCCCCGGAAGGAGGCCTCCCAGCACACCGTCGCGGTCAATTGCCGCGCCAGGTTTTCCCGGATCCGCGCGGGCTCGGCCTCCGCGCGGGCCGTGGCGTTCTGCCAGACCGGGCAGGCCGGGGGGCGGATCTCCACCTCTTCCAGGGCCTGTCCCAGTTTGCGGGCGGCGGGACGCATCACCTCGCTGTGGAAGGCGCCGGCCACCTGGAGCCGCAGGGCGCGTCGGGCCCCGGCCTCCCGGGCCAGGGCCTCCAGGCGTTCCAGGGCGGGGATCTCCCCGCTGGCCACCACCTGGCCGGGGCTGTTGAGGTTGGCAACCTGGCAGATGAGGCCGGTCTCCGCGGCGGCCCGGGCGCAGAGTTCTTCCGCGCGTTCGGCATCCAGCCCCAGGAGCGAGGTCATGCCCGAGGCCCGGGCTTCGCTGGCGGCCTGCATTTCGAGGCCCCGCAGCCGGACCAGGCGCAGGCCGTCCTCGAAGGAGAGCGCTCCGCAGGCCGAGAGAGCGGTGTATTCGCCCAGGGAAAGGCCGGCTGCGCCCACCGGATCCAGCGGGCCCAGGCCTTCCTCAAGAGCCGCAAGAGCAGCCAGGGAGCAGGTGAAGATGGCCGGTTGCGCCAGATCGGTGCGGGTGAGCTTCTCGGCGGGGCCCTCGAAACAGACCCGAGAAAGCTCCAGTCCGAGCAGGGCGTCCGCGCGTTGGAAGAGGGCCCTGGCCGCCGGGCTGGCGGCCGCGAAATCCGCCCCCATGCCGACTTTCTGGGCTCCCTGGCCCGGAAAGAGAAGCGCAACCCGCATCACCAGCGCACCCGGGCCGCGCCCCAGGTCAGGCCGGCTCCGAAGGCGGCCAGGATGAGGAACTTCCCTTTCTCCAGGGTGCCGGCTGCCCAAGCCTCCGAGAGGCCGATGGGCACCGAACCGGCAGAGGTGTTGCCGGTCTTCTCGATGTTGATGAAGATCTTTTCCCGGGGGATGGAAAGCTTGGAGGCAGCGGTTTCCAGGATGCGGGCGTTCATCTGGTGGGGAAAGACCATTCCCAGATCCGCAGGATCCTGCCCCTTCATGGCCCATTCCATGAGTTCGGTCATCTTGGCAACAGCGAAACGGTACACCTCACGCCCCTTGATGCGGACCAGATAGGTCCCCTCGTTGAGGATCTCCGGCGTCATGGGCACCGCGCCCCCTCCGTCGGGCCGGTAGATGTAGTGCCAGCCGGTGCCGTCGGAAGCGAGGGTGAAATCCTCGATCAGGCCCTGCCCGCACACGTCATGGGGCTGGAGCACCGCCGCGCCGGCCCCATCGGCGAAAAGCACCACAGAATTGCGGTCGTAGTGGTCGCATATCCGGGAAAGGGCTTCTCCGCCCATGACCAGCACGTTGCGGTAGCGTCCTGAAGAGACGAATTGGTGCCCGATGCCCAGGGCGTAGAGAAAACCTGTGCAGGCCGCCAGAACGTCGAAAGCGGCGGCGTTGCGGCAGCCCATGCGGTCTTGGACGATGCAGGCCGTGGAGGGGAGCAGGTAGTCACCGGAGACCGTTCCAAGAATGATGAGGTCGATGTCCCCGGGCTCCAGGCCGGCGCGTTCCAGGGCCATCCGGCCGGCGTTCACGAACAGATCGGACGGGTGTTCGCCATCCCGGATCCAGCGGCGTTCCTTGATTCCGGTCCGCTTTTGGATCCACTCGTCGCTGGTTTCGACGAAACGGGTGAAGAACTCGTTCTTCAGGACCTGCTCCGGAAGGCTATGCCCGACGGAGGCGATCCCCACCTCGATGCCGTGATGAGTCATGCGTTGCTCTCCCGGTCCCGGCTGGAGTCGGAGGCCTCGACCCGGTTCATGGTCCTTTCGATGTGGATTTCGGAATCGTGCAGCGCCCGCCGCAGGGCGGGCAGCACGGCCCGGGCCTCGGATCGTCCGTGCCCGATGACGACGACTCCCTGCAGTCCGAGCAGGATGGCCCCCCCCACCTCGGCGTAGTCGGCGGCTCCCAGGAGCTGGCGGAAGGCCTCCCGCATGTCGGGCCGGGCTTCCTGGCCGGTCCGGTCGATCTCGCGCGCCAGGTATTCGCTGAACCCCTCCACGACTTTGAGGACCATGTTGCCCACCATCCCGTCGGCGACGAGCACCTCGGCCTTGCCGGAGAAGAGGTCGATGCCTTCGACGTTGCCCACGAATTCCAGCCCCGAATCCTGCAGGAGTTCGTGGGCCTTGCGGGCCATCAAGGTGCCCTTGCGGGCCTCGCCGCCGATATTGAGAAGCCCCACGCGCGGGTTGGGGATCTCCAGCCCGTGGCGGGCGTAGGCGGCTCCCATCACGCCGTACTGGAGCAGGTGGGCCGGTTTGGAGTTGGGATTGGCGCCTGCGTCCAGCAGAACGAAAGGGCCGCCCACGCCTTTCAGGATCACGGCGATGCCGGGACGGCGGATCCCCGGCAGAAGGCCCAGCCCCAGGGTGGCGGCCGCCACGGCCGCACCCGTGTTGCCGAAGGAGACCATGCCGCTCGCCTTCCCCGCACGGATGGCCCCGATGCAAAGGTTCACACTGGCGCGGGGCTTGCGGCGCAGCGTCTCGACTGGGGATTCGAAGGCCTCGACGACCTCTTCGGTATGGATCACTTCCGGAAGATCCCGGAAGCCGGCTCGTCCCAGGCTTTCGCGGATGCGGGCTTCCGGTCCGACCAGAAGGAGCTTGTCCGGGGGGAATCCGGCATCCAGGGCCCGGGCCACCCCTTCCAGGATCTCGCCTGGAGCGTGATCCCCACCCAGGATGTCGAGGGCGACCGGCACCAGTCCGGAATCAGTCCTCGTCCTTGTCGAGGATCAGCCGTCCGTCATAATGCCCGCAGTTGTCGCAGACGGCATGGGGGGGGCCCATGGCGTTGCAACGGGGGCAGGGGCGCAGGGTGGGACGGGCAAGCTTCACGGAAGCCTTGCCGAGGCGTGCGCGCCGGTGGGAGTGTCTTCGTTTGGGATTGGCCATGAACCTGCCTCGCAGGGCTGCTTGCACCGCTTGGAAAGGCCTATTCTCCTCTCCCCGGGGAATGGGTCAAGCCGGAGTGCTCCGCAGAGCCTCGATCAGCTTTCGGACCGCATCCTCCACCTTGCCAGGAGGCCCCCCCCGGCCCTGGCCCTGGGCGAAATCGGGCCGGCCGCCGCCCCCGCCCCCCACGAGAGCCCCGAACCGCCGCGCCAGATCTCCGGCCTGGAATCCTGAATCGGGGCGGCACAGGACCACGAAAGGGAGCGCTTCCTGGTCTCCTCCGCCCAGGAGGACCACGCTGGGAAGCCCGCCCTCCTTCTGGAGCTTGCCGGCCAGGGACCGCAGAGTGCCGGCGTCAGCCCCATCCAGGCGTTTCCAGGCGAAGGTCGGACCTCCGGGGAAAGGCAGGGAGCCCTCATCCAGTGCACGCAACACGGTGCGGGCATCGGGGATGGCGGAGGTGTTCCGTTTCCTGGCCTCCTGGATTTCCCGGCGCAATTCCCCGACCCGGTCCAGCAGGCCCCCGGCGGGCACCTTCAACAAGCGCTCCAGGGCCTGCAACTGCTCCCGGTCGCGGCGCAGGGCCGCCAGGGCGGCTTGACCCGCCAGGGCCTCGATGCGCCGCACGCCGGCGGCAAGCGCCCGCTCGCCCAGGATCAAGAAGGGACCGATGGCGCCGGTGTTCTTCACGTGGGTGCCGCCGCAGAGTTCGCGGGAGAAACCGGGGACCTCGACCACGCGCACTTCTTCGCCGTACTTCTCTCCGAACAGGGCCGTGACGCCCTCCTCGCGGGCCTGGGCCAGGCTTGTGAATCTTTTCTCCACCGGATGGACGGCCAGGATCTCCCGTTGGACGCGATCCTCGACCGTCTGGATTTCCGCGGGGGTCATCCGCCGGGAATGGGTGAAGTCGAAGCGCAGCCGGTCGGGCGCTACGAGCGAACCGGCTTGGTGCACGTGGTCCCCCAGGACCTCCTTCAGGGCCGCTTGCAGCAGGTGGGTGGCGGTGTGGTGGGCTTCGGTGGCGCGGCGGGCCCCGGCGTCGATGCGGGCCTCGAGCGCGTCTCCCACCCGGATCGGGCCCCGGGCGGTTCCGTGGTGGAACCAGATCCCCTCTTCGGCGAGAGTGTCTTCCACCGCGAAGAGTTCCCGGCCCCCGGAACCGAGCAGGACGCCGCGGTCGCCCACCTGGCCCCCGCCGCGGGCATAGAAGGGGGTCTGGTCCAGGACCACAACGCCGGATTCGCCGCTCTTCAGCGAATCGACCGCATCCTCCCCCCGCAGGAGGGCGGCAATCGTGGCCGGGGAGGAATCCTGATCCCACCCCAGGAAGTGGGTGGGGGCGGCCCCGCCTCCGCGCGCGCGGGCCGCCCGGCTCTCGGCGAACACCTCGCCGCGGATCGCGGAGCCGCTCCGGGCGCGTTCTTTCTGTTCCTTCATGGCGCGGGTGAAACCGTCATGGTCGAAGGAGAAGCCGTGCTCCTCGACAATCACCTGCGCGATGTCGGAGGGAAAGCCGTAGGTGTCGTGCAGCTCGAAGGCCAGTTCGCCCGGGAAGACCGTTGCGCCCCGATTGCGCTTCAATTCGCCCAGCGCGCTCTCCAGGCGGCGGATCCCGCGCTGGTAGAGCTCGCGGAAGCGCTCCTCCTCGCCCTGCACGAAGGTCTCGATCGTCCCCGCCTGCTGGCCGAGTTCCGGGTAGGCGGGTTCCAGGACCCCGCGCACGGGGCTCAAGAGTGCGGCCAGGAACGGTTCGGCCAGGCCCAGCTCGATCCCGTCGCGCACCGCCCGGCGCAAGATCTTGCGCACCACATAGCCGCGCCCTTCGCGGCCGGGGGCGGCGCCGTCGGCGATGCAGAAGAAGACCGCCCGGCTGTGGTCGGCGATGCGGCGCATGTGCACGTCGTCGCGGGGATCGCTCCCGTAGCGGCGGCCCGACAACTTCTCGAGGGTTTCCAGGATGGGCAGGAAGAGATCGGTCTCGAAGTTGTTGGCCGCCCCCTGGGCCACCGCGGCGATCCGTTCCAGCCCCAAACCCACGTCGATGTTCTTCTGCGGCAGGGGTTCCAGGTTGCCCGCGCCGCGGCGGTCGAACTGCGTGAAGACCAG
>CAZQAP010000032.1:0-16029 GCA_964591365.1 uncultured Planctomycetales bacterium
GGAGACGGCTCCATACTGGCGGGAGTCCCGGCTTGCATGGTGGTTGTCGCCCAGCAGGAAGTATTCCTCCCGCCCGAGCTGCAACACCTGACCGCAGGCGTAGGTTCCGGAAGGATCCGCCACGAGGTCGCGGCCCACGCGGATCTCCTCCACGGACAGGGGCCCTTCCCCGCCGAAGCCGACCTGAAGGGCATGGAAACCCGGCGGAGCGTTCTTCATGGGCCGTTCTTCGGCCAGGACGTAGGCCAGCGGCTCGAAAAGGGGCCGTCCGTCCAGGACGGCGGTGAGGGTGCGGTCGTGGTTGGAAAGGAACAGGCGGCCGTGGGAGGCCGGCAGAGAGAGTTCCTTGCGATCGAGAAGCACGCGCGGGCGCCCGCCGCGGAAGAGGCTGGCGGTTCTTCCGCCCTCTCCGAGAACCAGGGCGAACTGTTCGGCGTCCTCGCGGATGAACAAGCCGAAATGGGCGCCGGCCCCCGGCATGCGGAACGCGACTTCGACTCCCAGATCGGTTGCGGGGCGGGTGCCGTCCACGTGCCTTCCGTCGGTGCGGTAGCCGTCCATGGGCGGAACCCGCATCCAGGCCTCCCCGGAACCGTCCAGCTCCCATGCACCGCCCGCCAGGTGGAACCCCCCCTCGGCAAGCTTGAACACTTCTTCAGCCCGGGCCTGCGAAAGGTCGTAGAGCGGGACCAGGTCGCGGATGCCGTGCACCGGCCGCACCAGGCGCTTCCCGTCCACGAAAAGGTCGTCCTCGATGAGCTGGATCCGCTCTCCCGGCAGGCCGACCACGCGCTTGACGGCGGCCAGGCCGGTGTCCGGTTCCGCAACGACAACCAGGTCGAAGCGCCGCGGGGCCCGCAACGCGGGGGGAACCAGGAGAAGCCGGTCGCCGGCCAGGAGGGCGGGTTCCATCGAGTCGCCTTCCACCCGGACCGGGGGAAAGAAGAGGACGGCCAGGATCAGCACGGCCAGCCCCAGGAGGAAAGCCCAGCGGATTCGCGTTCGTTTGCTCAAGAACCGTTCGCGAGAAGCAGGCTGGCCGTTCCGAAAAAGAGGGTCGTCGCGGAGAGGTCGCTGATGGCCGTCTGGACGGGTCCGGAAACGAAAGCCGGGTCGAGGCCCAGCGCCTGGCTGCCCATCGCCACCGAGCAGGACATGGTGGCCGTCCAGGACATGGCGAGAAAGAGGGCCGTGCCCACGCTTGCGGCCACGGTCAGGTCCCGGGTCAGCCACCAGGCGGCCAGCACCACGAGAAACCCCGACAAAACCCCAAGGGTCACCCCAAGCTTCATTTCACTCAAGAGGAACGGTTTGCGGCGGCCCGGCCCGATCTGCCCCAAAGCGATGCCGCGAACCGCCACGGCGGCGGTCTGGGTGCCCACGTTCCCGGCAAGCCCAAGAACCATGGGAAGGAAAGGAACCAGGATGCGCCACGCCGCGGCACCGGGATCCGGCTGGGTCCAGACCGCCATCACCCGCGAGATCACGGTGCCGCCCAGCACCGTGATGAGCAGCACCGGAGCACGGTGGCGGACCTTCCAGAGAAGGGGCTCGGAGGTGTAGGAATCGGGGCTGGCCCCGCCGAGGAGAAGGGCGTCTTCCGTGGCCTCCTCCTCCAGCACTTCCAGGGCATCGTCCACGGTGATGATCCCCACCAGCACTCCCCGCAGGTCGGTCACGGGGATGGCGCTCAAGTTGTAGTGCAGGATGCGCTGGGCGACTTCCTCCTGGTCCTCGTCCACGCGGGCCTTGATCACGTCCGGATTGAGGATTTCGCTCAAGGGCTGGTGGATCCCCGCCTCGATCAGTTCCCGCGTGGAGACCACGCCCTTCAGGATTCCGTCCCCATTGACCGCATAGACGTTGTGGATGGTCTCCGCGCCGCCTTCGTCGCGCTTGATCCGCTTGAGAATGTCCCCCACGCGCTCCTCCGGCGGCACGGCGATGAACTCGGTGGTCATCATGCCCCCCGCCGTGTCGGTGCCGTATTCCCCCAAGTGGCGCAGGTTGCGGGCCTGGTCGGGCTGGAGATTCTGGAGCACGGCGGCGCGCACCTCCTCGGGAAGAACCTCCAGGACGTCCGCGGCATCGTCCGCGGACATGTTCCGGACCAGCTCACCCAGCTTCTCGGGGCTCGCCCGGCTGAGGAGCTTCTCCCTCTGGGGATCCTCGGATTCCGCCAGAACCTCGGCGGCAACCTCCGGCAAAAGCTGCCAGAAGATTTGCAAGGCTTCCTCGGGGGCGAAATCGAGCCACAGGACGTCGGCGATGTCGGCCGCGTGATGTTCCGGGTCGGGCCGAAAGGGGGTTTCCCCCCCCCTCTGGGCGTGCTCCCGCAGGGCCCGCAGAACCCGCTGCCGCCGTTCCCGCCGTCGCTCCCTGGCCATGTTGGACGGCATCGTAGCCGTCCCCTCTCCCCGGATCAGCCTCCGCCGCGGCGATATAATCCGGCCTCAAGGATGAGCCGACAGAACGACGCCCTCGAAGGCCTTCTGGAAGTCTGTGAGCAGATCCGCAATCTCCAGGAAAAGGTGGGACGGGAACCTGGAGAAAACCTCGAGGCCCCCACGCGGCAAGCCCGCGCGCGCGTAGGCCTGCTCCGCCAGGAGGTCTTCTCGACCCTCCCGGCGCTTGCCGCCCAGCCTGCGGCGCGGGCCCTTTCGGATCCCGAGCTTCTCCTGCTCGGCCTTCTCTTCCACCACCGGGTTTCCGGCCGCCCGGCACCGCCGTCGGGAGCGGATCTTTGCGCCCTCCTGGCGCACGCGGGATATCCGGCGGGGAGCATCCTTTCCCTGCTTGCCGCCGGTTCGCCCCTGCGGCAGGGCGGCTGGCTGCTTTGCACCACCCCCGCCCAGGGATTCGATCCCCTCGACAACCTTTTTGCGGCCAGCCCGGCCGCGCTCTCCCTTTTCTGGCAGGAGAGCCTGGCCTCCCCGCGCCGGGACAAGCCCGAATCACCGCTCGAGCCTTATTCCAGCGAGGAAGAGTGCTTTTGGGATCATTTCACCTGGCGCAACCTCTGCATCAACCGCGCCCAGCTCCTCTTCGATCCCCAGTACCCGGGGGTCGAGTTTCCGGGACGGCACCGGGCTCTCTGGCGGAAAGCCCGCAGCGCCCACCTGCGGATCCGCGGCAGGCTGTCGAGGACGCCCGGGGGGGCCGATTTCGGCCTGGAGAAGTTCCAGCGCCGCTACCGCCTGGGCGCGGACGAGATGCTGGTCGCTCTCCACCTTCTCTTCTGCGAGGTCGTGGACGGCGAACCCTTCCTCTCGGCGCTTGAGTGCCTGCGGATCATCGCCGAAACCCGCAGCGGCCTCTTCCGCAAGCGCCAGGTGGTGGGCCCCAACGGCCGCCTCCGGAAGGAGGGTCTGGTCCTCGGGGAAAGCGCGGAAGTCGCCAAGGCCCTGGCCGCGGAAATCTGCCTTGCAGATTGGGCGGTCGAAGAGATGACCTCCGGGCTCGGCCGTCTTCCCCGGCTGGACTCGCAGGTCTTTGACCGGCTCCTTCGCGGAGAGGAGGAATGAGGGCATGGAAGAGAATGCCAACGGCCTGATCTTCGACTGGGAGGCCGAAGGCCCCTACCGGCTGGCCGCGCCCCGGGGGCCGGTTCTTCTGGACGACGAGACGCTGCGCGACGGCCTGCAATGCCCGTCGGTCAAAGATCCCCCTCTGGATCTCAAGATCGAGCTGGTTCACCGGATGGAGGACCTGGGCATCGAAACCGCGGACATCGGCCTTCCCGGGGCGGGGCCGCACGCCCGCGAGCACATCCTCGCGATCGCCCGGGAAATGCTTCCGCTGCGGATCACACCCAACGTGGCCTGCCGCACCCTTGTGGGAGACATCGAGCCGGTCGTGGAGATCGCCCAGAAGACGGGCGCGCCGGTCGAGGTGTGCGCCTTCATCGGCTCGAGCCCGATCCGCCAGTTCGCGGAGAACTGGGACATGCCGCGCATGCTCCGCAACGTGCGGGACTCCGTGGGATTTGCCAAGAAGAGCGGCCTCCCGGTGATGTTCGTCACCGAAGACACCACCCGTTCCTCGCCCGACAACCTGCGCGCCCTCTATGGGGCCGCCATCGACGAAGGGGCCGACCGTCTCTGTCTCTGCGACACGGTGGGCGGGGCCGCCCCGGAAGCGGTCCGCAATCTCGTGCACTGGATGACCGGCTTCCTGAAGGAAAGGGGCGCCGAAAATGTGGGCCTCGACTGGCACGGACACCGCGACCGGGGGCTGGGCCTGATCAACACGCTGGCGGCCTTGAGCGAAGGGGCCGAAAGGGCGCATGCCTGCGCCCTGGGCGTCGGCGAACGGGCCGGCAACACCGAGATGGACCTCCTGATCGTCAATCTGAAACTGCTGGGCTGGATCGACCGCGATCTGCGCAGCCTGGGCGACTACGTCCGGCTCGCGAGCCGGGCGGTCGGCCGGCCGATCCGGAACGAATACTCCGTCTTCGGATCGGATGCCTTCGAAACCGGCACCGGCGTCCACGCTTCCGCGGTCATCAAGGCCTTCCGCAAAGGGAATGCCTGGCTTGCCAACCGCGTTTACAGCGGCGTTCCCGCCGATGTTTTTGGCCTGGAACAGAGGATCTCGGTGGGCCCCATGTCCGGGCGCTCCAACGTGATCTGGTTCCTCGAACAGCGCGGGATCGAACCCACCGAAGAACGCATTGCCGCCATCCTGGAACGAGCCAAACAGTCCGACCGGATGCTTTCCAAAGAAGAGATTCTGGAGGCCGCCCGCAGCCCGGTGGCCTGAAAGCCATGAGCAGCACCCGATGTTCCGCAAGAACCGCCAGGAAGCTGGCGGGGTTCTTCCACCGCAACGGTTACGTCCGCTGGCAGAATCCTGGCCGGCTGGACGCGGAAGGCCACCAGGCCTACAAGAAAGGCGACGAAGTTCGTCTCGTGGCCGACTCGCGCAAGGAACTGGCCGTGATGCGGCGCCTCCTCCGGGAGGCGGGGTTCAAGCCGGGCCGGCCTTTTCCCAAGGGGCGCCAGTTCCGCCAGCCGCTCTACGGCCGGGAAGCCGTCGAACGATTCCTGGAACTGGTCCGCGAACATTCATGAACGAACAAAAGTGAGGTTGCCATGGGATGGGGACGCGCACTCTTTCTCGGAGACCTGGGGAACTGGCTCGACACCCGGGACAACGAAAAGGGGATTCAGGACCTGCGCACGCATCTAAGGGCCAAAAGGAACCTGGATCAAAAGCAGGATGAGCGCATCCAAGCGCTAGAAAAAGAGAATGACGAGCTGAAACTCTACCTGGGGGGCCTGGTCCAGGTGCTGATCAGCAAAGGCGCCCTTTCCCGCCAGGAACTGGAAGGCATCGTCAACTCCATCGAGGGCGGCTCCGCCCCGCCCGGCTGACGGGGTTCAACGGCGCGGCTTGCAGACGCGCATGGCGGCCCGGGCCTCCACGGCGCTGCGCCACGATTCGGCGAGGTGATTCCCGAAGGCGGGATTGCGGCCAGGCCGGGCGAAATCGGGCAACGGGCGGGTCGCCGGGGGGAAACGGGGATCCTGGCTGCCCGGAGGAGGGCCGCCTCAAGTACGGGCGGCCCGAGGGCCGAAAACCCTCCTGTGGACTCCTCCGTTCCCCATACCGCCCTTCCTGAATCCGCAAGGCGAAGGCAAGATGAAGGCCGGGCCCTCGGGGGCCAGACGGCCATGTTCGAGAACATCCGGGAAGACTTGCGGCGGGGGCTCATGGTGAACCACCTGGGCGATTTCCTGGCCGCCGGGTCCACGCACTTTCCGCTCAAGGCCCGTCTCTCCCAGTTTTTCAGGCTGGGAACCCAGTGCGTGATCATCCACCGCTTCGGGCATTGGGCCTGGAAGCTGCGGATCCCCATCGTTCGACACCTTCTGCTTGCGGCGTTTTTCCTGGTGCAACTCCCCCTGCGCGCCCTGGCGGGAGTCAACATCCCCTATACGGCGAAGATCGGGCCCGGCCTGGTGATCCACACCTGGAGCGGAGTCTTTCTCCCCCCGTGCCGGATGGGCCGCAACCTGCACTTCAATCACGGCGTCGTGGTCGGATGGTCGTGCCGGGAAGTGGGCGACGACGTCTACTTCGGGACGGGCTGCAAGGTGATCGGGCCCGTGAAGATCGGAAACCGCGTGAAAATCGGGGCCAACGCGGTGGTTCTGGAGGACATCCCCGACGATTGCACCGCGGTGGGGATTCCAGCGCGCATTCTTCCACGGAAAAAGCCTTTCGGAGGGGAAAAGGTCGCCCCAGGACCGGACCGGCGGCAAGGCTTATAATATGGAGCCTTGAACAATCCAACCGAACCCCTTGAAACCCGCCCGGTCCGACCCTTGCCGGCCCATCCTCAACCCGACTGGGACCATCTTTCCTTCGCCTTCACCCAGACCGATTCGGTCTTCCTGAGCCAGGGCTTTCTCGATCGGGAACCCGTCTGGAATACCGGCGAATTCCTGCCCTTCGGAGACCTCTCCCTCTCCCCTGCGGCGGCCTTCCTCTCCTACGGCCTGGGCATCTTCGAGGGTTTGAAGGCCCGCAAGACGCCTGACGGAAGCGTCCTTCTTTTCCGGCCGGATGCCAATGCGCGCCGGTTCGCCCATTCCGCGGAAATGCTGATGATGGCTCCGTTCCCGGAAGCGCGTTTCGTGGAAGCCGCCCTGGAGTTGGTCCGCCGCAACCGCCGCTTTGTCCCCCCTCCCGGCAAAGGGGCCTTCTACCTGCGGCCCATGGAGCATGCCACGGAGAAACGGCTCGGGCTGGCGCCCTGCCGCCAGTTCACCGTGACCATGTACGGAAGCCCGGTGGGCCCCTATTTCCCGGGGGCCAGGCGGGAGGGGCTGCGGCTCAAGGTTCTCGACCAGGGCCGCGTCGCCCCCGGCGGCACGGGAGCCGCGAAAGCCATGGGCAACTACGCCGGTGCGATTCCGATCGCCGCCAAGTGGAAAAACCAGGGTTTCAACGACGTGCTCTTCCTGGATGCGACCGGCAAGCACCACGTCACCGAAACCAGCGGATCGAACGCCTTCGCGGTGCTTCGTTCCGGATTGATCGTCACCCCTCCCCTCGGCGACCAGATCCTTCCCGGAATCACGCGGGATTCCACCATCCGCATCGCGCGGGAAATCCTCGGACTCACCGTCGAGGAACGCGACCTTCCTCTCGAGGAAGTCATCCAGGACGGAGAGGAGTTCTTCTGCACGGGCACGGCCTGGACCATTCAGAACGTGCGCGAAATCGTGGCGAACGACGCATCGCACGTCTTCCCCCAGACCCGCACGCGGGATGCGCTGTTCGAAATCCTGAACGGCATCCAGACCGGAAGGCGCGAAGATCCCTTCGGGTGGGTCCAGAAAGTGGCCGAAAACTAGAGGGCGCCCGGCACGGCCCGGCCCGGAATCCGAGATCCTGGAAACCCCTTGAAACTCGTGCTTTTCGCCGCCATCTCCCTCCTTCCCCTGTTCCTGCCGCCGCAGGCCGGTATCCGCACGTTCGAGCAGCAGACCCGTGCGCTGCTCAAGAAAGGCCGCATCCCCGGGCTCCAGGTCGCCCTGGTCCTGGACGGAAAGCCGAACGGTTCCTGGGCCTTCGGCCAGACCATTTCCCGCGAGACCCGCTTCAACGCCGCCTCCCTGACCCGGCTGATCACCACCGCGGCCGTGGCCAGGCTCGCCGAGCAGGGGCGCATCCATCTGAAGGACCCCGTGGAGCCCCTTCTTCCCGGGCCCTGGCTGACGCGCATCCAGCGCCCCGGCATTTCCTGGAAGCAGCTTCTGATCCGGACCTCCGGCCTGGCGGACCTGCTTGAAACCGGGAAAGCGGGTTTCGGCCGCGCCTGGCTCGGAAAGGAGAAAACCGATGCGGGTTTCCTCGATCACCCGGAATCCCTGGAAAAACTCCTTCCCCAGATGCTTACCAAGGGGGAGCCGCCGGGATACCGCCACGATTCGCGCGACGCGTTCGCCCTGCTCGCCTTTCTCGTGCAGCGGATGGCCAAGAAACCGTTTTCCGAACACATCCGCCAGGAGATCCTCCTTCCCCTGGGAATGACCCAGAGCCGCCTGCTTCGTTCCACGCTCCCCGAGGACTGGCCGGTCGCCGAAGGACATGGCGTTCCCAACGAAAAAGGTCATATCGATCCGGAAGCCGTCTGGCCGCCCTACGAGGTCTGCACCCTGGGAGACGGCGCCCTCTGGACCACGGCGGGTGACATGGCCAAGTTCATGGTTGCCCTTCTGGACAAGGAAGGTCTGGGCAAGGGCCGGCTTCTTTCCCCCGAGGCCACCCGCCGCCTCTGGACTTCCACGGTGGAGGACGAGGGCGAGGAAGGTCTGGGATTGGGCTTCGTGCTGCAGGACCGCTGGGCGGGCATCGAGGGCGGCAACCCGGGCTATTTCGCGGAATTCTGGTTCCGGCCGGATGACCGCCAGGGATTTGTGATGCTCGCCAACATGGATTCCGACTCCGGGCGCGCATTTCGCGCCATGAAGAACATCGAGAAGGCTGTGCGCAAGGAACTCGCCCGCCGCGAGATCCTGAACAAGAAAAAGAAGATCGTTCCGAAAATGAGCCCCGGAGGCTGAACCCTCCGCTTACAACTGGCGGAAGGCCTCGACCGGCTTGAGGGTCGCGGCGCGCAGGGCCGGAAGCGCTCCGCCGAGCACGCCCAGCAGGAAGGCCAGCCCGAACGCTTCTCCCGCCAGGGCAGGGGTGATCTGGAGCCGGAAGGAGATGTCGGTGAAGGTCTGCCAGTTCATCGCCCCGGTCTGCATGCCGTCGAGGGGCAGGATCAGGAGCAGGCCGATCCCCCCTCCCACGGCCCCGATCAGGGCCGACTCCAGCAGGAACGAGAAGAAGATCGAGCGGCGGCGGAAGCCGATGGCGAGCAGCACCCCGATTTCGTGGGTGCGCGCCGCCACAGCGGCCAGCATGGTGTTCATGGCCCCCAGGATCGCGGCCACCCCCATGACCACGGAAAGGAACCCGGCCAGCAGGCCCAGGACTCCCCCGAAGATGGTGGTCTGGGAGGCGAGGTACTCGCGCTCCGATTCGATCTGGACCGGGGTGCGGGGGTCGTGCTCCAGTTCGTTCTTGAGCGCTTCGAAGTCGGTCCCGGGCTTCATGCGCGCGATCACGCGCTGGAAGAAGGGCCGGTCCAGGGCCTGGATCATCTGATCGGCGTCCCCCCAGATCTCGCCCCCCTGGACGCCCTGGTCTTCGAAGACCCCCACCACCCGGAAGGGGGTCAGGTTCAACTGGATGGTGTCGCCCACGCTGCAATGTTTCATGCGCTCGTGGAGGATCTTCCCGACCACGACCTCGTTGCTTCCGAAATGCAGCCAGCGGCCCTCGGTCAGGCGCAGATGGTCCTTCCCGATTTCGAGCGACATGGGCTGGATGCCGCGCAGGGGGACGTTGGTCACGCCGCCTTCCCGCTTCTCCATGTAGACCGCCAGGTAGGTCTCGGCTGCGGCCGCGGGGCGGCCGCTCTCATTGCGCGCGATCTCGGGCCGCTCCTTGATGAGGATCTGGGTGTGCTCGCGCGAGATGCCCGACTCCCCTTCCGAGTTGGAACCGAGCCGCAGATAGATGCCCAGTTCGCTGCTCCCGCGCGGCGTGTAGACCTGCCGGAAACCCTCCCGAAGAGCGAGGATCCCCGCGAAGACCGCCACGGTCATGGCCACCCCCATCGCGGTGAACAAGGCCGCCGCCCGGCGCACCATGAGGTTGCGGATGGAATAACGCAGCGGAAGCGCCATCAGCCCTCGCTCCGCAGGGCCTCGGTCGGCTTCAGCCGCCAGGTCATCAGAGATGGCGCGATGCCGGCAACCAGCCCGATGAGGGCGGCCGTGGCGATGGCGACCCCCAGGGTTTCCGGTGCGACGTGGTAGTTGGGGAAACGCGGCCCGAGCTTGATGCGGAGCGGCCCCTGGCTGACCAGGGCCAGCACGATCCCCAGGGCGCCGCCCGCCAGGGACAGAAGAAGCGACTCCGCCAGCATGAGACGCGCGAGAACCTCGTCGCGGAAGCCGAGCGCTTTGAGGATGCCGGCCTCGTGCGCGCGCTGGCGGGCGACCATCATCATGGTGTTGATCACCGAAAAGAGCACCGCGAAGACGACCGCCCCGCCGATGGTGCCGACGAAGAAGGGCAGGTTGCCCAACATGGAGACGAAACCGGCCTGGAAGGCGGCCTCGGTGGTGGTCAGGGTCTTCTGGGGGCCGTTCTCGAAAAGACGGTCGATCCCGGCGATCACGGCAGGAGGATCGAATCCATCCGCAACCGTCACGTTGAAGACCCCGATGTCGTCCGGCCCGGTGGCCTGATCATTGTCGAGGAACTCCTGCAGATAGTCGTAGCGGAAGAAGATCGTCCGGTTGTCGACGTTGGTCTTGAGCGGATGGTAGCTGCCCACGATCTTGAATTCCCACGCGGTCCGGTCCCGCTTCTGGTAGATGGTCCCCATCAGGGGAATGGTGTCGCCGATCTTCCAGCCGAAATCGTCCAGCAGGCGCTCTCCCACGATGCAGGCGCGCCGGTCGGCCGCAAGCGCCGCCAGCACAGCCGGGCGGGCCGCCGGTCCGGTCTCTCCGTGCGGCCCCTCCTTGATCTCGAAATCCTTGCGGTACATGTCGAAGAAGACGTCCTGGTCCACCCCGAACTGGGCGAAGAAATTGGAGATCTCCCGATAGTAGCCCCCGAACCACTGGAACTTGGAGACGTACTTCACGCCGGGAACCGTGGCGATCTTGGCCTGGTAGTCGCGCGGAAGCTGGACGAAGAGCGAGACCGCGGACTGGACGATGAGCCGCGATCCCGACGACTGCTTGACAGCCGAATTGATGGTGGTGACGATGGAGATCAGGAAACAGAGCAGGAAGAAGGCCACGGTGAGGGCCGCCATGGTCAGTCCGCTGCGCACCCAGTGCTCGAGCAGGTGCTTGCGGGCCAGCTTCCAGGGCGTCGCGTTCATGCCCCGGCTGCGGCGGAGAATTGTTCGCGCAGGACTCCCTTGTCGAGATGCAGCTCCCGCGCCGCCCGCTCGGCGGCGGCCTGGTCGTGGGTGACCACGAGAATCGTCTTCTTCATCTCCTGGTTCAGGCGCCGCAGGAGATCCATGATGGCGTTGGCGCTTTCCCGGTCGAGGTCGCCGGTGGGTTCATCGGCCAGCAGGATCTCCGGATCGGTGGCGATCGCGCGGGCGATGGCCACGCGCTGCTCCTGGCCTCCGGAAAGCTGGGCGGGCCTGTGGTCCTTCCGGTCGGTGAGCCCGACCACGTCGAGGGCGAATTCGGCCTGCTTGCGGCGTTCGCTGCCGCCCAGGGGGGTCAGCAGCAGGGGCAGCATCACGTTCTCCAGAGCCGTGAGGACCGGCACCAGGTTGAAGCTCTGGAAGATGAACCCGATGTGGCGGGCGCGCCAGTCGGAAAGGGCGCTGCGGGAGAGCCGGGTGATCTCCTGGCCGGCCACCTGGATGCTTCCCCGGTCGGCGGAATCGAGCCCCCCGATGAGATTGAGGATGGTCGTCTTGCCCGAACCGCTCGGCCCCATCAAAGCGATGAACTCGCCCTGCCGGACCAGGAAGTCCAGCTTGTCGAGAACGGTCAGGGTCTCGCCTCCGCGGGTGTAGCGCTTCTCGACCCCGCGCAATTCGATCAGGTTGCTCATGATCCTTCCTCTTTGCGGCGCACTTCTTCGCCGTCGGCGAGGCCTTCGGGCGGGTCCAGGACGACCAGCTCGTTCCCTTCCAGCCCGCTTTCCACCGCCAGCATCCCGTCCTTCTCCCGGCCGGACAGGGTCACCTTCCGCCGGACCACCCGGCCGTTCCGGAAGAGAAAGACGTAAGGGTTTTCACGGTCCACCAGGGCTCCGGAGGGGAGAAGCACCTCGATCGGCTTCTCCTCGGCCTGCTCCTCCGGAAGAAAGATCACCCGCACGCCCATGTCGGGACGCAGCCGGTCGTCCCGCTCCAGGAACTCGACGCGGAGTTCCACCGTGGCCTTGCTGCGGTCGGCCGTGGGCCAGATCTGGCGCACGCGGCCCTTGTAGGCATCTTCGGGAAAGGCGTCCAGGTAGATGAGCACCGGAGCGCCCACCCGCGCGGCGCGCAGCGAGGTCTGGGCCAGTTCCACCTGGACTTCCAGGGACTGGAAATCGACCAGGGTGGCCACGGCCCCGCGCGCGTTGGGCCCGGAAGCGCTGATGGAGCTGACCACCTCCCCGACTTCGGCATCCTTCTGGATGATGACTCCGTCGAAAGGGGCATAGATGGAGGACTTGTCGATCAGGACCTTGATCTCCTCCAGCCCGGCCTTCAAGGAGGCGACCCGTGCGGTGGCCTGTTCCAACTCGGCTTTGGCCGAGTCGCGCTGCTGGGGGGTCGCATCCCCCGTGGCCAGAAGCTTCTCGTTGCGGTCGTATTCCAGCCGCGCGAATTCGGCCGCGGCCCGGGCCTGGGCGAGATCCGCCTGGGCGCGCTCCCTGGAGGCTTCGAGCTGGCGGGTGTCGAGCCGGGCGATCAACTCCCCCTCTTTTACGTGGTCGCCCTCTTCCACGCGCAGCTCCACCAGCCGCCCCTGGATGTCGGTGGAAAGCGCGGCCCGGCGCCGGGCGATCACGTAGCCGTTGGCGGCGATGCCGCCTTGCGCAGCGGCGCCTCCCAACCGTTTCACCCGGACCAGGGTCACCTCCGGGCGTGCGTCGAGTCCGCCCTGGAACTCCCGCCAGCCGAACCATCCGGCCACCGCAAGGAGGAGGACCAGGAACGCCAGCCATCCCCCCCGGCCAGAGCGCGGGGTCGCTCCACGGTCGATGCGCAACCGGGCGAGGTCGGGTGAATCACCGGCCACGAGAGACGATTCTACGGGAGTCCAGCGTCTGGCGGACTCTCCGCAGGAGAGTGGCAGCGTCGAACGGCTTGGTGAGGAGGTCCACGTGCCGCGGTGCTCCGCCGGGAATCTGGATCTCATCCCGCGGGTATCCGGAAAGGAAGAGGACCCCCAGCCCGGGTCTCGTCTTCTCCATCTCCCCGGCGAGCTGCCATCCGTTCACGCCCGGCATGACCACGTCCGTGAGCAGCAGGTCGATGCGGCCTTCGAAGCTGCGCGCCAGTTCGAGGGCCTTCTTGCCATCCTCGGCCTCCAGAACCCGGTAGCCGGCGGAGATCAGGGCGGCACAGGTGATCCGGCGCACGGGGGATTCGTCCTCCGCGACCAGGACCACCTCTCCGGCGCCCGCCTTCAGGGGAAGCTCCGCTGCGGCGTGTTCCGCAGGCTGGGCGTCCACGGCGGGCAGGAATACCCGGAAGACGGATCCTTTGCCGGCACGGCTCTCCACCGTCACGTGCCCTTCTGCCTCCTGGACCATCCCATAAACCGAGGCCAGGCCAAGGCCGGTCCCCTTCCCCGGAGGTTTCGTGGAAAAGAACGGTTCGAAGATCCTTTCCAGGGTGGCGGGATCCATGCCATGGCCGTCGTCGGAAACGGAAATCAAGACGTGGGGGCCGCGCCGGGCCTCGAAAAAGCGGGCAGCGTGCTCCTCGTCAAGCTCGACGTGCCTGCATTCCAGCCTCAAGCGGCCGCCCTGGGGCATGGCATCACAAGCGTTGGAGATCAGGTTCACGATCACCTGCTGGACCCGCCCGGGATCGGCGCGGACGAACATCGGTTCAAGATCGGCGCGGACCTCGAAGAGAACGTCTTCCCGAACCAGCCACCGGAGCATCTTCTCCGTATCCCGGACCAGCGCTCCTGCGTCCAGGACCTCGGCCCGGTGGACGGGCTCCCGTCCGAAGGAGAGCAGGCGGCTGACCAGCACCGAGGCCCGCAGACCGGCCGCCTCGATCTCTTCGAGGCATTCCGATTCCAGAGCCTCCGGGCCGCCCGACTCTTGTTCTTGCTGGCGCAGAAGCTCCACGTTGCCCAGGACGACGGTCAGGATGTTGTTGAAATCGTGAGCGATCCCGCTCGCCAGAAGCCCCACCGCTTCCATCTTGTGCGCGTTCCGAAGCTGGGTTTCCAGCCGTGCCTGTTCCTTCTCCGCATTCTTCCTGTCCCGGAGATCGATCAGATAGCCGATCCCGATCTCTTCGGGGGCGGCCAGAAAAGCGGCCCCCACTTCGACCGGGACCCGGCGGCCATCCTTGCGGAGGATCTCCTTTTCGAAAGGCTCGTGGCTTCCCGTCCGGCGGATCTCCTCGATGGCCCGCTCGTCCAGATGCTTGAATCCGGGGGCCGTCAGATCCCTCCAGTCGAGTTTCCCGGCCAGGGCTTCCCGGCGGGAATAGCCGGTCAGTTCGACCCAGGCATCGTTGGCGTCCAGGATGCGGCCCCGGGTGTCCGCGACCCATAGCGGCAAGGGGCAGAACTCGATGATCTTGCGCGCCCGGGCTTCGCTTGAACGCAGGATCCGGGCGGCGTTCTCCCTCTCGGAGATGTCCATGGCAAAGGCCCAGATGGTCTCTTCCTCCCCGTAACGGATGAAGTTGGTGGTGATTTCGACGGGGAAGACCCGGCCATCCCGGGTGCGGTGATGGGATTCGAGGGTGGTGGAAACCTTCTTTTTCAATTTCTCCCAGTGTTCTTTCCACACCCCCTTCGGAAAGTCCGGGTCGATGTCGGAAACGGACATTCGCAGGAACTCCTCGAACGAATACCCAAGGGTCTGGCACGCGGCGTGGTTCGCATAGGCAAAGAAGCCGTCGGATCTGACCCAGTAGATGGGGATGGACGCATGATCCACTGCGAACCTCGTGTAGTGCAGAATGGCCCCGGCCTGCCGGCGTTCCGTGATGTCCCGGGCGATCACGATCCGTTCCTCTTCCTCCAGGGGAAGGACCCGAGCCTCGAAAGAGCGGCGCTCTCCGTCGCGAAGGATGTCGTACTCGAAACTGACCGGGCCGTCCTTCTCCCGGACTTCCTGGAAGGCCCGTGCGAGCCGGTCGGCGACTTTGGCGGGGAAAAGGCTTCCGATCGGGCGGCCCACGACAGGGTCCTTCGTCCGCATCGGAAAAGTTCCTTTGCCCGCCTGGAAACCCAGCACGGTCCCATTGGAGCCGACCCGGAATTGAAGGTCGGGATACGCCTGGTAGATCGCCTGAAGCTCGGCGGTGCGCTGCTCGAGCCGTTCTCGGCTGCGGATCGTCCTCCAGGAAAGAAGGGAAAGAACCAGGGCCAGGAAGAGCCCTATGCCGAAGACCCATTCGTCGGTGGAGGAGAAGGCCGCGACCACCAGCGAGGGGCGGGGCGTGAGGGTCACCTTCCAGATGCGGTCGAAAAGGCGGATCTCATGGGAAACCTGCATCCCGGTTCCCGCGTATTCGGTTTCTTCTTGCGGCGGGTAGATGGTTTCTTCCCCGTCCTCGATCTGGAAGAAAAAGTTTTCCGTGGCCCCCAGCGAAAGGCAGTCCTCGATCATTGGAGTGGTTCGAAACACGCCATTGAGGAAACCCTCGAGGCGGCCCCCCCGATTCAGTGGATAGTAGGCCGCAAAGCCCAGTCCTCCTTGATAGAGATCGAGGGGCGGGGTGATCTGAAACTCCCCGGTTTGGCGGGCCCTGGCCAGGATCCTGCCGGCCACCGGATTGCGGGTGAGATCCCGGCCGAGAGCGGCCTGGTTCGGTTCGGCCGGGACCACCCAGCGGATCACTCCCTGCGGGTCGATCCAGTTCGTCGCCAGAAGACCCGAGGCGTGGTGCTGAATCTCCTCGGCGAACGTGCGGAATTCCGGCTCGCCGCGGATGCGTCCCTGTTCCCAGAAAACCTTCAGCAGGTGGACATCCTCGAGCTGGCTTTCCACGCACCCTTTCAGCCGCAGAGCCACCTGTTCGGCCGTGAGGGCGGTCTTGACCTGGAGCCCTTGCCGTTCGAAGCTCTCGGAGCGCCGCCAGATTCCGAAAAGAAGCCCGGCGGGCAGAAGAAACACAAGGATGGGGATCCAGTGCTTCGCGGCGGCCCTTCGGCCCGGCGCCTTGGGGCGGGAACCTGCCTCTCGGCCGCTCTGCGGAGATCCCATCGGTCCAGCGGCCGGTCGAGA
>CAZQAP010000032.1:16129-21183 GCA_964591365.1 uncultured Planctomycetales bacterium
CCCGCCGCGAAGGCGTGCTGGGTGTCGAAGCAGATCCCCAGCCGCCGGCGGCTGCGCGCCAGGGAGAGGATGGCGGCGAGCTGCCCGAAGTTCCAGCCGAGATGGCGCCCCTGGCCGGCGGTGTTCTCCAGGAGCACGCCGACGCCGCGCACCTCCGCCCGGGCGAAGGCCGTGTCGATCCCCGCTGCAACCCGTTCGAGTCCGAACTCCTCGCCGGCGGAGAGCGGGGACCCGGGGTGCATCACCAGCCAGCGGATTCGCAGAACCGCGCAGCGGCGCAGTTCGTCCGCGAAGGCTTCGACCGAACGCTCGAAGAGCGCATCGTCCGGCGAGGCCAGGTTGATGAGGTAGGAGTCGTGGGCGATGACCCGCAGGCCCGCCTCGCGGACCCCTTTGCGGAAGGCGCGCACGTCCGGGTCCGCAAGCGGTTTGCCGGCCCACTGGTTCGAGTTCTTGGTGAAGACCTGGAGCGACGCGCAGCCGTCCTTGCCGGCCCGTTCCAAGCTGCGGGCCATTCCTCCCGCGATCGACTCGTGCGCGCCCAGGATCACGGGACCGGAGCCGCTTGCAGGCCGATCCCGCGCGCGAAGGCCAGGCAGGCGGGGGCGAGTTCGGCGAAGCGGTGGCTGTCGCGGCCCAGCTCGAAGCATGCGGGCACCTCGAGACGCGTCTCCTGCAGGGCCTCGGCGAGGGCCGGCCAGTCGAGATCCCCCTCCCCCGGAGGAAGGTGGAGGTGGACGCCGCGGCGCATGTCGTCGAGCTGGAGGTTGACGATCTCGTCCCGCCATTCCCGCACCGCTCGGTCGGGGACCGCCTCCCGCGTGACCAGCAGATGGCCCACGTCGAGCGTCAAGCGGCAGAGGCCCGGGTGGCGGCCGGTGAAGGCGGCGTAGTCGTCGAGCGTGGCGATCCAGTGGCCGGGCTCGGGTTCGAGCGCCAGGAGCACGCCGCAATCGGCCGCCCGGCGGGACAGCCCTTCCAGGGCCAAGGCGAGCCGGTTCCGCGCGCCCTCCTCGCTCTGCCCGGCGGGCAGCACGCCCGACCAGAAGGAGAACACGCGCGCGCCCAGCGGTTCGCACCAGGAGAGCATCTGCAGCAGGAAATCGAGCCGCACGCGCCACGACTCGTCCGGTTCGAGGAGGTTGGGCCGGTGTTTGCGGCGCGGATCGAGCACGAAGCGCGCACCGCTCTCGAGCACCGGTTCCAGGCCCAGTTCGCGGCAGCGGATCCCGATCTTGCGGACCTCGGCCAGGCTGGTCGCCGCGGGATCCAGCGAGCCCGCATCGGGCGTGATCGCCACCGCGGTGTAGCCGAGTTCGGCCAGCCAGCCCAGGGCCTCGTCCAGCCGGTGGTGGACGAAACCGTTGGAGTTGTAGCCGAGCTTCAAGGGCGTACGGGCCTCACGATTCCTTGAAAAGCCCGGCCAGGGGCTTCTGGAGCTTGCGGCGCTCGGCCTGGATCCGGCGCACGGCGTCCGGGTCGGCGGCATGATCTTCCTGGAGCTTGCGGAGAAGCCCCATCGATTCCTGCAGGAGTTCCTTGGCGGCCTGCATCTCGCTGCGATAGCGGAAGGGATCCCCGCCCACCTCCTCCTGCCATTTTCGCGTGCGCGCCATCCGGTCCAGCCCCTCGCGGGCCAGACTGCGCGCCTTGTCCCAGCGGGGATCCCGCTCCAACCGCGAGACGCCGGGCAAGGCGTCTTCCGGGGAACCCTCCTCGAGGACCGGGGGTGCGGTCGGAACCGGAGGCGGAGACGCGGGGGGCACCCGGGGAACGGAACCCGGCCCGGTCCGGCCGCCAGCCTCCCCACCGGCTTCGATCCGGCCGCCTCCAAGATTGGAGATGCCCCACCAGACCAGCACCACGGCCGCCAGGACCAGCCCCACGCGGGTGCCGGGATCCCCCCGGGCCGCCCGCTTGCGGGTCCTTCGACGGGTCTTTTTCGAGGAGGCCATCGGTGTTCACCTCGCCGGCACCAGCAAGGCGGCGTAGCCGCCCGACCGGGTGGCATCCGGTTCCATCGGCTCTTCAGCCTGGATTTCCAGGCCCGCCTTGCGGGCGAACCGCCGGGCGCCCTGTTGATTCTCGTCCGGTTCCAGCGAGCAGGTCGACCAGAGTACCCGCGTGCGGGGCCCGAGCGCCTTCTTCAGAACTCCCTCCGCGATGCGCCGCTGGATGCCCACCAGGCGCCGCAGGCTTCCCGACTGGAAGCGCCAGCGCGCCTCCGGACGCCGCCCCAGCACCCCGGTGTTGGAGCAGGGCAGGTCCAGCAGGATGAGATCCCACTCCCCCTCGGGGATCGAGGTTCCATCCTTTCCGAGACTGGCGATCACAACGTCGTGTCCCAGGCGCTGGCGGTCGCTGCGCAGCCGCTGGAGGCGGTCCGGGTCCACGTCGCAGGCGACGATCTCCGCCGCGCCCCCGGACTGCTCGAAGAGGGCGAAGGTCTTGCCGCCCGGGGCCGCACAGAGGTCCAGAACGCGCTCTCCCGGGCGGACCTCCGCCAGGGCGACGGCCCGCTGGGCGGAGAGATCCTGGACCGACCAGTGCCCGGCGGAAAACCCGGGCAGCCGCGTGAGCTCCTCGGCCGTTCCCCGCAGGATCAGGGAGTGGTCCCCGCCGCCATCCAGGAAGGCATACCCGGCCTTTCCGAGTTCCTCGCGCACCTCTTGGGGATTGCTGCGCAGGGGATTGATCCGCAGGGTGAGGGGCGGGGTCCGGTTGAAAAGCCGCATCCGCTCCAGGGCCCGCGGAACGCCCACCGCCTCGAACCAGCGTCGCACAAGGAAGTCGGGAAAGGAGGCCGCAGCAGCCCAGTAGGCCACGGGATCAGCGGCGGGATCGGGGAAAAGCGGCCGGTCGAAACGCCAGCTCCGCCCGCCCTCTGCGAGAAGATCGCGGGCGGGCGGCTTTCCATCCGGGTTTTCTTCCACGATGCCCCGCTGGAGCGCGCGCAAGACGGCGTTCACGAACGCCAGGCTGCGGTGCAGCCGCGGCCGGGCGGCGTCGAGGGTGGCCCCGAAGGCGGCATAGTCCGGAATGGAGTGCAGGAAGAATCGCTGGAAGACCGCCATCCGGAGCGTGGTCACCACCACCCGGTCGAGGCGCCGCCGGTTGGCGTACGGCCGGAAGATGCAGTCGAGCGTGCGCTTGTGGCGCAGCACCCCCACCAGGATGGCGCGGGCCAGCGCGCGGTCGCGCGGATCGAGTCCGCGGCGTTCGGAAGCGTTGGGAAAGAGGCGGGTGGGGAATTCGTCGCGGGAGAGCAGCAGGTCGAGGACCAGCCGGCGCGGATCCACCCGCGAGTCGGGGGCGGCGGACGTCACTTCGGTTCCTCCGGAAGCCGGCCGCCAAGAAGGATCTGACCGGGGCCGAGCCGCGCGCCGCGGGCGAATTCCGCCGCCGGGAGTTCGCGCTTCCCGGGCCGCTGAAGACTTTCGATCCGGAAGACGCCCGTCCCGCAGGCCACCTCCAGCCCGTCGTCGAGGGAGAGGATCCGGCCCGCTTCGGCGCCGTGCTGCCGGTCCGGCAGCGGCCGGCCGGCGGTCACCCGCAAAGGGGTCCGGTCGGGAAGATGGGCCCGGGCCCACGGCCAGCCCGACATGGCCCGCACCCGCCGGTCGATCGCTTCCGCGCTGGCAGCCCAGTCGAGATTCCCATCCTCGGGCCGCAGCCGGCGGCAGGTCGTGACCCGCGCCTCGTCCTGCGGCGACCCCCCGGGCAGGGGGCCCTCCCCGGTTTCGTCCAGGAACCCTGCCAGGAGTTCCGCGCCGGTCTGGGACAGACGCGCGGAAAGGGCCGGAGCGGTTTCGCGGGCCCCGATCGGAACGGTTCGCGCGGCGAGCACCGGCCCGGCATCCAGCCGCTCCACGACCCTCTGCAGGCTGACGCCGGTGTGCGCATCTCCGGCCAAAAGGGCGGCCTGCACGGGGCTCGCTCCGCGCCAGCGGGGAAGGAGCGAGGCGTGCAGATTGATGCAGCCCAGGCGAGGCAGCTCGAGGAAGGCCGCGGAGAGGATCTGGCCGTAGGAGACGACCACGGCGAGATCGGGCCCCAAAGTACGGAGGGCGTCCAGGAAGGCGGGATCCCGGGCCGATTCGGGCCGCAACAGCGGGATGGATGCGGCCTCCGCCTCGGCGACGAGAGGGTTTCGAGCCTCCCGGCGCCCCCGGCCGGACAGCCGGGGTGGAGCGGTCACGAGGCAGACCGGTTTCCTTCCCGCCCCCAGAAGGGCGCGGAGGACGGGGCTCGCAAAGGGAGGCGAACCGACGAAAACGATTCGCAAGGTGCTGGACAAGGCGCGGCCAGGCTTCTCCCGCAGGGCCCGGCCGGGGGTGACGGGAAGCTACACGTGCGGGGAGACCAGGTTCTTCAGGTCATCGTAAGCCATCGCTCCGGTGTGCCGGGCCACCTCTTCCCCTCCCTTGAAGAGGATGAAGGTGGGGATGGCCATGACTCCAAGCTGGCTGGGAATCCCGGCGTGGTCCTGGGTGTTCAGCTTGACCACTTTCAGCTTTTCGCCCATTTCGGCGGCCAGCTTGTCCACGGCCGGTGCCATGGAACGGCACGGTCCGCACCAGGGCGCCCAGAAATCGACCAGGACCGGGGTGGAGGCCTCCAGTACTTCCTGCTGGAAGGTGGCATCGGCAACTTCGAGAGCTTGAGACATGACGCCCATATTCTAATTCAAAAGCCTGTCGGGTGTCGAATCGGCCAGAAGTTCCTCGAGTTCGGGGCGGATCTCCTCCAGGCCCTCATCGAAACCCTCGTCGAGCTGGCCGAGGTCCACGTCAGCGGCGACGGCGCGTTGGACGTGGATCTCCCCGAAAGGTTCCTCCTGGGAAAGCGTGACCGCCCGCTGGCGGGCGAGTTCGAGCAGCGCGACCAGGTAGCAGACCGCCTCTTCCCGGCCCGCGCCCTCGGGGTGCTCCTTGAGGAGGTTCTTCAGGGTCGTGGCGGCCATCTTTTCGAGGCGCTCCCAGACCTCCTCAACGAACTGGCGCAGGGGCCGCATTTCCTGACGCACGCGATGGGGACGGGAAAACCCGGTCTCC
>CAZQAP010000033.1:0-21041 GCA_964591365.1 uncultured Planctomycetales bacterium
CACCACGCCCCCCCGCCGAAAAAATCCCGCGCTCCGCTCTGGATCGGATTGAGCGTGCTGGTGTTCGTGGGAGGCGGCGCCTTCTGGTGGTTCTCTGGCCAGGGAGCAACGGAACAAACCGTCCCGGAGACCCCCGTGGGAACCCCGGCCGAAGCTCCGGCATCCCAGTCCGCTCCCGTCGCCGAATCCCTTCCGGTCCCCGCCGAAAGCCCCCCCGCCGCCGAAACCCCGGCGCCGCAGCCTTCCGTCCCGGCGGCGGCGCCGAAGAAGGTTTCCGCCCCCAAATCCGGATCGGAGGCCGATTCGAAGACCATTGCCACCCGCGGGATCGCCGATTTCGATGCGCTGGATCTCAAGGCCGCTCCGCCGCTGGAAAAATGGAGCGGAACCACCGACGAGGAGTGGGCTTCAATCCAGGAGGACGTGAAACTCTTCTTGGAGGACAATGGCGTGTTCTCCACCCGGGCCGGCGACCGGCTGGTCAAGATCGGCCGGGGCGCTTTTCCTGCGATGGTCAACGCCATGATGAAGCTGGACTACAAGGACCCCGAGCAGATCCGCACGGCCGGCATCCTCAACACAACCATCGGGAGGATGTCCAAGGGCAAGGGATTCAATTTCGGCTGGAAATCGGTGGAAACCTTGGAGCCGGGCAGCGAGGAATACCTCAAGCTCGCCCTCTTCGACAAGAAGATCGCGGCCAACTGGTACAACTCCTGGGTCACCAAACTCGCGGATGACGACGCCCAGTGGGCCAACTTCATCGGCGAGGACACAAAAAAGAAAGCCGCGGAAACTCCCAAAGCCCCCCCGGCGGTTTCGGGCGGAGGCGACCTCTTCGACGACTGAGGACGCCGGATTCCCGGATCAGGAAGAGGGCCGCTCCGCCCCTTCCTCTTCCTGCCATTCTTCCCGCTCCTCCACCTGAACGCCCTTCTCCACAAGGAAGCGGACGGCTGCTGCGACGTTCTCTTCCTCGCCGTCCAGCTCCAGGGAAAGAATGGCGATTTCGTCGGTCACGCTGGCTCCCCGCAGATTGGGAACCACATGGAACTGGGTTCCAAGATGGAAGAGCAGCGGTTCGTGGATCAACTGCTGGGGGACGGTGCAGAAGATGGTTCTTTTCATCGTTTCAACGCCTTGGGTTCGGCGGAAAGGAGGGCGTGAAGTATAGGACCGCCGCAAGAACGGCCAGGAGAGCGGCGAGGAAAAAGGGCGGAACCGTGGGGACGGGAGTGCCTGCCCCCCAGGTCGCGTAGAAGGGGGGATTCCGGAGGGGATCCCAGCCGGCTCCCGTCAGGCTTGCCGGGGGCCAGAGCATCCATGCCAATGCGGAGGGGGGAGCAGGAACGGAATCCGGCCCGAGCGGTCGGCTCGCCGACCATGCAAGCGAAGGAAGGAAAAGAAGAGCCATCCAGAAGCCCAGCAGCCAGACGGGAGGGATCCTTCGCCGGGCGGCGCAGCGAAGAAACACGGCGGCGGCCAGCAAAAGCCCGCCGGCGGCCAGGCCCGTCGAAGGGCCGTCGCTCCATGAAGCTCCCAGGACCAGAAGGAAACAGGCAGGAAGGGCCAGCCGGCGAGAAACCAGAAGTCCAGCCGGGGGGCCGAACAGAACCAGAAGCAGGGAAACAAGGGGGAGGTTCAATCTGGACAGGAACTTCCAGGCTTCCTAGACTTCCGTTCAAGGCCGGCATAGCCAAGTGGTAAGGCAAGGGATTGCAAATCCCTCACCCCCAGTTCGAATCTGGGTGCCGGCTCCCTATTCATTCCCGCTCCCCTGCGGCCCGGAAACCAGCCCAGCCCAAGAGAAGCCAGCCGAGGATGAGAGCCATCCCCCCCGCGGGAGCCGCGTGGACAGCTCCCTCCCATCCTCCGGCAGTTGCCAAGTAGATGGAGCCACAGAAAAGAACCATGCCAAGAAGCAGGACAAAACCAGCAAGATGCCCGGAAGCCCGCCGGAAGGAGGGGCCTGCCAGACCGAGAAGCATCAGGCCCACGGCGGCGAACTCCTGCTGATGAAGGGCGCGCCCGAAAGCCTCGAAGTCCGCCGGGGACAAGCGCGCCTGCAAACCGTGGGCATGCCAGGCGGCCAGCCCCACCGAGGCGGAGGCCGCCAGGGCGCCGGGAAGGAACCAGATGCGCAAGGGCTTCTTCACGAGTACGCACTCTACGCCCTCCCGGGCGAAGGAATACCATCACGGCGGGATTGGGGGAGTAGCCCAACCGGCAGAGGCAAGGGACTTAAAATCCCTCCAGTGCGGGTTCGAGTCCCGCCTCCCCTACCCCTGGCCCTCAGGAACCCAGAAGTTCCAGCAGAGCCGCCGCCATGGCGGTCGCCCCGGTCCGGACGCTGGCTTCCAAAAGAGGAGCATAGTGGCTGGTATGGAGTGAAGGGAGCGGCTCCGCACCCGGCTGCTGGGCTGCCTCCCAGCGAACCCGGTCGATGGAACCCAGGCGGAACATGTAGCCGGGGACCTTGGCCGAAGCGGCATAGCGGCCGAAGTCCTCGCCACCCATCGAAGGAGGGACTTCGACGACGTTCTCGGCTCCAAGCTCCCTGGCAATGGCCGGATTGACCCGCGCCACCAGGCCCGGATCGTTGTAGGCGGCCGGGGTGAATTCCTCGTCCAGGACCGTGACAACCGGCAACAGTTCCTCGGGGAAACCCGCGGCCAGGGCCTCCCCGCGGGCCACGCGCCGGATTCCGTCGAGGAGCTGGCGGCGGACCTTGTCCGTGTAGGACCGCACCGTGAGCTGAAGTTTCACCTCATTCGGGATGATGTTGTGCTTTGTTCCTCCATGGATGGATCCCACGGTGACAACGGCCTTGTCGAGCGGATCCACCTCGCGGCTCACGATGGTCTGCAGTCCCATCACGATGCGGGCCGCCAGCGCGACGGGGTCATGCGTGGTCTGGGGAGCGGAACCGTGCCCGCCCCGGCCGCGCACGAGAATGTCGACCGAGTCCACGTTTGCGTAACAGTACCCCGGGGTGTAGCCGATGACACCGGCGGGAAGCTCGCTGTCGACGTGAAGCGCAAGGGTGAAGTCCGGCTTGGGGAAGAAGGTGAAGAGGCCGCCATCGATCATCTGGCGGGCACCAGCCCCGATTTCCTCTGCAGGCTGGGCGATGAAAACCACGGTTCCCTTCCAGAGTTCCTTGTGCTGGCCCAGAAAGGAAGCCGTTCCGCTCCAGACGGTCATGTGGACATCGTGCCCGCAGGCATGCATGACCCCGACCTTCCGGCCCCGGTCGTCCAGGGCCTGCACCGTGCTCGCAAAGGGCAGGCCGGTCTCCTCGATAACGGGAAGCGCATCCATTTCGGTGCGCACCAGGACCACCGGCCCGGGTCCGTTCATGAGGATCCCGACCACGCCCGTGCCGCCGATCTTCTCGGAGACCTGGAAGCCCGCCTTCTCGAGGACCCCGGAGAGCCGCGCTGCGGTTTTCTCCTCATGAAGGGAAAGTTCCGGATGGGCGTGCAGGTCGCGGTAAAGGCCATCCAGACCGTCGAGATGTTCCGAGACCCATTGCTTGATTCCATCCCCGGGAGGGGCCGGAGGAGAAGCCGCCTGTTGGAGGGGCAGGCCGGCAAGCACGAAGAGCAGAAGGGAGGCAGGCATCGTTTCAGGATCGCAGGAGTTCCAGCAGAAGGCGGACCCCGACTCCGCGCCCGCCGGCGCCATGGTACGCATCCTCGGGACCTCCCCAGGCGGTGCCGGCGATGTCCAGGTGGACCCAGGGGCAGTCGTCCACGAAATGGGAGAGGAAGGCTGCGCCGGCGATCGTTCCCGCCCCGTCCCCGGGACTGTAGATGTTCTTGAGATCCGCGTACCGGCCGTGGGTCAGATCCCGGTGAACTTCCCAAAGGGGAAGAGGCCAGCAGCGTTCGCCGGCCCGCTCGCCGGCATCCTGGAGCGCATCGCGGAGGGATTCCTTGTTGCCCAGGATGGCGGTGGCGTGGTGCCCGAGGGAGACGATCGCGGCCCCGGTCAGGGTGGCCAGGTCGTAGATCCGGTCCGGGCGGGTCTTCCGCACTGCATAGGTGAGGGCGTCCGCCAGGACCAGCCGCCCCTCGGCGTCCGTGTTGAGGACCTCGATGGTCCTGCCGTTCATCGCCGTGACGATGTCGCCGGGGACCTGCGCCCGGCCGCCGGGCATGTTCATGGCGCAGCCGAGAACGCCGTGGACCTCGTAGGGGCAGGGATGCCCGGCCGCCAGGCCCTGGAAGACGCCCAGGACGGCCGCCGCCCCCGACATGTCGAACTTCATTTCGTCCATCTTGGAGGACGGCTTGAGACTGATGCCCCCGCTGTCGAAGCAGAGCCCCTTGCCCACCAGGGCGATTCGGCCGCGCTTTCTTCCAGAGGGGCGGTAGGTGAGATGAATGAGCTGGGGTTCCTGAGAACTTCCTTTGGCGACCCCCAGAAGGCAGCCCATCTTGAGCGCTTCCATCCCCTTGCGTCCCAGGACCTTCACCCGCAGACGGGGACTGGAGGCTGCCACCTTGCGCGCCCGGGATGCCAGCGCCCGGGGGAAGATGACGTTGGAGGGGAGGTTCTGGAGATCCCTGGTGAAGAGGTTTGCCTCGCCGGCGATCTTCCCGAGGCGCACCGCCTCGCGCGCCCGGGCCGAATTCCCCGCACCCGCGACCACGACGCGCTTCACGAGGAATTTGCGCCGTTCCTTCTTCAGGACCGCGGGATCGTAGCCGGCCATGACCGCCGCCTCCACGGCGCCCTGGATTTCGGCCGGACCCGGCTTGAGAAGGGAAAGGTCGAGTGTCAGGGAGGAGCGCTTCAGCTTTTCGGCGCTGCTGCGGGCCCTGCCTGCGGCGTTGCGGACATCCTCGGGGGTGCGCTCCGAGGCCCGGGGCACCCGCAGGAGCAGCCAACGCTCCCCTTTCGGGCCGCGCAGGAGGAGCTGCTCCCCCGGCTCCTCGGCGAAGTCGCTCTTCCAGATGGAAGCTGCAGGGGCGGCGGGGGGAAGGAGGGGACGGGAGCCGCGGGGAACTGCGAGGGCGACGAGTTCGTTGCGTCCGGCCTTGGCGGCAGGGGCGAGGGAGGTGCGCATGGGTGCTGGTTGTTTCGTTCGGTGAGGAAGGGGCGTTTTCCCCCGCAAAGTCACATTTCCAGGTAGCGAGGCCCCCCGTTTTCGGGAACGACCCAGTTGATGACCTGGTAGGGATCGGCAACGTCGCAGGTCTTGCAGTGGACGCAGTTGGAGGCGTTGATGCGCAGCCCCTCCCCGCCCCCATTCCATTCGTAGACTGCCGCTGGACAGAAGTGCTTGCACGGATTGCCGTATTCCTCCGTGCAGCGGGAAACGCAGATTTCCGGATCCGTGACCACCAGGTGGCAGGGCTGATCCTCCTCGTGGCTCGTTCCGGAATGGAAGACGTCGGTCAGCTTGTCGAAGGTCAGGGTTCCGTCGAAAGCCGGAGCGGGACGCGCGGAATGGCCTCCATCCTTGCGGTAGAGTTCGTGGTCCGCGCGCAGAGGCTTGCGTCCAGGAAGCCGCCCGCACGCCAGGAAGTCGAATCCCGCACGCACGAAACCGCGCACGAAACCGCTCTGGAAACCCTGGCGGAAATTGCGCACCTTCCAAAGTTCCTCATGGGCCCATGAATCCTGGAAGAGCCGGTCGAAGTCGGCAAGCGATTCCGCCGTGCAGGAATCCGCGGCCAGGGCTCCGCAGGCCGCTTCAGCGGCGAGCATGCCCGACTTCATGGCGAGGTGGATCCCCTTGAGCCGCATGGTGTTCATGAAGCCGGCCGTGTCGCCGATCAGGAGAAACCCGTTGCCGGAACGCTTCGGCATGGAAAAAAGGCCCCCCTCGGGAATCGTCTTGGCCCCGTAACGGACCAGTGTCCCCCCTTCAAGAATCCCGCGGATGGCGGGGTGGGTCTTCCATTCCTGCATGCAGGCGTGGTAGTCGAAGGATGGATTGCGGTGGTCCATGCCCATGACGAACCCGATCGAAACCCGCTTCCCGGGGAGCCCGTAGATCCAGCCGCCTCCGTAGACCCGCGTGCCCAGCGGCCAGCCGGCGGTGTGGAAGACTTTGCCGGCCAGATCCTGCTTCGTCTCCCAGATCTCCTTGATGCCCACGCTCCAGATCTGGGGATTGCGGCCCGCATCGAGCTTCTTTTCGCGGATCAGGGCCTTGGTCAGGGATCCCCGGGTGCCTTCGGCGAACACGGTCAGCGCCGCGCGCACGTCCATTCCGGGCTGGAAGTTCGCCTTCTCCTCCCCGCTGCGCGAGCGGCCCTGGTCGACCGTGCGCACGCCGGTGATGCGGCCCGTCTCGTCCTGGAGGAAGCGCTCCCCGCCGAAACCGGGATAGACCTCCACCCCTTCGGCCTCGGCCTTTTCCGCAAGCCACTTCACCACCTTGTTCAAAGAGACGATCCAGTTGCCGCCGTTGTGGAAGGGCCGCGGGCAGAGCAGCCCGCGCAGCGACAGCTTGCCCCGCCGCGAGAGGATCCAGAGGGCGTCCTCCCCGACCTCCGCTTCGACGGGAAAACCCTCCTTGCGGGCCTCGGGGAAGAGTTCCATGAGCGCGCGGGGATCCAGGACCGCGCCGCTCAACTGGTGGTGGCCGATCTCCTCGGCCTTGTCGAGCACCAGGATCCCCTTTTCCAGCCCCTGCTTCTTCAGGGAACGGGCAAGGTGGATCGCAAAGGCCAGCCCCGCGGGGCCGGCTCCGACCACCAGGACATCGACCTCGAGGGTTTCCCGCTCCATGGAACAGGAAAGGGTATCGGATTCGCCAAAACCCTCAAATGAACCCGCGTCAGGAACCCTGGCCGATCCAGCAGGAGCCGTCGGCGTAGAACTCCTTCTTCCAGATCGGGACGCGGCGCTTCAGTTCATCGAGGAAGGCTGCCGCCGCCGCGAAGGCCGGGGCGCGGTGTTCCGCGGCCACCGCCACGGCCACGGAACAGCCGCCCACCGGGACGGGCCCGCAGGCGTGTTCCACCGCCACCCGCAGGATCGGGTGCCGGGCCGCGATCTCGGCGTGGATGCGGGCCAGCTCGGCGCCGACCATGCCGGCATAGGCCTGGTATTCGAGCCGCCGGACTTGGCGGCCCCGCGTCCGGTCGCGCACCAGGCCCCGGAACAGGACCACGCAGCCCGCGTCCGGGCCGGAGACCGTCTGGAAGGCCCAGTCCCCCTCCAAGGGTTCTTCGCGCAAACGGAACCGGAACGCGGAAACTTCCCCGGAGCGGGTCATCCTCCCGAGACCGGCGGCAGGAAGGCCACTTCGTCGCCCGGGCGCACGAGGTCCCCGTCCGCGGCGTAGCGGGTTCCCACGGCAATCGCGAAACGCGCCTCCTTCAGGGCCGGAAGACGGGCCGCGGCCGCCTTCCGGAGGGCCTCGACGCGGCACGCTTCGCCGGGCACCTCGACCTCGAGTTCCTCGCTCCCGGAAAGATCGCGGAGCCCGGCAAAAAGAAGGATGCGCAGACGCAAGAAGTGAAGATCAGAAGGGGACGTCGTCGGGAACGAAGTCTCCAGCCGAGGGAAAACCGGCTTCCGCGGGGGTTCCCGCAGGTGCCCCGCCTCCCGAGGCGGCGTCGCCCTTCCCGCCCACGAAGTGCCAGCGGTCCACAATCACTTCCAGCTTGGAGCGCTTCTTCCCGGTTTCACGATCTTCCCAGGAACTCTGCCGCAGCTTCCCCTCGACCAGGCAGGGACGGCCCTTCTTGAACCACTTGGCAAAGCTCTCGGCCTGCTTGCCGAAGCAGACCAGGTCGATGAAGCTCGCCTCGTCCCGCCAGCCGCCTTCACCGTTGGGAATGCGTTCATTGACAGCAAGCCCCGCCCGGGCGATGAAGGTGCCCTTTTGGGACTGGCGAAGTTCAGGATCACGGGTCAGGTTGCCCATGAGAATCACGCGGTTGTAGGAAGCCATGGTCGGAAGCGGGGTGGTTGCCGGATGGGGTGGAGGAGGGCGGCCAGCAGGAGAGCCGGGGTTCCACGCCCGGCGGGCCGGACCCCTTCCCCCCTCGCCGGGGGCGGCACTAGGATACGCTCCCGCACGGCCCCTTCCCCGGGTCCCTTACCTTTCTCCCGACGTGGCGCGACTCCAAGGCAAAGAACGCCGCAGGCACCCCCGCGTTCCTGGAGGCGAACTCCCCCTCCTCCTTCAAGGGGACGCCCGGACTCCGCTGCGGATACGCGACCTTTCCCACGCCGGGGTGGCCTTTTTCAGTGAAAACCCCATGGACGAAATGACCCGGGTGCGTTTCGCCATCGAATTCCGGCCCGTGGGAAAACCGTCTGCCCTGGCCTCGGGAGAAGGCATCGTCGTCCGCTGCCAGCGGATCTCCCCCGCCCTGGCCCATTACGAAGTGGCGCTCTTCTTCCACGAGCTCGATCCCGGTTCCGAGGCCCTGGTCGACGCCTGGGTCCAGGGTCACCTGCCCGACTCCACCGAACGGGCGGGTTCCCAGCCGTCAGGGTAGGGCTGAAGCCGCTTCCTTCCGGGCGAAAACCACCGCCCGTTCGATGCCGCCGAGATCCCGGCGCACCTTGAGGAACTCCAGGCCGCCGGCGGCGGTCCCCAGCGCCGCCACGCTGCGGGCTCTCCCGGCGCCGACCTCCAGGATCAGGCGGCCCCCGGGCCGCAGCACCTCGGCCGCATGCGCCAGGACCGCTTCATAGGCCCGGTAGGGCCTTCCCGGCGGGGTGAACAGGGCCAGGGCGGGTTCGAACTCCGCCACCCCGAATTCGAGAGCCTCTCCCGGTTCGACGTACGGCGGGTTGCACAGGATGAGATCGAACGACTCTCCGTGGAAGGATTCCAGCCAGCTGGCCTGCACGAAGCCGGCACGCCCGTCCAGGCCCAGGCGGCGCGCATTGGTCCTGGCAACCTCCAGGGCTCCCCGCGAACAGTCCACCCCGACCCCCTGGACTCCGGGCCGGTGGTGGAGCACGGCCAGAAGGAGGCAGCCCGAACCGGTGCCCAGGTCGAGAAGACGGCCGGCCCCCTTCGCGGGGAGGAAGGCGAGCGCCTCCTCGACCAGGGCCTCGCTGTCGTCGCGGGGGACCAGGACTTGGGGACCGCACCCCAGACGCAGGCCGTAGAACTCCTCGATCCCGGTCAGGTAGGCCGCCGGTTCGCCGCGGGCCCGCCGCCGGATCCACTCTCGAAAGCGGCTCTCCTCTTGCCGGCTTGGCTCCGGGGAGAGCGCCGCGTGTTCCGTCACGCCGTCCCCGCCGGAAAGGCAAAGGCAGGCCCAGAGCCAGCGAACCTCCCCGGCGGGGTTCTCCACCCCGCTCCGGGCCAGGATCTCCCGTCCGGCCCGGAGCATCCCCTCCAGCTTCGAGGGGCCCGGAACCGGCGGCATCACTTTCCGGGGGAAGAGTCCGCAGGCTTGGCAGCGGATGCCGGGGCCCCTTTCTTGCGGGCCTCCCGGGCGGCCTTGCGGGCCACTTGCTCCTCGGCGCGGCGGGCCTTCTCCTTCTTCATGGCGGCCATGGTCCCGTGGTAGAGGATCCAGAGGGTGTAGCCGGCCCCTCCCAGAACGAGCAGGGGCCCGGAAAGGAAGGCAACCGGATCGCTTCCCGCTCCCGGGGCGGAGGGCCAGACGCCGGTCAGGAAACCGTTGGGAACCAGGATGCGGGCTGCTCCCAGCAGGCCCAGGAAGAGGGCTTCCATCGGGGTGAGGAAGAGCAGCAGCCCCAGCTTCCCGGTCACCACCCGGGAGGACCACAGCTTCCACATGCCCACCCAGGAAGCCCAGCCGGTGAGCAGGACGCAGAGCAATGTGATCAGGCCGAAAAGAGGTTCAGCCCCGGTGGTCCCCCCGCTCGCCCAGGGCATCCGAAGTCCCGCCAGAATGAGCAGGTAGGCGAAAAAGGACTGTGAGAACTGGAGGTCGAGGGGATGGGCGGGAGGGGCGGCCCAGCCGGCATCCTTCTTGCGCCCCAGACTGGGGGCGGAAAAAACCAGAAGTCCTCCGGCCAGGGTGATGATCGCTCCGGAAACCCCGAGCAGGACGTTCTCCCCTGCGCCGAGAACCCGCCAGCCCAGAAAACCCCCCAGGGGAGAGATGCCCATCAGGGCGGCAACCAGCCGGCCGCCTCCATAGAGGACGATCAACCCGCTGAGGGCCGGGGGCACCGCCAGCCGGGAGGGAAACACGGAGGCGAACCCGCCCCGCAGGAGTTGCCAGACGATCCAGGCGCCCAGCAGCCCGTGAAGGAGGTTGGCCGGGCCGGCCGCCCAATGTCCGCCCAAACCCGCCAGGGCCACGGCCAGCCCCAGGCTGGCCCAGGCATCCACGCTGGAAAGACGGCCGGAAGATGCGGGGGCCGCGGGCCGGGCTCCGGCAGCGGTGCCGGCCGGCTGGGGGGGGCCGGCCCCCGCCGGCGCGTGTTCATGGGCTTCGAACTGGGGACCCAGATCCTGGATGGGGGCTTGGGATCGGTCTTGGTGCATGCTTCGATCGGGTTGGAGGAGTGCAGGGGAGGGCGGAGGGGGAAGGCCGCCCCAAGAAGGGGGTTCAGAGTTCGGCCAGTCTGGCCTCGCGGTCGGCTTTCTGGAGGGCCTCGATCAGCGGGTCGAGCCGTCCCTCGAGGATGGTTTCCAGGGAGAAGCTAAGCCCCACGCGGTGGTCGGTGACCCGGTTCTGGGGCCAGTTGTAGGTGCGGACCCGCTCGCTGCGATCCCCGCTCCCCACCTGCCCGCGGCGGGCCTGGGCCCGGCTGGCCTCTTTTTCCCGGCGCTCGATCTCGAAGAGACGGGCGCGCAGGAGATCCAGGGCCTTGGCCCGGTTGCGATGCTGGGACTTGTCTTCCTGGCATCGGATGGCGATCCCGGTCGGTTTGTGGACCACCCGGATGGCGGAGGAGGTCTTGTTCACGTGCTGCCCGCCGGGCCCGCCGGCCCGCATGGCGGAGATTTCCAGATCCTCCATGTTCAAGTGGAATTCCCGTTCCTCCACTTCCGGCAGGACCGCCACGGTGGCGGCGGAAGTGTGGATGCGCCCCTGGGATTCAGTGGCCGGCACCCTTTGGACCCGGTGGACCCCGCTTTCGAAGCGGAAGGCCCCGAAGGGGCCTTCTCCCGAGGCCCGGAAGACGATCTCCTTGAACCCCCCCGCCTCGCCCTCCGAGCTGTCGAGGACTTCGATGGCCCACCCGCGGGAATCGGCCAGCTTGGCGTAGATGCGGAAGAGATCCCCGACGAACAGGGCGGCTTCGTCGCCTCCGGTGCCGGCCCGGATCTCGACGATCGCGGAGCGGTCGGCGTCGCCTTCCGCATCCAGGACCCGGTCGAGAATCCGCTCTTCGAGCCGCTGGCTTTCCTCTTCCAGACCGGCGACCTCTTCCCGGGCCAGGGCGGCCATCTCCGGGTCGTCCCCCTCGGCCAAGGAACGGGCTTCGCGGATCTCCTCCTCCAGGCGCAGGAACCGGCGCCAGGGATCGAGGGTCTTCCCCAGGGCGCCCAGTTCCCGCAGAAGCGTGGGGAAGTCGGCCTGCCGGGCCCGCTCGGGATCCGAGACGGCGGCCTCGAGTTCGGCCCGCCGGGTTTCGAGTTCAGCGACCCGGCTGCGCAGGACCTCGGAAAGGCTCATTTCGGAATGCCTCCCGTGCAAGCGTTCTCCGCGGGGCGGATTCCGTGCCGGCCCGCCATTCCGGTCAGCTACCCGGGGGTGCTGCCGTCCGGGACCCGGGTCTGGTAGCGGCGGCGGAAGCGGTCAACCCGGCCGGCGGTATCGACGAATTTCTGCTTGCCGGTGAAGAAAGGGTGGCAGACCGAGCAGATCTCCACCCGCATCTCCTTCACGGTGGCCCGGGTCCGGAATTCGTTGCCGCAGCCGCAGTGGACCGTGCAGTCGACGTAGGAAGGATGGATCTTTTCTTTCATCGGATCGAGCCCGGAAGCGGACATTCTACCCGGATTCCGGGAGCGGACAAGCACCGGCCCTCCGGGCCTGCCCCAGAAGCTCCCCCACCGCGGCGGTGGAAAGGCCGACCACGGTTTCCGGGTCCCCGGCCACCACCCGGGCCCAGGCGGCGGCCGCCCCCTGGATGCCGTAGGCGCCGGCCTTGTCGGTCCACTCCCCGAGGTCCAGGTAGTCCTGGAGGGTCCCCTCGCCAAGGGAGTCGAAGGCCACGACGGCCCGGTCGGCCCGCTGGAAGATCCGCCCGCGGGGAACCAGGAGGCAGATGCCGGTCCACACCTCGTGCCGCCGGCCGGCGAGGCTGCGCAGCATGGCCTGGGCCTCGGCGCGGCCGGCCGGCTTGCCGAGTCCCCTGCCGTCCAGCCAGACCACGGTGTCGGCGGCGAGAACCAGACGGTCCGGATGGTTCCGCCCCCCGATCTCGGCCTTGAAGCGGGCGTGGGCCAGCGACCGCTCCCGGGGGCCGCCCGGAGGAATCGGACCATCGTCCCGGGGATCGAAGGCCTCGAAGGGAATCCCGGCCGCCTCGAGGAGCGCTGCCCGGCGGGGAGAACCGCTCGCCAGAACCAGAAGTGCGGGGCCGCCTTCCTTCACGGGAGAAATCAGTGCGACCGGCTGCGGGCCTTCTTCGCCCCCCCCGCACGGCCCGCCTTCTTTCCGCCCGGGGAACCGCCCCGCGAGACCAGGCCGAGTTCCACCAGCGCATTGCGATAGGAGGTGCTTCCCAGAACCCGTTTCCCATGCGGACAGATATCCAGAACCAAACACTGCCGGCAGTGGGGATGCTTGCTGTCGCAGATCGTGCGCGCGTGGGCCTCCAGGGCGATGGTGCTCGGATAGAGAGACTTGCCGTCGAACTCGGGACCCAGGAGAGCGGCGACTTCCTGGTCCTTGGGGTTGGAGGGCACCAGACCCAGGCGGGAGCAGAGCCGCCGCAGGTTGGTGGTGACCTGGGGGCCTTCGGTTTCGGCGGCATCCAGGTCGAGGGCCGGACCCACGTAAGGGCCGGTCATGGTCAGGGCGACCAGAAGCTTTTCCCGCCTTTCGCTGGTGGCATCGTAGAGCCAGTCCAGTTCCAGGTGGTTCTGGAGCCCGAAGACCCGGCGCAGGAACTCCTGGGCGGCTTCCGCGCGCGGACCCGGCTGGGAGACCCGGCCTCGCTGGAGGGCTTCCTTGACTTCGAACTGGCGGGCGACCCGCACTTCGTTCCAGTGGGCGAACCGACGAAGGAGCACCTTGACCGCCCGATCAGAAGTGGCATAGCTGCCCCCCTGTCCCATGAGAATGAGGGCCAGAAGCCGTTCCAGGGCCGACATGCTTTCCGGCTTGGGGGGAATCTTGTATTCCTCCCGGCCAAGCCGCTTGAGAACGGCCTTCAAGACGGCGGCCCGGGCCGCAGAGGCCTTGGTCATGCTCCGGTCTGAGCGCTGCGCGTAGGATCCTTGTCCGCCTTGCGCCGGGCCTTGCGCACCCGGGAGGGGATCTCGATCTTGCTGCGGCGCAGGAACGAGGTCACGGTTTCCGAGGGACAAGCCCCCACCGAAAGCCAGTAGCGCACGCGCTCTTCGTTCCATTGAAACCGGGGGCCTTCCTCCTTGGAAAGAGGATCGTAATGCCCCAGCTCTTCGATGGTGCGTCCGTCCCGGCGGGACCGGCGGTCCATCACACAGATGCGGTAGGAGGGGCGGTTTTTCCGCCCGGTTCGTTTGAGTCTCAGGACAACAGCCATCGACGAGGGGTTTTCTTGTTTTCTTGTTTCAGCGGCCGGACCGGCCGGGGAATCCGCCCGGAAGGTTGGGCAGCCTGCCGCCCCGGGTCATCTGGCGGATCAGGCGTTTCTTCGATCTTCCGCCGCCCAGCATGCGCTGGAACGACTTCATCTGCTTCTGCATTTCCTGCAAGGAACGTACCAGCCGGTTGAGGTCGCTGACCTGGTTGCCGCTTCCGCAGGCGATCCTCCGTCTCCGGCTGCCGTCGAGAATCCCGGGATGGAGCCTCTCGATAGGAGTCATGGACAGGACCATGGCCTCCATCCGAGCCAACTGGCCTTCGTCCATCTGCTCGAGAAGGCCGGACATCTTACCCGCTCCCGGGAGCATCCCGAAGACTTTCTTGAGGGAGCCCATCTTGCGGATCATGCGGAACTGGCCCAGGAGATCCTCGAAGGTGAGCTTGCCCTGGAGGGCCCGGGAATAGTCGGCCACGGCGGCCTCCTCGTCGAGGGCTTCCTGGGCCTGTTCCACGAGCCCCACCACGTCCCCCAGGTCGAGGATCCGGGAGGCCATCCGCTCGGCCTGGAACTCCTCCAGATCCCCGGGCTGCTCCCCCACCCCGCAGAAGGCGATCGGACAGCCGGTGATTTCCCGCACGGAGAGGGCCGCGCCCCCGCGGGCGTCCCCGTCGAGCTTGGTCAGGATGACCCCGTAGAGGGGCAGTTTCCCGGCGAAGACCTGGGCCGACTCGACCGCGTCCTGGCCGGTCATGGAATCGAGCACCAGATAGGTGGCATCCGGCTGAAGGGCCGCCGCCACGTCTCCAATCTCCTCCATGAGGGCCTCGTCGACGTGCAGCCGTCCAGCCGTGTCGACCAGCAGGACGTCGAAGCGGCCCGTGCGCGCCCGCTCCAAGGCCCGCCCCGCCACCGCGGCCGGAGAAAGACCCGCCGCCGGGGTTTCCGCGTGCACTTCCACGTCGAGCTGGCGCGCCAGGGTGACGAGTTGATCCACGGCCGCGGGACGCTGCAGGTCGCAGGCCGCCAGGAGCACGCGCTTGTTGCGCCGTTTGCGCAGCCAGAGGGCCAGCTTGGCGGCGGTGGTGGTCTTGCCGGACCCCTGCAGCCCGGCAAGCAGGAGCACCATCGGGTGGCGGGGATTGCGCGGGAGAGCGGGCTCCTCCCCGGCCATGAGGGCCACCAGTTCCTGTTGGAAGGCGTGCACCACCTGGGAACCCCCGGCGACCCCCTTCATCCGTTCGCGCCCGAGCAGCCGTTCCCCCACCCGGCGGGTGAAGTCGCGGGCCACCTTGAAGTGGACGTCCGCCTCCAGAAGCGCGCGGCGGACCTCGCGCAGCCCCTCCTGGACATCGGATTCCCGCAGCCGGCCCGGGCCCCGGAACCGGGAGATGGCCTTGTTGAACGACTGGGTCAGGTTTTCCAGCATGGAATGACCCTTCAGGATAGCCCCAGCCCCCGGGCGCGGGAAGAGATCCGCGCGGGCCCCGCCCCGCCCGGGTTCATGGGGCTTCCGGATCGACCACCCGCTCCACCCGGGCCCCCAGGAGGGAGAGCTTGTCCTCGAGCCGCTCGTAGCCCCGGTCTAGGTGGTAGATCCGCCGGACGGTGGTCACTCCCTCGGCCACCAGGCCGGCGATCACCAGGCCGGCGCTGGCCCGCAGGTCGCTTGCCAGGACCGGAGCGCCGGAAAGTGGGGCCGGGCCGTCCAACTGGGCAGTGTCCCCTTCCCTCCGGATGGAGGCTCCCAGGCGGTTGAGCTCGGGGACGTGCAGGAAACGATCGGGATAAACCGCGTCGGTGATCCGGGCCCGCCCGTGGGAGACCGTGCAGAAGGCGGTCCACTGGGCCTGAAGATCGGTGGGAAAGCCCGGAAAAGGCCGCGCACAGACCTCCAGGGCGCGCGGGGGGGACTTCCAGGGCCGGACGGCCACCCAGTCCCGTCCCTGCTCGCAGGGGACTCCCGAGCGCTCCAGCAGCTCGAGAAGGGCTCCCAGATCCCGGGGTCGGCAGGCCTCCACCCGCACCTCCCCGCGCGTGGCGGCCCCCGCCAGGAGGAGGGTTCCGGTTTCGATGCGGTCGGGGAGGTTCGCCCAGACCGCGCCCTGGAGCTGATCCACGCCCTCGATCTCGATGCGCGGCCCGCCCGCGCCGGCTATCCGGGCCCCACAGGCGTTGAGGAAATCCGCCAGCCCGGCCACCTCCGGCTCCTCGGCAGCCGACTCGATGACCGTCGTTCCGCGGGCCAGGCTGGCAGCCATCATCACGTTGGCCGTGCCCAGGACGGTCGGCCCGCGCTCGGAAGCAAGAACGATGCGCCCTCCCCGCAATCCCCCGCCGGGAGCCCGGGCCACGATGGTGCCGTGCTCGATGCGGATCTCCGCCCCCAGGGCGGCCAGGCCCTTCAGATGCAGATCCACGGGCCGGTCCCCGATCACGCACCCGCCCGGAAGACTCACCCTGGCCCCGCCCCGGCGTGCGAGCAGCGGCCCGAGCACGCTGATCGAAGCCCGCATCCGGCGCACGATTTCGTAGGGCGCCTCCGTGGGGCCGCCGGCCGGCGTGGTGAGCGCGACCTCTCCGGGGCCGCGTTCGACCCCCGCTCCGAGGACTTCCAGAAGGTCCAGCAGGGTCTTCACGTCCCGGAGATCGGGAACGCGGGTGAAGCGGACGGTCCCCTCCACCAGCAGGCTGGCCGCCAGAAGGGGCAGGATCGCATTCTTGGACCCTGCCGCGGGCACCCTTCCTGACAGGGGAGGGCCGCCGTGGACGCGGAAGCAATCCATGGAAGCAGCCTGGAGGCCAGTTTGACCGCCCCGCCCGGCCGGGACTATGATGCTTGACCGATTTTTCCCTGAGCACGACGGGCGACCTTCATGACCCAAGCGGAAGCTGCTTCCCCCCCCTCCAGTTCCCTCGACCCGGCCGGATTCTTCGCCGCCCCCCCCAGTACGCCCAGCGACTTGGTGGCAGCCCGGCGGCTCCTCCTGCGGGATGCCGCAACGACCGAGAAATTCGAGGCCGCGGTGCGCAATGCCAGGGAAGCCGGGGACCCCAGGGTGGCTGCTGCCGGCTCCTGGGTCACCGGGGAGTACCGCAAGGCCTTGGAACTCGTTTCCGGCGAGGATGAGCAGGCCCGGTTCGTTCGCGCCTCCTCCCTTCTGGAACTTGGCCGGTCTTCGGAAGCCTGCGAGGCCCTCAAGGGAGCCTGCACCGCCAGGGACCCCCTCCTTGCAGCCTTGTGCTTGCATGCCCTCCTGGCCGCCGGCCGGGGAGACGAGGCCTTCAAGCTCCTTGAAAAGGCCGCCCTGGACCCCGACGACCGCGCATACTTCGAAGCTCGGAGACTTGAATCCGAAGGGGACTACCTCGGCGCCTGCGATCTCTACGAGAAGATCCTGGAAGCCAGTGGAGATCATCTTGAGGCCCGCTTCCGGCTGGCGCTCCGGGCTGACGGCTTGGGCGACGACGAAACGGCTTTCCGTCAGTACGAGATCCTGATCTCCAGGCGGCCGATCCCCATCGCCGCGCTGCTCAACCTCGGGGTGCTCTACGAGGACTACAACCGTTTCGAGAAGGCCTGCGGATGCTACGGGGCGGTATTGCGCCGGGATCCCACCAATGCCCGCGCACGGCTCTTCTTCAAGGACGCGCACGCTTCCCTCGACATGTACTACGACGAGGATCTGGAGCGCAAGGAGGACAAGCTGATGCAGGTCCTGCGGACTCCGATCTCGGAGTTCGAGCTTTCCGTGCGGGCGCGGAACTGCCTCACCAACATGGACATCCGCACCCTGGGCGACCTGGTCTCCCACAGCGAGCCGGAGCTGCTCGAATTCAAGAATTTCGGGGAGACCTCCCTCAACGAGATCAAGCGGGTGCTCACCGAAAAGGGCCTGAGGCTCGGGATGCGGCGGGAGGACGGCAGCTTCCTCATCCCCGAGGAATTCGACGCCGAACAAGTGTTCGATCCGGAGGTCCAGCTCGCCTGGCTGGGCCACCTGACCGAGGAGCAGAGAGAGGCCCTGGACCTTCCCATCTCCAGCCTCAACCTTTCCGTCCGCTGCCACCGGGTCCTGGTGGAGCGGCTGAATCTGCAAAAGATCGGGGACATCCTGCGCTATACCGAGGAGGATCTCCTGAGCATGCCCAATTTCGGGATCACCTCCCTGAACGAACTGACCGGCCGCCTGGTGGAGATGAACCTGCGGCTGCGCACCGGGCGCGGGGATGAATACGCCGGAGAAACCTCCCCGGCCTGACCCGGCAGCCCAAACCGGCCGTGTTCGAGTTCCTGGAAGGTCGCGTCGATTCGGTGCGGCCCGGAGTCGTGGTGGTGCGCAGCGGCGGTGCAGGCTGGAAGCTCCTGGTTTCCTCCCGCAGCGCGGCACGGGTCACCCCCGGCCGGGGAGCCCGGCTGCTGGTCCACATGAACGTCTCCGACAGTGCCCTGACTCTGTACGGTTTCGTGGACGAAGGGGAACGCAGCCTCTTCCGCCGCCTGCTGCAGGTCGCCGGGGTGGGTCCCGCAGCCGCCCTGGGTCTGCTCTCCGCCCTGGAACCGGCCGCACTCGTGCAAGCCATCACCTCCGGGGACGCGGCTCAGCTCACCACGGTGAAGGGCATCGGGCGCAAGACCGCCGAGCGCCTGGTCCTGGAACTCCGCGATTCCCTCAAGCTGGCCGGCCTGGCCCCTCCCGGGGAAGCCCGGGCCGGTCCCGGAGCAGAGCTGGTCCAGGTCCTCGAGAATCTGGGGTTCCGCCCCGCCCAGGCACGGACCGCGGTTGGCTCGGCGCGGGAAGCCCTGGGCGAGGAGGCCCACTTCGAAGACCTTCTGCGCCACGCCTTGAAACAAGGAAGAAGCTGAAATGAACCCTCGCGTCGCCCTGCTTCTGGGTTCGGATTCCGATCTGGACCGCATGCGCCCGGCCGTAGACCTCCTGCGGGAGTTCGGCCTTTCCCCGGTCGTGCGCATCTTGAGCGCCCACCGCACCCCCGAAGAGACCGCCCGCTTCGCGGAAGGCGCCCGGGAGTCGGGGTTCCAGGTTCTTCTGGCCGCGGCCGGCGGCGCCGCTCACCTGGCGGGGGCCGTGGCGGCACGCACCCCTCTTCCGGTGATCGGCATCCCGCTCGACAATCCCCCCCTGGGTGGTCTGGACGCGCTCCTGGCCACGGTCCAGATGCCGGGCGGGGTGCCCGTGGCCACGGTCGGTCTGGGCCGCGGGGGCCCGCGCAACGCGGCGCTTCTGGCCCTGCGGATCCTGGCGCTCTCCGACGCGCCCCTTGCGGATCGTTTGGAGGCCTTCGGAAAGGAGCAGCGCAAACGGGTCCTGGAGAAGGACCGCCGCCTGGCCAAGGACGGCCTCCCGTGAACTCCGGTCCCCTTCCGTCCGCCCTGGAGTGGGAGGGCGGGATCCCGGGGACGCTCCTTCTCCTCGACCAGACCCTCCTTCCGGACGAGGAACGCCGGCTGCGCATCGGCCGGGTGGACGCCTTGATCGAGGCCATCCAAAGGCTGGCCATCCGCGGCGCTCCGGCCCTGGGCTGTGCGGGCGCCTACGGCGCGGTGCTTGCAGCCCAGTCCCTGGAAGGGGAACCGGTTTCTTCCTGGCTTGGGCGGCTCGAGGAGATCGCGGGGCGCATTGCCACCGCCCGGCCGACCGCGGCCAACCTGGCCCTGGGGGTTGAACGGGTCCTCATCCGGGCACGGGCCCTTTCCAAGGCCGGAAAGGAAAACCAGGCGGCCTGGGCCCGGAAACTCCTGGCGGAAGCACGCGCCTTCCACCGGGAGGACCAAGAAACCTGCCGCGCCATCGGCTGCAACGGGGCGGCCCTTCTGGGAGACCGCCCCGCGATCCTCACCCACTGCCACGCGGGAGCCCTGGCCACCGGGGGCACGGGAACCGCGCTCGCGGTGGTCTATGCCGCACGCGAAATGGGCAAGCAGGTTTCCGTTTTCGCGGACGAGACCCGGCCTCTTCTTCAGGGGGCCCGCCTGACCGCCTGGGAACTCCAGCGGGCGGGGATTCCCGTCACTCTCGAGGTGGATGCCGCCGCTGGCTCGCTTCTGGCCTCCGGCAGGGTGGACGCGGTGCTCGTGGGGGCCGACCGCATCGCCGCCAACGGGGACGTGGCCAACAAGGTCGGCACCTACCCGCTTGCGGTCCTGGCCCGGGAACACGGCGTGCCCTTCTACGTGGCCGCCCCGCGCACCACCATCGATGCCGCCTGCCCGGACGGCGGCGCCATCCCGGTCGAGCAGCGCCCCGCAGAAGAAGTCCTCGAAGCCGCTGGCAGGCGCGTCACCCCGCCGGGAGTGCCGGCCTGGAATCCGGCTTTCGACATCACGCCGGCCCGCCTGGTCACCGCCTTGATCACCGAAGCTGGCGTGGTCCGCTCGCCCAACCGGGCATTGATCGCCGCATTGCTGGCCGGTCCCCCGGCCGGGCGGCCCGCCCCCCCCCCGCGTCAGACGCCCACCAGCTCGGGATAGATCGGCCGGCGGCGGCAGAGTTCGCCCGCTTCCCGCGCCACCCGGGCCAGATTTGCCTCGTCGGCGGGGTTGCGCAGGATCGAATCCATCCAGCCCGCGAGAGCCTTCATGTCGCCGGCGTCGAACCCGCGGGTGGTCACCGCCGGAGTTCCGATGCGGATCCCCGAGGTGCGCATCGGTTTTTCCGGATCGAAGGGGATCAGGTTCTTGTTCACCGTGATCCCGGCCCGGTGGAGGGCATCCTCGGCCTCCCGGCCGGTGATCCCGGGCCCCTCGGGACCGCGCAGATCGACCAGCATGAGGTGGTTGTCGGTGCCGCCCGAAACGAGCCGCAGTCCCCGGGCCGAAAGCTCGGCAGCGAGGGTGCGGGCATTGCCCACCACCCTCTCCTGGTACTCCCGGAAGGAAGGATCGAGAGCTTCGCGGAAGGCGACCGCTTTGGCTGCGATCACGTGCATGAGAGGCCCGCCCTGCATGCCCGGGAAGACCGCCGAATCGATCTTGCGGGCCCATTCCTCCTTGCAGACGATGGCGCCCCCGCGCGGCCCGCGCAGGGTCTTGTGCGTTGTGAGGGTCACCACGTCGGCATGCGGAACGGGAGAGGGGTGCAGTCTGGCCACGATCAGGCCGGCGATGTGGGCGGCATCCACGAGCAGGGAGGCACCCGTTTCCCTGGCGATTTCTCCAAAGATCCCGAAATCCAGAAACCGCGGATAGGCGCTGGCTCCGGCCATGAGCACCCGCGGGCGGTGCTGGAGTGCCAGATCGCGCACCTGGTCGTAATCGATGCGCTCTTCCCCGGGCGTGACCCCGTAGTGGACGAAGCGGTAGAAGATCCCCGAAGCGTTCTTGGGATGGCCGTGGGAGAGGTGCCCGCCGTGATTCAGCGCCATGGCCAGGA
>CAZQAP010000034.1:0-20889 GCA_964591365.1 uncultured Planctomycetales bacterium
GGCGAGCTGGGGCCCCGCGACGTGGTCAGCCGCGCCATCTTCCGGCAGATGATCAAAACCGGCGACACCCACGTCTTCCTCGACCTCACCGAGGTCCCCGATGTCATCTCCCTCTTTCCCACCCTGGCGCGAATCACCGCCGAATTCGGGATCGACATCCGCCGGGACCGGATTCCGGTGCGGCCTGCCGTGCACTACTTCGTGGGGGGGATCGCGGCGGAACTTTCCGGGCGGACCACCCTGGAGGGGCTTTGGGCGGCCGGAGAATGCGCCTCCACCGGATTCCACGGGGCCAATCGCATGGGTTCCAACAGCCTGCTCGAAGGGCTGGTCCACGGCCGCCGGGTGGGCCGGGAAGCCGCTGCGTCCCTGGGGGCGGCTTCCCGGCGGCTCGTGCCGCTGCAACCTGCCCCGCCGCGCCAAGTTTCCGGGGCGGAACTGAGCTTGAGTGACATGACCTACTCCCTGAAAGCCCTGCTCTGGCGCCAGGTGGGGATCGAACGGGAGGAAGCCGGGCTCCAGGATTCCCTGGGCCGGCTCCAGGAGTGGGAGGGCTATCTTGCCCGCCTGGGGCCCTTCAATCGTGCCGGCGTCGAAGTGGTGAACATGGTGCAGGTCGGTCAGGTGGTTTCCTTCAGCGCCCTTTTCCGGAAGGAATCCCGGGGAACCCACTATCGCAAGGATCACCCGCGGGCGGAGCCTGCCTGGCAGGTGCACACCCGGGTCTGTTTCCGCAAAGGGGGCCTGGAGATCCGCACCCTTCCGGTGGGTGAGCCGCCCGCCCGTCCGCTGGATGCCGGCGCTTCCGCCAGGCCGGCCGGCTCCGGACGTTCTCCCCGGCCGCGGGTTTCTTGACCCGTTCGACCGAACCTGCGACCCGGCCCCGCGAACGGGCGGTGGTCGCCGCTCTTCTTTCCAAGAATCGCAAGCAGGATCCCCTCCACGGGGATCCGCTGCGGGAAATCCAGAGCCTGGCTGGAGCCGCCGGAGCCGAGGTCGTGGGGGGGATCGTCCAGCGTTTGAAACCTCCCAGCGCGAGAACGGCTTTCGGGAAGGGCAAGGTCGAGGAGCTTCACGCTCTTGGTGCGGCCACCGGCGCCGACCTGGTGGTCGTGGACTTCGACCTCTCCCCCTCGCAGGGCCGCAACCTGGAGAAGGAACTCGGGATCCGGGTCGTGGACCGGACCGAGGTGATTCTGCACATCTTCGCCCGCCGGGCGCGGACGCGGCAGGCCATGCTCCAGGTCGAACTGGCCCAGGCCGAGTATTCTCGCTCCCGCCTGCAGAGGATGTGGGCCCACCTGGAACGGACCGAGGGGGCCATCGGCACCCGGGGACCGGGAGAAACCCAGCTCGAGACGGACCGCCGGCTCATCGACCGCAAGATCCGGGACCTCCGCCGCAAGCTGAAGGAGATCCGCCGTCGGCGCCAGCGGCAGGTCGATTCCCGACGCGACAACATCACGGTCTCCCTGGTGGGCTACACCAACGCCGGCAAGTCCTCGCTGCTTGCGCGGCTTACGGGAGCCGACGTAACGGTGGCCGACCAGGTCTTCGCCACCCTGGACACGCGCGTGCGGCGCTGGATTCTGGCGGACGGGCGGGAGGTCCTCCTCTCCGATACCGTCGGGTTCGTCCGCGATCTTCCCCACCACCTGGTGGCTTCCTTCCAGGCGACACTGGAAGAGACCCTGCGCGCGGATCTCCTGCTGCACGTCTGCGACGCTTCGGACCCCGACCGGGTCCACCACCAGGAGGCGGTTCGAAAGGTGCTCGTCGGGCTGGGGGCTTCGGAAATCCCCCTGTTCCTGCTCCTCAACAAGATCGACCGGGTGCCCCCCCCCCCTGCGCGCCCGCCTCGAGGAACGCCATCCGGAATCCCTGCTCCTTTCCGCCCGGACCGGAGAGGGGATGGAACGCCTCGATGAAGGCCTGCGGGCCCAGCTCGACCGCTGGTCCCTCGATCTGGACCTGGAAGTCCCGGCCGGGGCAGGGCGCCTCGTTGCGGAAGTCCGGCGCCGGGGAAGGGTGGAAGCCGAGGAGTTCCAGGGGGACACCTGGAAGGCGCGCGTGCGTCTCATCCCCCGGGCCTGGCGCAGCCTGGAAGCGGAGTGGGTGCGCGCCGGCGGATCATTCCGGGCCTCGGGGAAAGGTTCCGGAGGCCGGTCCGGGCAGGGCTAGCGCCTGCGGGGCGGGGGAAACCCTTCCAGGAAAGGGAGCCGCAGGGTCTGACCGGCCTTCAAGGCCCCGGGATCCTTCAGGTGGTTGAAGCGGGCCACCCGGTCGATCAGATCCGGGGTCGCGGTTCCATAGGTCCGCCGCACGAGGCCCCACAAAGAATCCCCGCGGCCGATCTGGACCGTGATCTCCTCCGGGGGAGCTGCGGCCGGCTTCAAGGCCGGGGGGGGGGCGGGTTCCTCCACGGCGGCGGGAGCAGATCCCATCGCCGGCGGGGGAGGCTTCGCGGGGTTCGTATCGGCGATCGCCGCGGCTCCCTCCGGGGCCACTCCCAGGAACACCACGCCCTGGCTGGGGTCGGGGGGGACCGCCCCGGAAGCGGGAGCCTCGGAGCGGGACCGCAGGAGGAAAACCCCCAGAGCCAGGGCCCCCAGGACCGGAATCAGGAGAACGACGAGCCGGGGCCGCGAAATCATACCGGCCGAGAATAGCCCGCCGCCCCGGGCGCTACGAGCCCGCCTTGGCGAGCTTGGGGTCTCCGCCGCCGGTGCGTTTCGCACCGGAAGCGGCGGCCTGGGTGAGCAGAGGCTTGCGCGCCCAGCGGTCCAGGAAGATGAGCATCGGGCTGGCGATGAAGACGGTCGAGTAGGTGCCGACCACGATTCCGATCAGCATGGTGAAGGAGAACCCCTCCAGGACGTTGTGCTGAGCGCGGTTGGCGACGAACAGGATGGCCACCACGAAGAAAGTGGTCAGAGAGGTCAGGAGCGTCCGGCTCAAGGTCTGGTTGATGGAATGGTCGATCAGATCGAGGAAGGAGCCCTTGCGGCGGGGAAGGTTCTCCCGGATCCGGTCGAAGATCACGATGGTGTCGTTGAGGGAATAGCCGATGATCGTCAGGAAGGCGGCGATGATCTCGAGGTCGATCTCGATGGTGATCGCCCCGAATTTGTGGAAGACCGCCACGGCGCCCAGGGCGAACAGGACGTCGTGGAAGAGCGCCACCACGGCGGCGATGCCGTAACGGTACTCCTTGAAACGGAAGTTCATGTAGATCACGATCGCGATCAGCGAGAAGAAGATGGCCAGGATGGCCTTGTCGCGGATCTGTTCGACGACCCGGGGGCCCACGACGGAGGACTCGGGGAAGGGGTTCTTCTCGGCGAGCATGCCGTCCATCTTGGTGCGGATGTCGGCCAGGAAGTTCTCTTCCCCGGTCTTGGTCTCTCCGCCGCTTTTCAGGAAGGCCTGCCGGATTTCCGGCGAGAGCTTCACCTTCACGAGGAAGTCGGACGAGGCCTGGACGGCCCCTGCGTCCCCCTGGCCCCCGGCCTGCGTGCCGGCGCCCTGTCCTTCGAGCTCGGTGACGGTGTACCCGGTTCCCAGGGCGGTGCGCACCGTGGAGATCGGCACGGCCTCCTTGAGGTGGATGCGGGCGACCCCCCCGCCGGTGAAATCGATGCCGAGGAGTTCGCGTCCCTGGCTGGCCACGGTGAACAACCCGATCAGGATGAGGCCCGTGGAGCAGATCGCGGCCACCTTCCTCCAGCGGATGAAGTGGAACTTCGGCTCCTCGAAGACGTGCGCCATCTTGACTTCGGTGATCCAGGGCTTCTTCTTGAAGACCATTCCGTGCAGGATCACCTTGGAGAAGACCAGGGCCGCGAACATGGAGGTGAGGATCCCCAAAGAGAGGGTGGCGGCGAAGCCCCGCACCGGACCCGTGCCCACCTGAAAGAGGATGAGCGCGGTGAGCAGGGTGGTCAGGTTGGCGTCCACGATGGTGGTGAAGGCCCGCTCGAAACCGTTCTTGTAGGCCTGGGTGACCTCGCGGCCCTTTTTGCGTTCCTCGCGGACCCGTTCGAAAATCAGGATGTTGGAGTCCACCGCCATCCCGATGGTGAGGACCAGCCCGGCGAGTCCGGGGAGCGTGAGGGTCGCCTGGGTGAAGGCCAGCGCGCCGACCAGGACCACGCCGTTGAAGATCAGGGCCAGGCTGGCGACCACGCCGTTCATGCGGTAATAGAGCAGCATGAAGATCAGCACCAGGAAGCCGCCCAGGAGTGCGGAGTTCTGTCCGATGCGGACGGAATCGGCCCCCAGGGAGGGCCCCACGAAGCTTTCGCTCTCGAGTTCGGGCTTCACCTTGAGCGAGCCGGTGCGCAGCACGGTGATCAGCTCGCGCATGTCATCCTGGGAGAAGCCGTTCTGGCCGCCGGTGATGATCCCCCCGCCGGGAAGCTTCTGCCGGATGACCGGGGCCGTCTGGACCTCGTCGTTCAGGACGATGGCCATGAGCCGCCCCTGATAGGTCTCGGTGAAGTCGGCGAAGGCGGCCTTGCGATATTCCGCGAATTCGAAACGGACCGCCAGGTAGCCGGCCTCGTCCTGGGTGGGGCCGACCCGGTTCAGCCCGCCGCCGGTGAACTTCCAGGAATCGGACGGGCTGGCCGGGGGCCGCAGCACGTCTTCCTTCCGCAGAGGAATGGAATCCAGTTCCGGATCGACCCGGCTCACCGAGCCGTCCTTGAGAGCCTTGTCCGCGATCTTGAACCAGGCCACGCCGGCGCGGGGGCCGCCCTCCTTCTCGGGAACCCGGTTGAAGGCCACGGTCGGCTCGTCGGGATGGGCCGTGCGCCAGGCCTTGAACTTGTCGATCTCCCCCTGGAGATTGAGGTCATCGGTGGGGTCCACCACAATGCGGAACTCCAGCCGGCCCTGGTTGACGATGGCCTCCTTGATCTTCTCGACTTCGTCCGGCTGGCCGCCGGGAAGTTCGATAACGATCTCGGCGTCGCCCTGGGTCGTGATGGGGATCTCGCGCAGGCCGTAGGCGTCGATCCGCCTCTGGAAGATGGCAACCGTTTCGTTGAGGATGACCTTGGGGTTCTCCCGCGAGAGGTCGATCTGCCCTTCCGCGGCCGCCTTGTCGAAATCGAAGCGATAGACGAGGCGCGAGCCGCCCTGGAGGTCGAGCCCTTTCTGGATCCCGAAGGTGGAAAGCGACCAGACGGTCACGATCAGGGCGGCCAGGATGGCAAATATCTTGCGCGAAAGATTCGGAACCATGGCTTGACTTGTGCCGGGAAGGGGGAGGTGCGGGTGAGAAGGCGGAAGGGGTGGGCCGGGCTAGAGCTGGGCCGACTTGCCGGTGCGGCCGCGCAGGAAGTAGAGCTTTGCGCGGCGGGGCTTGCGCCGGGGGCCGCGCTGGACGGTCACGTTGACCACCCGCGGGCTGTGAAGGGGGTAGGTGCGCTCCACGCCCTCGTTCTGGACGATCCTCCGGACGGTGAAGGAGCGGCGGATGCCGTTCCCGCTCAGTCGGATCACCTGGCCGATGAACGGCTGCACCCGCTCCTTTTCTCCCTCGCGAATCAGGTATTCCACACGGACGAAATCCCCGACCTGGAAAACGGGCGGGTCCTTCTTCATGTTCTGCTTTTCGAATTCGTGGAGGAGGTCCATGGCGATGGGGGGGGTCAGGAGGGGGACAGGGGGGAAGGTGCGGCCGGCTGCAGGGCCGGCATGAGGTCGGGGCGGGTGGAGCGGGTCCGGGCAGAGGCCTGGCCGCGGCGCCAGCGGGCCACTTCCCCGTGATTCCCCGCTCGTAGGACGGCCGGGACCTCCATGCCGCGGAAGACGGCCGGACGGGTGTAGTGGGGATGATCCAGCAGATCGGGCGGGGAGAAGGATTCCCGGGAGGCGGATTCCTCATCCCCCAGAACTCCGGGGATCAGGCGCGCAGCGGCCTCGATGACGGCCAGGGCGGGGATTTCTCCGCCCGAGAGGATGAAATCGCCCAGCGAGATCTCGGTCCATTCCAGGCCCAGCCGGATGCGCTCGTCGAACCCTTCGTAACGCCCGCAGAGAAGCAGCAGCCGCGATTCCCGGCTCAATTCCTGCGCCGTTCCCTGGCGGAAAGGGCGCCCCTGGGGGGTGAGCAGGATCCGGCGGCAGGGCCCGAACTGGGACTCCACCCATTCGATCGCATCGAAGACCGGTTCGGGCTTCAGCACCATGCCGGGGCCACCGCCGAAAGGACGGTCGTCCACGCTGCGGTGTCGGTCGCGGGTGAATCGGCGGAAATCCAGCGGCAGAACCCGCAGCATTCCCGCCGCCTGGGCCCTGCCGAGGATGCTGGCCCGGAGGTAGGCCTGGACCGCCTCCGGGAAAAGGGTGAGCAGATGGACCTCAAGCATTCCCGGCTCCTCCGGGAAAAGGCGGCACAGGATACGCTAGAGCCCCCCCAGGGGCAAGGTTAGGGCTCCCGCCCCGCTAGAATCGGCCGTTTCGGGGGGTCCACCCCTGGAAGGCCGAAACCCTGCAGACCGAAATGTTCACCGGCATCGTGGAAGGCATGGCCCGGGTTTCCCGGGCGGAAAACGCCCGGGGGGGACTCCGGCTGGTTCTCGATCTGGGGCCTCTGGCCCGGGGGACCGGCCCGGGGGACTCGATCTCGGTGGCAGGATGCTGCCTCACCGTGGTCGCCCACGGGCCCGAGGGGACCGTCTTCGAACTCTCCCCGGAGACCCTGGCGCGCACCCGCTTCGGCCGCCTCGAGCCCGGCCAGCGGGTGAACATCGAGCGCAGTCTGCGGGTGGGGGACCGCCTGGGAGGGCACTTCGTCTCCGGGCACGTGGATGGTCTCGGCCGGGTGGAGCGCTGCGAGGAACAGGGGGATTTCTCCCTCATGACCCTCTGGGCCCCCTCCGATTTGGGGCCCTACCTGATCCCCAAGGGATCCGTGGCCGTGGACGGGGTCAGCCTGACCGTGGCGGAAATGGAATCCCTGGAATCGGGGGAATCGGGGGAATCGGGGGTCCGTTTCACGGTGGCCCTGATCCCGGAGACCCTGGAACGCACCACCCTGGGGCAGGGGGTTCCCGGCGGCCCGGTCCACCTCGAGGGCGACCTGCTGGGCAAGTTCGTCCTGCGGCAGCTCGAGCTGCGGGGCGTGGCGTCCGCTCCGGGAGCGGGGACCGCGGGTTAGAAGGCTCCGAAGAGGATCGTCGCGAAGGAAGAGACCGGCTGGGCCTCGCGAACGTCCTCCAGCTGCCCGTTTAGGAGCTTGAGGGCCTTGAGCAGTTCGTCGTAGGCCTCGTCCTGGGCCAGGATGTGGCCCAGGGATCCCTCGCCCTCGCGGAGCCGCCGGGACACTTCGGAGAGATCGGCGATCATGGTCGAGGCGTTCTTGGACAGATCCTCGTCCGAAATCAGGCGTCCCAGCAGGCCGCGCCCCTGGTCGGCTTCGTCGAGCATGCGCCGCAGCGAATCGGAGGTCTGGTTCAGGTTGCTGACCAGTTCGGTGGCGTTGGAGCGCATGGTCTCGTCCGAGAGGAGCGCCCCCAGCGTCCCCCGGCCGGCGGCGAGATCCTCGGCGATCTGCCGCAGGTCCACGACCGCGCTGGCCCCGTCGTTGATCAGGTCCACGATCCGGTCGCGGGTTTCGGGGTCGCTGATGAGGGCCCCCAGGGCCCCGCGCCCTTCCCGCAGGTCCTCGGCGACCCGCCGGGCGTTGTCCAGGATGCCGCTCAGGTCCTTGCGCATGGATTCGTCATAGAAGAGGCCGCCCAGGACCCCCTTGCCCTGGGCGAGCTGGTCCGTGGCGCTGCGCAGGTTGGACAGGGTCGCGCTGATGTTCTCCCGGTTCTCTTCGACGAGATCTCCGAGGGATTCCAGCGCCGAAATCCCCACGCTGCCCAGGAACTCGGTCCCGGGCGGAAGCGGAGGCTCGTCGATCCGGCCGGGATCGATCTCCACAACGCGGCCCCCCAGCAGGGTGAACTCGGTGATGCGCATCCGGTAGCCGCGCCGGATGGTGACCTTCTGGGTCATCTCCATGGAGACCTCGATGCGCCGGTCTTCGGGCTTCTGGTCGTCGAAAGCCACCCGCGTCACCCGTCCCGTCGGCATGCCGACCACCAGGACGGAGTCGCCTTCCTTGAGCCCCTGGGCATTGGGGAAATAGGCCTTGAGCATGGGTTTCTCCTCGAAGGAGAACCCGGTGAGGGCCACGGTGTAGTAGATCAGCAGGCTGATCGTTCCGAAGAACATCAGGCCGAGGATGAAGTCGCGTTTGCCGTAGCTCTGGTCCATGGTGTCAGTCGCTTTCTTCTCCGAAGAACTCCCGGGCGTCCGGATGGTCCGATCCGATGACTTCGTCCGGGGAGCCGTTCAGGACGATCCTGCCTCCGCTGAACAGCGCCAGGCGGTCGGCCACGAGCCGGGCGCAGCCCGTGTTGTGCGTGACCACCACGGTGGTCACGCCCTGTTCTTCCTGCAGTCTGCGGATGATCCTGCTCACCACGACGGATGTTCCCGGATCCAGACCGGCTTCGGGCTCATCGTACAGGATGATGCGGGGTTCCGTGACCAGCGTGCGGGCGAGGCTGACCCGCTTCTGCATCCCCCCTGAGATCTCGGAGGGGAACTTGTGGTCGCTGTCCGGGAGGGACATGGAGTCGAGGCAGCGCCGCACCCGGGCGGCGATCTCCTTTTCGTCGTGGTGGGTGGTCTCGCGCAGCGGAAGGGCCACGTTGTCGAACACGTTCAGCCAGTTGATCAGGGCGCCGCTCTGAAAGAGGTAGCCCATGTCCCTGCGGAGTTCGCGCAGGTCGTTGTGGTTCAGGTCGGGCACCGACCGGCCCATCACGGTCACCTGGCCCGAATCCGGCTTCAAGAGCCCGATGATGTGCTTGAGCATGACGCTCTTGCCGGACCCGGAAGGGCCCATGATTGCCAGCGAGCTTCCTTTCGGCACGTGGAAATTGATCCCATCGAGGACATTGTGCCCCTCGAAGGACTTCTTGACTTCGTGGAGTTCGATCAACTGTGGACGAACTTCCCGATGAAGAAGTTGAGGATGATGATCATGACGATCGCATTGCGGACCGCGGCCCGGGTGGTTTCCCCGACTCCGCGCGCCCCGCCGGTCGTCTGCAGCCCCCGGGCGCATCCGATCACGGCGATGGCGAAGCCGAAGACCGCGGCCTTGAAGAGCCCCGTGTAGAGGTCCTTGGGGAGGGGAATCAGGGTCCCCGTCTTCTGGAGGGCCTCCATGGCCGAGCGGATGTAGGCCCCGAAATCGATGCCGAGCTGGTTCACCGCGATCACCGAGCCCCCCAGGATTCCCAGGGCGTCGGCCAGAAGCGTGAGGATCGGCGCCAGGATGACGAGGGCCAGAACCCGCGGCAGGACCAGGAAGCTGACCACGTCCACCGAGAGGATCTCCAGTGCGGTGATCTCCTCCTGGACCTTCATGGTCCCGAGTTCGGCGGCCATGGCGCTGCCCACGCTGGCCGCCAGGATGATCGCAGTGACGAAAGGCGCCATCTCCCGGGTGACCGTCACGGCAACCAGCACCCCGATGCTCCCCTCCTGGCCGAAACGGGCCAGCTCGAGGCCGACCTGAAGGGCCACGATCATGCCGATGAAAAAGCCCACGAAGAGGACCACCGGCGCGCTCTTGACGCCGGTCAGGTACATCTGGTCCAGAAGGGACCGGAGACGGCGGAACAGGTGGGAGGTCTTCACCACCGCGCTGGCGCCCAGCCAGACCGTGTAACCCGCCTTGTCCAGGGCGGGCCGCACCATGTCGCTTCCCAGGGCGCGCAGGAAGTTCACAGCGGTTCCCTCTTCCGGACCGGAAGGGAATGCAGGTCGGGCCAGCCGGGCCCGGGGAATGCGGGGACTTCGAAACCCGCGCGCGGCCCGGTCTTGAAGCGGATCAAGCCCAGGAGAAAGGAGTAATGGCGGACCCCGTCGGGTTCGGTCCAGACTCCCCCGAGGAACGGGAGCGACCAGCGCCGGTGCCCGGACGCTTCGGCCGAGTGGTAGAGGTCCAGGATGACGCGCCGGTCGCGGGGGCCTTCCAGGCCGTCGCTCCTGCCGGCCCAGATCTCGAATGCGAACCCCAGGTTCCGGGAAAGGGCCGGGGACGAGACGATCGGCTCGATCCCCGGCGCCAGGACGGCGAAATCCTCCTCGCCCTTGCTGTTCTCTTCGAAGCGGGCCAGGGGCCAGACGCGGGTCTTGCTCCCTTCGGTGCCCTTCTTGTCGCGCCATTCGGTGTGCCAGTAGAAGGGGACCGCATAGAAGGAATCCTTCTCCTTGCCCGGCGTGCTGTCGTGGCGGCTCCAGAAGATGGGGAAGAGGTAGGAATAGAACTCGCTCTCCTCGTCCTTGAAATGGAGCCAGAAGGGCAGCACGTGGCCGAGGGAGCGCTTGTCGTTTCCGCCTCCGCTTTCGAATTTGATGATCGGCCAGACCTGCCAGGAGGAGTAGTTCGTGGATTTCCGCGAAGCCGTCCCGAAGAACGGCCAGAGGACGGTGGTGGCGTGGTAGTCCCCCTGGGTCATGTGACCGCCCAGGGGCACGACCAGCCAGCCATGACGGGGATTCTTCTTGTCCAGCTCTTCGTCGGTGAAGTGGATCAGGGGCCAGAGCACGTAGGCGCGCTTGTATTTTCCCGGAACCTCCGCGCGGCCGTAGAGCGGAAAGACCCGCCAGCCTGTTTCGCTTCCCGTGGTCCATCCGAAGATCGGCCAGAGGATGTGGTAGCTCTTGCGCTTGTCCTTCTCGTTGTGGAGGTAGAGCGGAAAAAGGATGAAGTTGGCCTCGTCGTAGGTCAGGAAGTTCTTGAATTTTCCGAAGACCGGGAAGAAGGCGAAGTAGTTCTCCTTGTTGTCGCTGCTCGATCCGCCCCAGAAGAAGGGGAACAGGAAGGACCAGTCGACGTCCTCGACACCGTCGGAGCGCGTTTCGGCGCGGTGCCAGAAGATGGGGAAGAGGCGCGCCATGGTGCGCGGGCGCCGGGGGTCGAATTCGTAGCGGCCCAGGGGATAGAGGTAGTCGGCCTCGACGTGCCCGTCCAGATGGCTCCGCTTCCAGAGCAGAGGGCTCAGGGCCCAGGTGACCGCCCCCTGGCGCTCCCCGTAGCGCAGCACCCCGCCGAAGGCTTCGGCATGGTCGTAGCCGGGGACCGTGTGGCGGGAGAAGAGCGGCGCCAGGTGGATCTCGGCATCGGGAGCGGCACAACCCTGGGTGAAGGGCAGCAACCCCAGGGCTCCCAGCAGGAAACCGGGCCAGCGAAGCGGAACCATGCCGGGCACGAGGGGCGATTCTAGGTCCGACACCCCCCCGGGTTCGAGCCTGCGCCCCTTCCCGTTAGACTCTTCCGCTCCATGGACCAGGTCGACGTCCTGTCCGGGGTCCAGCCCACCGGAAACGCCCACATCGGGAACTATCTGGGGGCCTTCCGGACCTGGGTGGATCTTCAAGCCGCCCGGCGGTGCTTCTACTGCATCGTGGATCTGCACGCCCTGACCATCCAGCCGGATCCCGCCGTGCTGCGCGAGGCGGTCCACGAAATGGCCCTGGTCTTCCTGGCCATCGGGCTCGATCCGGAGCGCTCGGCCCTTTTTGTGCAGTCCCAGGTCCCCGGACACGCCGACCTGGCCTGGATCCTGCAGTGCCTGACCCCCATGGGAGACCTGTCCAGGATGACCCAGTTCAAGGACAAGTCGGCCGAGCGCCCCAAGGGCGTGAATGCCGGCCTGTTCACCTATCCGGTCCTCCAGGCGGCCGACATCCTGATCTACCGGGCCGTTCAGGTGCCGGTGGGCGAGGACCAGGTGCAGCATCTGGAACTGGCCCGCGAGCTGGCGCGGCGTTTCAACCGCACCTACCGGCCGGTCTTCCCCGAGCCGCAGCCGATCCTGTCGAAGGCCCCCCGGATCCTCGGCCTGGACGGGGATTCCAAGATGTCCAAGAGCCGCAACAACCAGGTTCCGCTGCTCGCCCCCCCGGAGGAGATCGAGAAGCGCATCCGCACGGCCGTGACCGACCCCGGGCGCGTGCGCAGGAACGACCCGGGCCGCCCCGAGGTCTGCAACGTCTTCTCGCTCCACGGACACTTCAGCCCCGCCGCCGAAGTGAAGGCCGTGGAGGAGGAATGCCGCTCCGCCGCGCGGGGCTGCGTGGACTGCAAGATCCAGCTCGCCCGCAACATGGCCGCCGGGCTGGCTCCCATCCGGGAGCGGGCCGCCGCCCTGCGGGCCGAGCCCGGCAGGGTCCGGGACGCCCTCGCCGACGGCGCCCGGCGCGCCTCGGCCGTCGCCGCGGAGACCCTGGCCCAGGTCCGGGATGCCGTCGGTCTCTGACTTCGGGCTGCTGCTCGGATTCCTGGCATCCGCCCCGGCTTGCGGGCTGTTCACGTCGGATCCGAAACCGCCGCCCCTGGTTGCGGTCGAGGAGGCACGGCTCGAAAACGCCGCGGATTGGAGGATCCTGCGCGAATCTCTGGCCGACTATCTGGAGAACGGGGCCCCCGCCCTCGATCGAATCCGCGCGCAGGCCGCCGCCCGTCCGCGCTTCTTCCGTCTGGCGGCCATGCTTCAGGACCTGGAGCGCCGCGAGGAAGGGATCGCCGTCGTGCGCAAGCGCTACCTGGCCCTTCAGGCGGCCCAGCCGAGCCCCCTGCATGCCTGGCTGGCCGCCCGTCTGGCTCCCGACCGGCAGACCGCCGAGAAACTGGTCGGCGAGGCCCTGGAAGGGGACCCCGATCTGACCCCCGCGCGCGTCCTGCAGCTCGGCATCCAGGCCCGCGCCGGCCACACCCAGTCCTTGAACCGGCTCCTCGCGCTTCTGCGGCAGCATCCCGCTTCCGCGGAAGGCTGGCGGCTCCTGGAGCGCATGGCCCCCCTGAACAACCGTCCCGACCTGGCGCTCCAGGCGGCTCAGACCGAACCCTGGGATCCGCTCGAACCCGTGCGGCGCTCCCGCCTGCTTCAGGCCCGCGCCGCCCTGGCCAACTCCCAGCCGGAAGAGGCGCTCCATTTTCTCCGCGACCAGGGACCCGGGGACCGCGAGGCGCAGCTTCTTCGAGCTGCGGCCTCCACTGACCTGGGCCGGCCGCAGGAGGCCTACGGCCTGCTCAAGGAACTTGCCGCCGCCGATCCTCGGGACGCCCAGGCCCTCTTCAACCTCGGGATCCTGGCGCGCGACTACCTGGACCGCCCCAAGGCCGCGGCGCGCCATTTCCGGGCTTTCCTGTCTCTTGCGGACGAAGGCGTCGAGGTGCCCCTTTTCCGCCTGATCCAGGCCCGGACCTGGCTGGAGGGCCTGGAAAAGAAGCCGTGAGGGCCCTTCTCCAGTGCGTCGCCCGGGCTGAGGTCCGCGTGGAGGGCGAGGTCCGCGGCCGCATCGGGCGCGGGCTGCTGGTCTTTCTGGGGTGCGAACAGGGGGATGGGCCGGCCCAGGCCGGGGAAATGGCCCGCAAGATCGGGGAATTCCGCGCTTTTCCCGATTCCCAGGGCCGGACCAACCTGGATCTGGCGGCCGCGGGGGGCGGGATCCTGCTCATCAGCCAGTTCACCCTGGTAGCCGATACATCCAAAGGACGCCGTCCCTCCTTCGACCGGGCCCTGGCCCCCGGGGCCGCTGAGGGCCTCATCGAGGAGGTGGCCGGCCGTTTGCGCTCCCATGGGCTCCCGGTGGAAGAAGGGGTCTTCGGAGCCCGCATGGAAGTCGAGCTTCTCAATCTAGGGCCGGCCACCTGGCTGCTGGAAACCCGCTGATTCCCCTTCCGGAACTTGACGGATTCGCGCAACCCCCGATACTCAAAGAGGAAAGAGCCGATTGGCTCAGCCGCTGGCGACCGCGGACCAAGCCGAAAGCCCATGCGCAATCACTCTCCGAACACGATCACCAAGCGGGAACTGGTCAAGAGGATCGCCGAACGGACCGGCCAGACCAAGGTCCTGGTCCGTGAGATCATCCAGGAGTTCCTGGACCAGATCGCGGAAGAACTGGAACAGGGAAACCGGCTTGAGTTCCGCAAGTTCGGGGTGTTCGAGGTCCGCGCCCGCTCCAGCCGCGTGGCCCAGAACCCCCAGACCCTGATCAAGCTGCGCATTCCCGAAAAGCGGGTGGTCAAGTTCAAGGTCGGCAACCTGCTCAAGCAGCGCGTGGAGAAGTCCAAGCCGGGCCCGCAGGGGCGCTGAGCCGGGCTGCGGGCCCGGCACCCCGGTCCGCTGCCGTCAGGCTCCCGCCGCCGCGAGGGCGCTTTCCAGGTCGGCGCGCAGGTCCTCGCCGTCCTCGATGCCGACCGACAGACGCACCAGGCCGTCGGCAAGGCCGGCCTTGCGGCGCTCCTCGGGAGGGATGGAGGCGTGCGTCATGGGGGCCGGGAGTTCGACCAGCGACTCCACCCCGCCGAGCGATTCGGCCAGCTGGAACAGTTCGAGGTGCTCCACCAGTTTGCGCCCCTGGGCTTCGCCGCCGGGGAGTTCGAAGGAGAGCATGCCTCCGAAGGCGCTCATCTGGCGCGCAGCGGCCTCGTGGCCCGGGTGGCTGGGGAGGCCGGGGTAGAAGACTTTGGCCACCCCGGCCCGCCGGGAAAGGACATCGGCCAGGAGCGCGGCGTTGGCGCAGTGGCGCTCCATGCGCACGGCCAGGGTGCGCAGCCCCCGCAGGGTGAGGAAGGAATCGAAGGGGGAGTTGACCGTTCCGGCCGAGTTCTGGAGGAACCAGATCTCCTCCTTGCGGGCCGCATCGCCGATCACGAGCGCGCCTCCGACCACGTCGCTGTGGCCGCCGACGTACTTGGTGGTGGAGTGGAGCACGAAATCGGCGCCGAAGCGGAAGGGATTCTGGAGGGCCGGGGTGGCGAAGGTGTTGTCCACGGCCACTTCGGCGCCCACGCGCCGGGCCGCGGCGATCGCCCGTTCCAGGTCGGTGATGCGCAGGAGCGGGTTGGAGGGGGTTTCGAGGTAGAGAAGCCGTGTGTCCTTGGGAAGGGCGTCGAGGACGGCCGGGTCGCTGGTGTCCACGAAGTCGAATTTCAGCCCCGTGCGCGCCTCCACCTTGGTGAAGAGCCGGTAGGTTCCTCCGTAGAGGTCGTTGCCGGCCACGATCCGGTCGCCGGGCTTGTAGCGCAGCATCAGGGTGTGGATGGCCGCCATGCCCGAGGCGAAGGTGAAGCCGGAGGCGCCCCCCTCCAGCTCGGCCAGGGCGCGCTCCAGCGCGAAACGGGTCGGATTCTGGGTGCGGGAGTATTCATAGCCCAGGCGCGGCTTGCCGGGCGCATCCTGGACGTAGGTGCTGGTGAGATAGACGGGCGGCATCACCGCGCCCGTTGCAGGTTCCGGGTCCCATCCGGCATGGACCGCCTTGGTGTGGAATCTTCGGGAGGACATGAGCCGCACATTCTAGGACCGGCGGGCAGGTAACCTCTTGCGCCTGCCCGTCCCATGACTGCTTTGCAGGAGACCCGCTTCCCCGAGAGCGCGCTGCGGACCCTGGAGTTCCCCGAGGTCCTGGAGTGGGTGGCCGGGGCGTCGCAGACCCCCCCCGGCAGGCGGGCCCTCCTGGCCTTCCGTCCGGAAGTCCCCTGGACGGTGCTGTCCGCGCGGCGGCAGCGCGGCGCCGAAGCGCTTTCGGCCCTGGAAAAGGATCAGGCTCCCGTTCTGGCGCGGGCCGGCGACCTGGAGTGGTGCGCAGAGACCGCCGGGAAGCGCAGTCTGGAGGGCCGGGAACTCCTGCAGGTCCAGTCGGGTCTGGAGTGCGTGCTGGGGCTGCGGCTCTGGGCGCGGGAGCACTCCGGCCGGCAGGCCCTTTGCGCCTCCGTTGCGGGCATGCCCGATCTGGAGGAGCTGCGCGGCGAACTCGCCCGCGTGCTCGACGCGCGCGGGGAGATCCGCGACGAGGCCGATCCCGCCCTGGCCCGCGCCCGCCGCGAGATGGAGGAGCTTTCTTCCAAGCGGGCGCGTGAAATCGAACGCATCGCCGGCGAGTGGGGCCGCCTGGGGATCCTGCGCCAGCGGCAGCCGATCCTGCGGGCCGGGCGCCCCTTGCTGGCGGTGACCGCCACGCGCCAGGGCCGCGCGGTGGGCGTGGTGCACGACGTCTCGGGGAGCGGGGACACGGTCTTCATGGAACCGGCCGAGATCCTGGCGCTCTCCAACCGCCTGGAAGAGACCCGCCGCAAGGCCGCCCGATTGGAAGCCGAAATCCTGACGGCCCTTTCCCAGGGAGTCGCCCGCGCGCGCCCGGAACTGGTTCTCACCGCCGCGCGGGTGGGGGAGATCGACGCGGCCCTGGCCTCGGCGCACTGGTGCCGGGAGGTGGAGGGCTCGTTCCCCGTGATGGAGCCGGGGCCGGGCCGCCTTGAGCTTCATGCCGCGCGCCATCCGCTGCTTCTCCGGGCACACGGGCGGGCGGCGGTGGTTCCGCTGGCCTTGGAACTGGGCGGCGAAGCCGATCTTCTGGTCGTCACCGGGCCGAACACGGGCGGCAAGACCGTGGCGCTCAAGACCGTGGGGCTGCTCGCCGTTCTCGCGCGCTCTGGGCTTCCGGTCTCCGCGGGGGAAGGCTCCCGCTTCCCCTTCTTTTCCGGAGTGGACGCCGACATCGGCGATCCGCAGTCGATCCAATCGAGCCTCTCCACCTTCTCGGGCCACCTCGAACGCACCCTGCGCATCCTGCGCAGCGCCGCCCCCGGATCGCTGGTGCTGCTCGACGAGCTGGGGACGGGGACGGATCCGGAGGAGGGTGCCGCCCTGGGCCAGGCGCTCCTGGAGGAGTTGCTGCGGCGCGGGGCGATGGTCCTGGCCAGCACCCACCTGGGAGTCCTGAAACTCTTTTCGCTCCAGGTGAAGCGCGCCGAGAACGCTTCCATGGAGTTCGATGCCGCCTCGCTCCAGCCGCTCTTCCGCCTGCTGGTGGGCGTGCCCGGAGCCAGTCACGCGCTCGAAGTGGCCGAGCGCCTGGGCCTGCCCGCAGCCGTGCTGGAGCGCGCGCGCGAGCTGGCCGGCCGCGGCGGGGGCGCCGAAAAGCTCCTGGCCCAGGTATCGGCGGTGCGGCGCGAAGCCGAACTCCTGCGCGAGCGCTCGCGCGAGAACGAGCAGGCCACACGCCGGGTCCGCGAGCAGGCGCAGGCCCAAGAGGCTTCCGCGCGCGAGATCCGCAGGCTGCGCGAGGGCGAGGCCGAAATGGTCTTTCGCGGACTCCAGGCGCGCATCGAGCGGGTTCTCGAACAGCGCGCCGGGCCCCTGCTTGTGCGCCTGCGCGGAGCCGACCGGGATCAGGCCGAATCGCTCGTTGCGGAGCTGCGCACCTCCCTGGCCGCCAGCGACCTGGGCCGCCGCTGGCAGGCCTTCCTGAAGGGCCTGCACAAGGGCGACCTGGTCTGGGTGCCGCGCCTCCGCGAGCGGCTCAAGATCCTGAAAGTGGACCGCCGCCGGGAATGTGTCCGCGTGCGGGCGGGTAACCTGGACATCCAGCTCCCCTTCCGGGAGATTACCTGGGTGGAGCCCCCGCCCGACCCCGGTCCCGCCTCCGAACCTGGGAGTTGACCCGGCCATGAAACCCACCGTCCTGGTCCTCGACAACGATCCCTCCCTGCAGGATTTCTTCCGCTTCGCGCTCGAGCGGCTGGGGCTGCGCGTGGTGGCGGTCGGTTCCCGGGAGGAGGCCGAGCCCGAACTGCGCGCGGGCCGGGTGGCGCTTCTGCTTCTCGATCTCAATCTTGGCGGGGGTTCCTCGGGAGTCGGGCTGGTCCGGCTCTGGAGGGGCGCCGGCCTGCTGCCCGAGTTCCTGGTGATCACCGGCACGCCCGGTGACCCGCGCCTGGAAGAACTGCAGGGCGTGCCCGGCTTCCAGGGCGTGGTCGGGAAACCTTTCGAGATCCTCGAGCTGGGCGAGCGGATCCGCAAGCTCGCCTGCGGGCGGCCCGAGTCGCGGGGCGCCTCCGCGGTCCCCGAGGGACCGGGGGGGGGGACATGAGCGGCGGGCGATCCCCCGATTCGATCGGCCTCACCTGGCGCACCGCCGGCGAGTCGCACGGCCCGGCCCTGATCGGCCTGCTCGAAGGGCTGCCGGCCGGACTGCCGCTCGACGCGGAGGCCATGCAGGCGGGCATGCTGCGGCGCTGGAAGGCCTACGGTCGTGGACCGCGCGCGGGCTTCGAGAAGGATGCGCTCGAGGTGCTCGGCGGCCTCAAGAAGGGGGTGACGCTGGGGACCCCGCTCGCCCTGCGCATCGGCAACGCCGACACGCGCATCGACGAATTGCCCAACCTGGCCGCCCCGCGGCCCGGTCACGCCGACCTCGCCGGGGTCCTGCGCGCGCGCAGCCGGGACGTGCGCGCCGTCCTGGAACGCGCCTCGGCGCGCGAGACCGCCGCCCGCACCGCGCTCGGCGAGGCCGCGCGGCAGCTTCTTGCGCGCTTCGGGATCGAGGTCTGCGCCTTCGTGACCGCCATCGGCGGCGTGGAGGCGCCCCCGCTTTCCGAAGAGGAGGAGGCCGGGCTCTTCGAGAGCCGGGACAAGAGCCTCTTCTTCGGGGCCGGGCCGGCCTGCGACGAAGCCTGGCGGGCGCGCATCGAAGCGGCCCGCGAAGCGGGCGATTCGCTGGGCGGCATCTTCGAGGTGCGCGTGCGCGGGTGTCCTCCGGGGCTCGGCGGGCTGGCCCAGCCCTGCGACCGGCTGGATGCGCGCCTGATGGCGGCCCTGGCCTCGATCCCGGCCATCAAGGGGGTCGAGATCGGACTCGGGTTTTCCGGCGCCGGGGTGCCCGGGAGCGCCTACCACGATCCGATCGTGCCCGATCCAAAAGGCTGGGCGGGTCTCGGGCGCACCAGCAACCACGCCGGGGGGGTGGAGGGCGGGCTCACCAACGGCGGGGAGATCCGTTTGCGGGCGGTGATGAAGCCGATCCCGACCCTGCGCAAGGGGATGCCCTCGGTGGCGCTCGAAACGATGCAGCCCGCGCGCGCGACCTACGAGCGCAGCGACGTCTGCACCGTGCCGGCCGCCAGCGTGGTGGGCGAGGCGGTGGTGGCCCTCGAGGTGGCCTCGGCCCTGCGCGCGCGCCTGGGCGGCTTCACCCTGGCCGAGATGCTGGCCCGTTTCCGGGCCCTGGGGCGCGAAGAAGACCCCCGGGGCTGGCCGGAAGAGCTGTCCGGGCCCTGATCCGGACCCAAGGGAAGCGGGGTTATCCTGGCTTCCGCCTTATGGGCGGTTTCGCTCGGATCCCTCTGTCCGTGGCGGCCTGGGGCCGGTTCCTCTAGGACACCGGGGGTCGTCCCCTCCCCCGAGCCCGCCTCCCCGGGAGGGTGGAGAGGGACCCATGAGCCCGGCCCTCCTGCTGGTCCTGTTCCCGACCTTTTTCCAGGATCCCCAGGCACCGCCGGCCCTGAAACCGGGTGTGCTTCTGAAGGGCTCGATCCCCGAGACCGCGTCCCAGGTCCATACAACGACGCTCGTCAACAACTACACAGATGCCCCCGTCGTCGGCCTAACCTACCGTATTCAGGTCGAGGAGAGCGGTCCCTACCACATCGATTTCCGCTCCTATTCCTTCGACGCCTACCTCGTTCTCCGTGACGCCGAGGGCAAGCTCCTCGCGGAGGACGACGATGGCTGGGTCGGACTTCAGTCGCGGATCCTGATCCAACTGGAGCGCGGCAGGGAGTACCGGGTCACCGCCTGCGCGCTGCACGGAGAGCGCGGATCGTTCGAGCTGCGATTGGAGGCGGGGAGGCCTTCAACCTGGACCCCCGAGGAGCGCCGGGCTGAAGAGGACGCCGACTGGCAGAAGCGTTTCTCCTGGCTCGAAAAGCACGAAGGCCCCGAGAGTCTGGTTGTGGCCTTGTTCCTCTACGACCGCGCGAATTTCCTTTCGGACCATTTCCGCTACAGGAAGGCCGAGGCGCTATTCCGCCGGGCTCTGGCGATCTGGGAAAAGGTTCTGGGCCCGGATGATGCCCAGCTGACTCCCGCTCTCAGCAACCTCGCTTCTCTCCTCCAAGATGAGGGGCGCTACGGGGAGGCAGAACCGCTTTTCCGACGAGTGGTGGGAATTGATGAGAAAGCCTGGGGCCGGGAGGACACCCTGGTGGTGACGGGTCTCAACAACCTCGCCGTACTTTATCAGGATCAAGGGCGTTATGAGCAGGCGCAGTCGTTGTACGAGCGGGTTTTGGGAATTGAGGAAAAGATGGTGGACCCTGAGCATGAGGAAACGGCCATCGTCCTCAGTAGCCTGGCCGCGCTCTACCAGCAGCAGGGCCGTTACGAAGAGGCGGAACCGTTGTACCAACGCTCGCTGGCCATCCGGGAAAAGGTGCTGGGCCCTGAGGATCAGGACACGGCCACCGTCCTCAACAACCTGGCCAAACTCTACGAGGCCCAGGGCCGTTACCAAGAGGCGGAGCCGTTGTACCAACGCGCGGTGGCCATCCGGGAAAAGGTGCTGGATCCTGAGGACCCCGGGTTGGCGAGCGCCCCCAAGAACCTGGGCGTTCTCTACGATGCGTTGGGCCGTTACGAGGAGGCCGGGCCGTTGCTTGAGCGCACGGTGGCGATCTTGGAGAAGATCCTGGGGCCCGAGAATCCCCAGGTAGCGGTGGCCTACCACAACCTCGCACACCACTATTCTGTGCAAGACCGTTGCCAGGAGGCCGAGTCGCTGGCCCGAAAGGCGCTTGCGATCTGGGAGAAGATCGTTGGGCCCGAGAATCCACGGGTAACCCTGAGCCTCAACTATCTGGCACATCTCCTCGCCAAGCAGGGCCGCCAGGGAGAGGCGATGCTTCTCTTCGAGCGTGCCTTGACGGGGGTTCTCGACTGGCTCGACCGTGAACTGCTGGTCATGCCTGAAGGTGAACGTTTCCGGCTCCTGGGAGTTTCGAAAGGCCCTGAGCGCCTCCTA
>CAZQAP010000035.1:0-1506 GCA_964591365.1 uncultured Planctomycetales bacterium
GGAATCGCATCCAGCGCGCGGGATCCCTGGCTGGCGGGAATCCCGGAGTCGAGGGGACCCGAGGGGGGCAGGATGGCGCTGACCGCCACGGAAAGGACCAGGGTGAAGACCCCGATCCAGGCGAGGGCGATTCCAGGTCGTTGGGGAGTATTCGACATGGGGCTCGTCGGGAAGACGAAACTGGGCCGCGAAGGTTGCTTCTGGGCAAGGCGCGGTCCGAGGGGAAGGGCAAGGAGCGTACGGGCAGGGGAAACCCGTCTATTCGAGGGTACCTCTTTTTCCTCCGAATGGCCAGGGGAGTATCCTGTCGCGCTTCCCAGCCACCCCGTCCTCCCCATGAAGATCCACGAATACCAGGCCAAAAAGATCCTCCAGGGCTACGGAGTCCGTGTTCAGACGGGTTTTCTGGCCGAAAACCCCCCCGAAGCCGGCCAGGCCTTTGACCGCCTGGGACTGCCCCTGGCCGTCGTGAAGGCCCAGATCCATGCCGGCGGGCGCGGCAAGGCCGGCGGGGTCCGCCTGGTCCGCTCGCGCGAAGAGGCCGTCGAGGCGGCCGGGTCGATGCTGGGGTCCTTCCTGAAGACCCACCAGACCGGACCCCAGGGGCAGAAGGTCCGCAAGGTCTTCGTGGCCGAGGGGCTCGATCTCGCCCAGGAGTTCTACGTTGGCATCGCGCTCGACCGCCAGCTCGGCTGCCCGGTGATGATGGTCTCCGCCGAGGGGGGCGTGGAAATCGAGGAGACCGCGGCGCAGAAACCGGAAGCCATCCTGCGCCTCCCCATCGACGTGGATCGCGGGCTTCAGCCCTTCCAGGCCCGCCAGGCGGCCTTCTTCCTGGGCCTGTCCGGGGATGCGATGAAGAAGGCCCGCACCTTCCTGACCGGACTGGCGCGCGCCTGCCTCGACCTCGATGCTTCGCTGGCCGAGATCAACCCCCTGGTGCGGACCGAATCGGGCGAGATCGTGGCCCTCGACGCCAAGATGAACTTCGACGGCAACGCCCTCTTCCGCCACCCGGAACTGGCCGAGCTGCGCGATCTCTTCGAGGAGGACCCCAGGGAGGTGGAGGCCTCCCGCCACGGGCTCAACTACATCGCGCTGGATGGGAACATCGGCTGCATGGTCAACGGCGCCGGGCTGGCGATGGCGACCATGGACACCATCCAGCTGCACGGAGGCAGCCCGGCCAACTTCCTCGATGTCGGCGGGGGGGCCGACGAAGAAGCCATCACCGAGGCCTTCCGGCTGCTGGTGGGCGACGAACACGTCAAGGGCATCCTGGTGAACATCTTCGGCGGCATCATGCGCTGTGACGTGATCGCCCGCGGCATCCTCGCCGCCGCCCGCACCGTCAAGCTCGAGATACCCCTCGTGGTCCGCCTGGAAGGGACCAACGTGGAAGAAGGCCGCCGCCTGCTGCGGGAGAGCGGCCTGCCCCTCACCCCGGCCGCCTCGCTCGACGAGGCCGCCCGGATCGTCTGCGACGCCGTCCACGCCGTCCTCTAG
>CAZQAP010000035.1:1606-20796 GCA_964591365.1 uncultured Planctomycetales bacterium
AGGAGGTTTGCATGTCCATCTTCATCGATGAAGAAACTCCCGTGATCTGCCAGGGCTTCACCGGCCGCAACGGGACCTTCCACAGTGAGCAGGCCCTGGCCTACGGGACCCGCCTGGTCGGCGGGGTGACCCCCGGCAAGGGGGGCCGCGAACACCTCGGTCTGCCGGTCTTCGACACCGTGGCCCAGGCGGTGGAGGCCACCGGGGCGCGGGCCTCGGTGATCTACGTCCCCGCGCCCTTCGCCGCCGATTCGGTCCTCGAGGCGGCCGATGCCGGCCTCGAGATCGTGATCTGCATCACCGAGGGGATCCCGGTGCTCGACATGGCGCGCGTTCGGCGCAGCCTGGCCGGCGGCCCCACCCGGCTGGTGGGCCCCAACTGTCCCGGCGTCATCACCCCCGGCAACGACGGCCACGGCTGCAAGATCGGGATCATGCCGGCCTACATCCACAATCCCGGTACCGTGGGGATCATCAGCCGGTCCGGAACCCTGACCTACGAGGCGGTCTGGCAGGTGACCCAGGCCGGACTGGGCCAGAGCACCTGCGTGGGGATCGGCGGCGACCCTCTGCCCGGCACGAGCTTCGTGGACTGTCTGCGCGCCTTCCAGGAGGATCCCGGCACCGATTCGATCGTCATGATCGGCGAGATCGGCGGGACCGCCGAGGAACAGGCCGCCGCGTTCATCCGGGAATCGGTCCGCAAACCGGTGGTCGGTTTCATCGCCGGGCAGACCGCCCCCCCCGGCAAACGCATGGGGCATGCCGGCGCAATCATCTCGGGCGGAAGCGGCACCGCGGAAGCCAAGATCGAAGCCCTGGAGGCCGTGGGGGTGCGCATGGCCCCCAACCCTTCCGCGATCGGCAGCACCCTGGCCACCCTGCGCAAGGAACACGGGCTCGCCTGAACCCTCTCGCGGGCCGCTTCCGGAAGAATTGCAAGATCCGTCCTGGAGCTACCGCCACCCCCGCACGGGGGAGTGGGCCCACGACGTGCGCGACCCCCGCGGGGAAGCCCGCCAGGTTTTCGTGGAGCCTGCCGCCCAAGTGCGCCCACCCCGGACGGGGGAGATCCTGCGGGTGCTTGAGATCGGATTCGGACGCGGGCTCAATACTGCCGCCGCTCTGGAATGGCTGGAGGGACAGGGAGGACCGGGGAGCGTCGAAGCCCTCGGGCTGGAGCCTTTTCCCGGGAGATGCCGGCCCTGGCCGGTGCTTCCGGCCGGTTTGGCGGCGGCCTTCCCCTGGTGGGGGCGGATCCCCGGCCCCTGGGTCCACCCCGGCCATCCCGGCTGGCGCGGAGAGGTGCGCGCGCTTCCCGCTCCCGGCGGCTTGGGAGCGGAAGAGCGCCGCTTCGACTGGATCTTCCTGGATCTCTTCTCCCCCGGCCGCCATCCGGAGGACTGGGCCCCGGGCCTCTTTTCGGCTCTGGCCCGCGTGGCCGCGCCGGGCGCAGTCCTGACCACCTACTGCTGCGCCCGCCGGGTCCGGGAAGGGCTCGCCAAGGCCGGCTGGCGGGTGGAACGCCTGAAGCCGGCCGGGAGGCGCGATACCCTGCGGGCGAGGTGGAGCCCGGCCCCCCCCTCCTCGGACGCAACATGAAGACCGTTCCCCGAACCCTTCCCGCCCTGCTCCTGGTGCTTCTGTTCCTGCCCGGATGCGTGATGCCCGGCGGGGTGGAATGGATCGTGATCGGCTTCATCGCGCTTCTGCTCTTCGGCAGTTCCCGCCTTCCGGGCATGATGCGTTCCCTGGGCTCGGGCCTCAACGAGTTCAAGAAGGGATTGAAGGAGGGCGAGAGCGGATCCTCGGGCGACGGCGAGGGGGACAAGCCCAAGGAGGTGACCGGCGACAAGGATGCGGCCGGTCCGGGGTCCTCGCCGGGAACCAGTTGACCCCCCGGCCGGATGCGCGCTGGACGGGAGCCCTGCTCGTGGGAGGGGCCTCCCGGCGCATGGGCTGCGACAAGCTGTCCTTGCGATTGGAAGGGGGGGAACGCCTCGTGGAGCGGCCGGCCTCGGCCCTGCGCGAAGTCTGCGGCTTTCTCCTGGCCGTGGGCACCCCTTGCGAGGGGGACCTGGGACTGGCTGGTTTCCGCGCAATTCCCGACGCTGTTGCCGGGATGGGGCCTTTGGGAGGGCTCCTGGCGGCCATGGAGGCCGCCACCACACCGTGGGTCCTTCTAGTGGCGGGGGACATGCCGTGGTTGTCGGGCGCCTTTCTGGCCGCTCTCCAGGCGGAAGCGATGCGCGACCCGGCCCGGGCGCTGATCCCCCGCAGCCCCCGCGGGCTGGAGCCGCTGGCAGCGGCCTATCCGGTCCTGCTGGCCCCCCAAGTAGGGGCCGCCCTGCAGACCGGCCGCCTGGCGGCGCATGCCGCCCTTCCGGTGGAAATGAGGCGGATCTGGGACTACGGAGGAACCCGGGAAACCGGTAGACTCCGGGACCCTTTCCTCAATCTGAATGCCCCGGAGGAGTGGGTCGCGTTCGCGGGGCGTCCCGTGCACGCCGAAGAACCGCCTCGTGCCTCATAGCGCAACCATCCCCAAGCTCCCGCACCTGCTCCAGGGCATCGAAGGCGACCTGGAGCGGGTGGAGGCCTGGCTTGAGGAGCAGACCCGCAGCGAGGACCCGCATCTGGCGCCCCTTCTGGTCCATGTGCGGCGATTCCGGGGCAAGCGGCTGCGGGCCGCCCAGGTTCTTCTTGTCGGCCGTGCCTGCGGAAACCTGGTTCCGGATCACTACAAGGTGGCGGGGATCATCGAAATGATCCATGCGGCCACCCTGGTTCACGACGACATCCTCGACCAGGCCGGAAGGCGCCGGGGAGTGGCCAGCGTGCACGTCACCTGGGGCGTCAACCCGGCCGTTCTCCTGGGAGACTGGTTCTACGCCCGGGCCTTCCTGCGCAGCACGGAATTGGAGGACCAGACCTGTTCCCGGATCCTTGCCGGGGCCACCGGCCGGATCTGTGCCGCCGAAATCCACCAGAACCTCACCTGCGGGGATTTCGACCTCTCCGAGCGGGACTACCTGGCGCAGATCGACGGCAAGACGGCCTCCCTCTACGAGGCCGCCGGTCTTCTTGGCGCCTATTACGCCGGAGCCGGTCCCGAGGAGGAGCGCGCCTGCGCCCGGCACGGGCTTCTGGCCGGTCGGGCCTTCCAGGTGGCCGACGATCTTCTCGATCTGGTCGGCGAAGAGGAGCATGTGGGGAAGTCCCTGGGAACCGACTGGGCCCGCAGCAAGATGACCTTGCCGCTCATCCGCCTGCGCGAATCGCTTGCGCCTCCCCTGCAGGAGAAACTCCGGGAACGCTTCGGGACCGCAACCCACCAGGTCGTCCTGCTCGACGGGGACTTCCGGAAGGCCTTTGAAGCCGCCATGGAATCGTGCCGGGACGAGGTGGAGAAGATCCTCTTTGAAGCCCGCGAAGCCCTGTCCGTTCTTCCGGATCATCCCGCGAGGCGGGCCCTGGCGGAACTCACCGGGTATCTGGGCACCCGCCAGAAATGATACCGGTCCATCGGGGGGATCGCGGAAGCCGGGAGGGGGTGCGAGGCCGGACGGGGAAGAAGTTTTCCTGGGGGTTCCGCAACGCTTTCGGAGCCATCCTGCTCCTGGCGGTCTGGGCGGAGATCCTGGCCGGACTGGTCTCCCGGATGGAATCCGCCGAGGGGCCTTCGCGGTGGCTGTGGGCGGCCGGTTTCTTCCTGGCGGTCCTGCCCTTCCCAGCGGCGGCCATCTACTTCGGAAGAGCGGTCTTCGGTTTCTTCCGATCCATCAAGGTCGGCGTGATCAACCTGGTCTTCCTGGGCCTGGGCTCGATGGCGGGAGTCCTCTTCCACCAGGAAGACCCCAACGTCCCGATCCCTCCCCCCCAGGAGGGGAGAACAGTTTTCGAGACCGGCCGCTACGCCCATTACCTCGATTTCCGGCATGCCCACGCCTATTTCACCTATCACCTCCTGCACGGTCCGCTGGGGGGGAAGATCTATCACCTGCTTCCCGGCACCCCGGCCACCTGCGCCGTGGATGAAAAGGAGATCGCCTCCAAGATCGGGGTCCTTGAGAAACGCCTGCCGGAGATCCGCTCCCGCCTGGGCGAGGACTTCGCGGTCGGGCTGAAGGCCAGCAGCGAGACCGGGCTTCGCACCCGTGCCGAGAACGGCGAGATCAAGGCGCTGGAGACTTCCTGGGACGACTTCTGGTGGACGCTGTTCAACTGGGCCGACCGGCTCGACTTCCTGCGCGTCTACAAATCCCCCTGGTTCGCCTGTTTCTGGGTGATCCTTTTCGGAGGGGTGCTCTCCAACACCTTCCGGGGCGGCTGGCGGCGTCTTTTGCGGCCCGGGAAGTGGGGGTTCGCGGCCACCCATGCCGGGGTCCTGCTTGTGATCCTGGGCGCCGGGCTGGGGCGCTTCCGCGAGGAGCGCGGCATCCTGGAACTTCACGTCGGGGAACGCTCCGACCACTACCTGGGCTACGATCGGATCCAGCGCCCCTTCCTCAACCGGGTCCCCTTCCAGGTCAAGCTGGATGCCTTCCGGGCCGACCTGCACGACGTCCTCCAGGTGGTCTTCGTTCAGAAGAAGCCCGACGGCCGCCTCGATTACGAGTTCGCCCTCGACCGCCAGCCCAAGTTCCGGGTCTACCAGGGCTTGAAGCTGGCTTTCGACCGCGACGACGCCGGCCGCCCCGCCCTCCAGCTCGAGGTCCTGGAGTACCAGCGGCAGGCGGAAATGGGTTTGCGGATCCGGGCTGCCGAAGCGGGGGAAGACGGGATGCCCCTGGCCCGGGTGGTCCTGGAATCCGATACCGGCGGCCCGCAGGCCCCGGTGGTGCTGCTTCCCCTGCGAGAGGATTCGCCCGGCCAGAACCGCGTCCTGGCGGATGGACCGGGGGGGCTGCGGGTTGCCTACCTGGAGGTGAAGGACGAGGCCGAGGCCCGCGCGGCCCTTTCCCGTCCGGTGCCCCGTCGTTACGCCGTTCTGCGCCCGCGTCTGGCAGGGGGCGGGACCTCCCTGCCTCCGATCGACGTGGTTCCCGGAAAGGTCACCCGGCTGGAATCGGGGCAGGAGGCCTACCAGGTGGAAATCCTGGATGCGATGGCCCATCTAAGACTGCAACGCAACCCGGAAGGCAAGCTGGAGCCCGCCGCCATCGACCCGATCGAACACCAGGAACCCGCCATCCCCGCAGTCCACCTGCGGATCACCGACTCCAAGGGCACCAGCGAGGAGCGCTGGATCCTGCAGGAAGACTTCCACCAGGATTCGAGCCGCGTCTTCCCCGCTTTGAAGTTCCAGATGGACTGGGATGTCTGGGCCTACCCCGCGCTGTCGCGCTGGCTCCTCCTGCAGCTTCCCGATGGGCATCTCTTCCTGGGAGAGCTGGGCCGGCCCGATTCCCTTCAGGCCCTCGCCCCGGAAGGACGGGCTCCGCTGGCTTCGGGGCTCCAGCTTCATCTTCTCGAGGCCTATCCCCGCGCGGTCCCCGAACCCACCTTCCATGCCGTTCCCGGCGCTGATTTCTACAACTCCGCGCCAGCGGCGGTCCGCCTCAAGGTGGTGGAAGCCGCCGGGGGCGATCCGGCCGTTCCGCAGGAACGCACCCTGGTCTTGAGCACCCGGGAGGGGATCGGGCAGCAGCTTCTCGAGTACAGCGGCCCGCACGGAGAAGCGCGGGAGGTCGTGCTCCAGTTCCAGGAGGACCGGGAAGATCTTCCCGTCGAGTGGCGCTCCCGGATCTCCTTCTTCGAGCAGCAGCCGGGGACCGGCAGCTGGGAGCCGGTCCAGAGCGGGGAGATCCGCGTGAACGACTACCTCGTCCACCGCGGGTTCCGTTTCTTCCAGACCAACGCCCGTCCGGAAGATCCCACCTACTCCGGGATCGGCGTTGTCTACGACCCCGGCATGATGACGGTCCTCTTCGGCCTCTACATGGTCGCCCTGGGCACCTTCGTGGTCTTTTTCGTGAAGCCCCTCGTCACCCGGCGTTACCGGGGCCTTTAATGGACACCTTCAGCTACCGTCACCTGCTGGAAATGACCCGGCTGCTCGCGGCCGCCGGCGGAGCCTTCGGGCTTCTACTGGCCCTGGCCCGCTTCCTGGTGCCCCTGGCGGCCCGCAAACGGGCCGCCGTGGCGGGTGCGGGAACCGCCGGCGGGGGGGGCGCGGCCTTCCCGGCCCTCCGGGAGCCTTTCCTGGACCGGGCCTCCTGGGGGATCGTTGCGGCCGCCCTGGCCTCCTTCCTGGCCAGCGCCAGTGCCATGGCGGCCCGTTATCTCGAGGTGCGCCATTGGCCGGCGCAGTCGATGTTCGAGGTCATTCCCCTGGGGGTGACCGCCGGCTTCCTCTCCTCGCTGGTGCTCTATTTCGTCCTGGGACTCCAGCGCCAGACCGGGATTTCCCGGGCTTTCGGGGACATCTTCCTCTCCCTGCTCCTGCTCGGCGGCGCGTTCACCCTGCAGTTCGTCCTGGGACTCGATCCGACCGGCCGCCCGCTTCCGCCCGCACTGCAGTCCTACTGGTTTCCGACGCACATCACGGCCTACATGTTCGGGTACTTCACCTTCTTCATCGCGACGGTGGCGACCTGGCTGCATTTCTGTTTCAAGTTCTGGCGCGGCATCCTGCAGAAGAGCCGCTATCCGGTTCCCGGGCGCACCCTTCTCGCCATCGGCCTGTTCACCCTGGCGCCGGTCCCCTTCGGTTCCCAAGGGGTGCTTTTCGGGCCGGGGGTGATGCTCCTCACCGGACTGGTGACCCTCGTCAGCCAGGCGATTCCCGGCAAGATGGCCTGGTTCGACACCTGGGAACAGGGCTCCGACCACTTCACCTGGCTGATCTTCGTGGTCGGCTTCCCCTTCCTGACCGCCGGCCTCATCCAGGGCGCGCTCTGGGCCCAGGAAGCGTGGGCGACCTACTGGGGCTGGGATTCCAAGGAGGTGTCGGCCCTGATCTCGTGGTTCTTCTACGCCGTCTACCTGCACCTGCGCTATGTGGCTGGCTGGCGGGGCGAGAAGGGCATGTGGATCCTGCTCTTCGGGGGCCTTTCGGTCTTCATCACGTTCCAGCTCTTCGGCTTCCTGCCCGCCTCCCAGTCGAGTCTGCACCGCTACACCGACATGACGGTGGTCCCGGCCGAAGGCATGATGGACCCTGGAGCGAACTAGCCCGGATCACGCCAGGCCGCTTCGAGCGTGTTCTCAAGCAGCATGGCGATGGTCATCGGGCCCACCCCGCCGGGAACGGGGGTGAGGACCCCCGCCCGCTTGCAGGCCGCGGAGTATTCCACGTCGCCCGTCAGGCGGCCGTCGGGAGTGCGGTTCACGCCCACGTCGATCACCGCGGCGCCGGGCCGGATCCATGCGCCCCGCACCAGTCCCGCGCGTCCCGCCGCGGCCACCACGACGTCGGCACGGCCCACCTCTGCGGCCAGGTCGGGGGTGCGCGAATGGCACAGGGTCACGGTGGCATGGCGTTCGAGCAGCATCAGGGCCACCGGTTTGCCCACGATGTTGGAGCGGCCGACAACCACGGCGTGACGGCCTTCGAGGGGCACCGGGGCTTCGTCCAGCAGGCGCAGGATCCCCTTGGGGGTGCAGGGGCGCAGGCCGGGGAGGCCCTGCAGGAGGCGCCCCTGGTTCACCGGGTGGAAGCCGTCCACGTCCTTGGCCGGGCGGATGGACTCCAGGACCGCCTGGGAATCGATACCCGCGGGGAGCGGGAGCTGGACCAGGATGCCGTGCACCCCGGGGTCCTCGTTCCAGGCGCGCACCTGGGCCAGGACCTCCTCCCCGGAGGCGTTTCCCGGAAGAAGGCGGTGAAAACTGGCCAGGCCCGCGGTTTCGCAGGCGCGCAGCTTGTTGCGCACGTAGACCCGGCTGGCGGGATCGTCTCCCACCAGCAGGGTGGCCAGGCCGGGGCGGGGCCGGCCCGCCCGCACACCTTCCTCCACACGCGTCTTCAAGGCGGCCCGGATGCGGGCGGCCAGGGCCTTCCCATCCAGGATCCGGGCGGTGTGCCCGGCGGGGGGGTGAAGATTTTCCATGGGGGCGGCAGAATGCCAGCCCTTTCGACCCGTGCCTAGTCCCACTCCCCTGGTCCGCAACCTCCTCCTCGCATGGGGAGGGTTGTGGGTGATCAGCTTCCTGACGGCCATGTCCCCGCCGCACCAGGGGCTTTCGATCTGGCTTTCGCTGGACACCACCCTGCTGCAGGGCAATCTGGCCGCCTTCCCCGGCTTGGTCACCTACGTCCTGGTCCACGACCCGGGGAGCATCCTCCACGCCGGGATCAACATGTACCTGCTCTACGCCTTCGGCGGCGAGGTCGAGATCCTCTACCGGGGCCGGCGATTCCTCTGGTTCCTTCTGGCGGCGGCCCTGGCGGGTTCCTTCTTCCACCTCCTGCTTGCCGCGCTTTCCCTGAATTTCGCCAGCCGCGTGGTGGGGGGGTCGGGCATCGTCATGGCGATCCTGGCCGTCAACGCCGCCATCTATCCCGGCCGGATCCTGAACCTGCTCATCCTGCGCTGCCGGATGATCACCTTCTTCCTCTTTTTCGTGGGGCTGGACCTGCTCAACTTCCTGGCCACCTGGGCGGGAGGCAACATCCAGGTGGCCACGGACGTCCACCTGGCCGGGGCCGCAGCCGGCTGGATCTGGGCGGGCGGGTTCCAGCGCTTCGACAACCCCATCGGCCGGGCCACCCGCCGCTGGCGGGAGAAGCACGCCGCGGCCGGGGGGGAACGCCGCCGGGCCGGCGAGGCGGAACTGGATCGGATCCTGGCCAAGATCGGCCGCGGAGGGCTTCCCTCCCTGACCCGCGGGGAGCGGAGATTCCTGAAGAAGCGCTCCCGGGGCCGTTGAAAGGGTTTCCGGGGCCGGGAAGGGCCCCGGGCGGGCGGGCCCCTACGATGCTCCGGCCCCTTCCGGTTCCAGGATAGAATCCTTGACGAGATGGTCCCCCTCCTGCTCAGCCTTCTGCTTCTCCCGGCCGGGTCCGGCTCCCTGTCCGGTTCCTTCCAGAACGATCCCAAACAGAAGGAGCTTCGCGACAAGTTCGCCGAAGCGGTCCATCTGGGCGATCAGGCCCAGATGGACAAGCTGATCCGCCGTTATTCCACCGTGGCACCCGCCACCTTCATCAGCCAGGCCGATTTGCGCGTCCTTGACCCGAGCAAGGATCTGGATCTCTGGGTCGACTCCTTCATCGAAGCCTGGAACCGGGCGAAGCATTCCGAGTTCGCGCGCAACTACGATCGCTATCTTCAGCGATTGGATCCCGAGAGACGGGAAGCTCGCGAGAAGCTGACCACTGAGAAGACCCCCGAGCTCATCCAGCTCCAGACGGACGCCATCGGCTCCGGAAAGGCGGAGGACTGGAGACTGGTGCAGACTTATGCCTCCGACTTCCTGCAGGCCATCCAGGGCACCGGGGATCTCTACTTCATCTCTTTCGCCTGCCACGTCCTGGGCAATGCTTGGAACACCGCCGTAACCGATGCGGGGGACGACCGCAAAGCGCTCGAATACTACGAGAAGTTCATGCAGGCGCGGACGAGGCTGGATCTGGTGCACGATGCGGAATTCGCCGAGGTGAAGAAGCTGGCCCGCGGCGCCCGCGCCCGGCTGGGAATCCCCGACCCGGAGTCGGGCAAGGTGGAGAAACCGGAATATCCCGCGGAGATGATCCAGCCCGTGGACGGGGCGGAATGGAAGGTCGTCAAGCTCAAGCCCGGCGCGGAAACCCGGGTGGGCAAGATCGTCCATCCCAGCGACCTGGCCGACGCTTTTCCGCCGACCTGGAAGCTGGGCGGGGTCGGCAAGCGCGGGGAGAGCAACGTCCTGGCCGGCCTGGATCCCGAGGTGACCATCAAGCGGATTGATCTGCAGCATTTCGTGCTCGACTGCGGCGGCGAAACCACAAAGGAATTCAAGATCACAACAAAACCCCAGGTCATCCTGTACAAGCGCAAGCATGCCGACGGAAAAGTGGACCAGCACGCCCTGATGCTGGCGGTGGGGACCGAACAGGATCCCTTCCAGGGGGCGGAAGTCAATCTGGCCCCCACGGACAATTTCGTCACCATCATGTGGCGCAGCGCGGCCACGCGTTCATCCAAGACTCCCTTCGGCACGCTCACCCTGTTCGATTTGAACTGCGACGGGCATTTCGGGTACGACGAGAACCCGCCCGCCGGGATTGTGGGCATCTGGAAGAACGCCGAAGAGAAATGGTTGCGCACGCCGCGGTTCGATGCGGTCCTTCTCGGGAAGGGCAAACATTCCTTCCCCTTTTCCCACTGGATCCCGGGACCCAAGGACCAGTGGTATGAACTGGTCGTGGAAGACAAGGCCACCGGCGAAACGGCCCGCCTGATTCCTGTTGCTCCCCATCTTGGAACCCTCGAAGTCCAGGTCAAGGGAGTCAAGATTCTCAAGCCCGTCAGCCTGGTCTTCCAATCCCAGACCAAGCCGACCAAAGGCCTCGTGATCGACGTCGCTTTCAACCGCAAGCTGGCCCTTCCGGTCCCGATCGGCGAATATGTCTTCGTCCAGGGGATCCTGCGCGGTCCCAAGACCCAGGAGGCCATCATCCTTCCGGGCGACGTCCCCATCAAGGTCCAGGTGGAGGAGGGGAAGACCGAAACCCTGGTCCTGGGGGCTCCTTTTCATCTGGATGCCCGGACCGAAATCAAGGATGGAACCCTGACAGTGGACGGCAAGACCTTGCATGTTCTGGGATCCAAGGGCGAGTTCTACACCCACTTGGTGGGGGCCCCGCTCTCCGGGACCGAGTTGCTGGTGAAGGGCGGCAAGACGAAAAAGATGCGGGCCTCCACCGCGGATGAAATCGCAAAGGATTGGTACAGCGCCTACTACCCCCAGAATGTCGAGGTGAAGGTGCCGCCCGGGGGCAAGACGATCTTTCGGCTGTTCCTGAAAAAACATCCCTGGTTCGGGAAGCTGGAGTCGGAGTGAGGCCGGTAGTTCCCGAAACGGAGCGAAACCATGCTTGATCCCAGGTGGGTGCGGGAGCACCCCGATGAGGTTCGCGAGGCCGCCGTCCGCAAACGGATCGACGCGGACGTGGACGGATTCCTGCGGGAGGACCGTTTGCACCGGGAGGTGCTCCAGCGGCTGGAGACCCTGCGGGCCGCCCAGAAAGCCCAGGCCCGCGCCATGGCCGCCCTCGATCCCGAAGCCCGCAAGCAGGCACTTGCCGGGCTGGGAAGGGACAAGGCGGAGCTGAAGCTCCTGGAGGAGGAGGAGCAGGGGCTCCGCCGCCGCGTCCGGGCCCTGGCCCTGCGGCTTCCCATGCCCCCGGCTTCCGAGGTTCCCGACGGCCGGGATGACGGCGACAATCGTGAGCTTCGCCGTTGCGGTTCGCTGCCGCGTTTCTCCTTTCCTCCACGCAGCCACGTGGAGATCGGAGAGCGCCTTGGAATCCTCGACATTCCCCGCGGCGTCCGCCTTGCCGGCACGCGCAACTATCTTCTGACCGGGGACGGCGCCCTTCTGGAACAGGCCGTCCTGCGCCTGGCCGTGGATCACATGCTCGAGCGGGGTTTCCAGCTCGTTTCCGTCCCTGCCCTGGTCCAGGATGCCTGCATGGAAGGGACCGGCTACTACCCGGGGGGGGAGGAGCAGGCCTACCGGATCCAGAACGACGGCTTGAGCCTGATCGGCACGGCGGAGGTCTGTCTGACCTCCCTGCACGCCGGCGAAGTCCTGCAAGAGGAGGATCTCCCGATCCGCATGGTGGCCGTCTCGCCCTGTTTCCGCCGGGAAGCCGGCGCGGCCGGGCGGGACACGAAAGGCCTCTACCGGGTCCACCAGTTCTGGAAGGTCGAACAGGTCGTGATCGGTCCCGCGCGGGAAGACTGGTCCCGGGAGGAGCACCAGCGCATCCTGGAACACGCCACCGTTCTGTTGGACAGCCTGGAGCTTCCCTACCGCGTGGTGGACGTCTGCACGGGGGATCTCGGCCAGGGGCAGGTCCAGAAATTCGACGTGGAGACCTGGATGCCGAGCCGCGAGGCCTATGGGGAGACCCACTCCGCCTCCCGGTTCCACGATTTCCAGGCCCGGCGCCTCAATCTGCGCTACCGGCCTTCGGGGGGCGGCAAACCTCTTTTCTGCCACACCCTCAACAACACCGTGGTGGCCTCGCCGCGGATCCTGATCGCCCTGCTGGAGAACTTCCAGGAGGAGGACGGCGGGGTGGCCGTCCCCGCCGTTCTGCGGCCCTACCTCGGCAAGGATCGCCTGGCCCCGGCCGCGGCGGGGGTGCGTTCCTGACACACGAAGAATCAGAGAATAAACCGCGGAGACGCGGAGAGCGCGGAGAAGAGAAGAAGATAGAACGAGAGCGCTCCCCAAAAGCCCAGCCCATGGCCAAGCGCTGCGGTTTTCGGGAGCGTCTTATGTCGGCCGGGGGTCGGGATCCTTCTTCTCTTCTTCTTCTCCGCGCTCTCCGCGTCTCCGCGGTTTATCGTTCTTCTTTCTTTGGAGAGCCTCGTCTCCCATGGTTCCCCGGAACCGGGGGGAACCTTCTGGGTCAGCCGCCGGTTCCGGTTCCGGTGGCTCCGCCGGCTCCGCCCGGTTTGCCCCTTCCACTCCCGGCGCCTCCTCCGGCCCCGCCTGCCGAAGAATCAAGCCCCCCCCCGGGCTGGGGGCCTTCGGACCCGTTTCCCGGCCCTCCGGCGCCCACCGATGTCCCGCCGCCCCCCTCGGGAGTGGGGATGACCGGGTGGATCCGCTGGCGAAAGACCCAGCGGGTGGTCTCGGGCAGGGTCAGGATGTCGGAGAATTCCAACCGGGAACGGTTCGCGCCGAGGATGCCCAGGCTTTCCAGAGAACGCCGCGGCTGGATCTCCAGCTCCAACTGGATCTCGATGGCGTAGGGCAGGCCCTGGCGTTCCCGGGAGTCCCATTCCTCTTCCCAGCTCGGGTCGACCTGAGGCTCGGCGTAGTAGCGGATCTCCCAATTGGTGATCCGGTCGTAGAGCAGGGTGAAGGAGCCTCCGTCGAAGGGTTCTTCGTCCTGGAACCAGTCTTCCCGGCGGTAGAGTTCCAGGAAGTCGGGGGAGCCCGGGCGGCCCCGCAGCCAGTAACCGACTTCCGCCAGCGGCGCCCAGACCTCTTCTTTGACCCGGGTGTAGTCGCGGAAGGGACGTGTCGTGCGGCGGGAAACCAGGAAATCGAGCCGGTCGGCGTCCGCTCCTCCGACCGATTCGTTGCTCCCGCGGAGGACCTCCCAGTCGGGAACATCGTAGACCGCGAGGTGGGAGAGGTCGTCCCGAAGGAGAGCCAGGATGCGGGGACCGGCCGCCTCGGTCTCGATGATGTTGTGGATGGCGTCGACCGCCTTCTGGGTGACGTCCAGCGAACCCAGAATGCTCGTCATGACCAGGGCGGTGATGGCAAGCGATACCAGGATCTCGATCAGGGTGAATCCTGACGAGGCCGGTTTTCCTGAGCGCCGCTTCAATTCTCCTCCGCGGGAAGGTTCTTGCCCCATTTTTCCTGGAAGAGTTCGAAGTCCTGTTCGATGGCCCAGGTCTCCACGACGGTCTCCAGACTGAACTTCTCGGTCTCCCCCTTCTGGTCAGGGTACTCTACGGTCAGGAAGAGCCGGGTGTAGGGAGGCTTCTGGTCCTTGTCCTGCTCCTCCTGGTACTGGTCTTCCTTGCTCTGGCGCCAGATCTGTTCGCTCTGGCTCTCCTCGTTCGTTCCCGAGGCATAGATGCTTCCGTCCCCGATCCCCAGAACGTAGCGGATGTCGGGAAAACCTTCCTCGGAAAAGTCCCCGGTATAGCCGTCGAAGAGATCGGCGACCCGGCCAGCCCGGATGCGCGCGAGAAGGTCCCGGGCCAGCCGGGAGCTGATGGAAAGGTTGCGGGCAACGGCCGCCCGCGCAACCGCTTCGCTGCGAAGCTGGAGCAGGTAGGTCATGGCGATGCCCAGAAGCAGCACCGCCGCCATGACTTCGATCAGCGAGAACCCGCCGGGGCGCTTCGAATGGGTAAGCCTAGAAATCATCCTGGGTCACCGGAACCGGAACGAGCTTGTCGAGCACCACTTCCGACGCGCCGGTCAAAGGAAGGATGCGTACGGTCAGCGCATAGCCCTCTCCGGCGGAATTCTCGAGCTGGACGTAGACTTCATCCGCGGTCCCCATCTGGTCGAAGGTGAGGACGAAAAGACCCTGATCGTAGACCTGCTCGGTCCCGCGGTAGACGGTGCCGAAGGAAACGCCCTCGGGAAGATCGGTCCAGGAGTTGGCCACGCGGTCCTCGGGAGTGCGGGCGGGCTTTCCGTCCTTGTCCAGCGGGGTGACGATTCGATAACGGTTTCGGTCGAGGTCGAGGTCGAGGTCGTAGGGCCGTCCGTAGGCAACCGCCGAAGTGCGGGCGAGATCCATGATGGAAAGAAGTTCCCGCGCAGCCGCTTCCGTGCGGGAACTGGGCAGATAGTTGTCGAGCTTGACCGTGACCGTGGTCAGGACCAGGGCGATGATCAGGACCACCACGGAGATTTCGATCAGGGTGAAGCCCCCTGATCGCGGGGCCCGGCGTATTTCCACGAAGGCCTACGACTCCTTGTCCTTGTTCGAGGAGATGTCGGCGTTCTCCCCCTCGCCTCCGGGAACCCCGTCGCCGCCGTAGCTGATGATCTCGTAGGTCCCGTCGGAGAGCTGGTTGTACTCGTACTCGTTTCCCCAAGGATCCATGGGGATGGAGTCGATGTAGGGCTTCCCGGTCTCTTCGTCGGGCTGGGCCAGGTCGTCCAGGCTGTCGGGCAGACGCTGGAGCTGGAGCTGGTAGAGGTTGATGGAAGCCTGGAGATTCTTGATCTGGATCTCGGCCACGCGCTTCTTGCTGCGGATCAACTGGTTGTAGATGTTGGGCCCGATCAGGCTGACCAGCAGCCCGATGATGAGCACCACCACCATGATCTCGATCAGGGTGAAGCCCGCCTTCTTCCGGCGGGGGGGACGTTTCTGGGTTTTCATGGTTTTCTTGACCTGGGTTTGGGAAGGGCTGGGCCTTCTTTTCAGAAGGATTGGGACATCTGGAGGACCGGCCAGAGGATCGAGAGGATGATGAACCCGACCATGACCGCCAGGAAGACGATCAGCAGGGGCTCGATCAGGGATGTGAACTTCTGGGTCGCGATCTCCACCTCTTCCTGGTAGGCGCCGCCCACCTGTTCCAGCATGCTGTCGAGCTCGCCGGACTGTTCGCCCACCGCGATCATGTAGCCCATGAGCGGCGGGAAGACCTGGGACTTCTTGATGGGGGTCGAAATGTCGGCGCCTTCCAGGATTTTCTCCCGGACCTCGTCGATCACGTTTTCGAGCACCTTGTTGCCCAGGACGGAGCGGGTCACCTCCATGCAGCGGACCACGGGAACCCCTGAGCGCAGCAGGGTGGCAAAGGTCTGCGAAAAACGGGCCAGAGCCTGCTTGGTCAGCAGGTTCCCCGCCAGGGGCAGGCGCAGGAGCCTGCGGTCGATGGCCAGGCGGCCCTTTTTCGAGGAGTAGATCAGGTTGAACACCAGGAGGGCGAAGATCAGGCCCAGGAAGAGCGCCCACCAGTATCCCACCAGGAAGCCGGAGGCGGCCTGGAGGATGCGGGTGGGCAGGGGCAGGATCTGGCCGCGGGACTGGAGCATGGTGGCGATCCGGGGAACCACCATGACCATCAGGGCGGCCACCACAAGGAGGCCGATGATCAGCATGACGATCGGATAGGCCAGGGCGGCCTGGACCTTGTTGCGCAGGCGGGTCTGGTTCTGGATGAACTCCCCCAGGCGCTCCAGGACCTCGTCCAGGCGGCCGGCGGCCTCCCCGGAACGCACCATGGACACGTACAGGTTGTCGAAATAGCCCGGGTGATTGGCCAGGGCGTCCCCGGTGTTGGCCCCCTGGGAGATCTGCTCGCGGATGTCACGAAAGACCATGTTGAGCCGTTTGTCCTCCGTCTGTTCGATAATGGCCTTCAAGGCCTCGGTCACCGGGATCCCGGCCTTGAGCAGGGTGGACATCTGGCGGGTGAAGGTGCTCACCTCCTCCAGGCGCCGCTTGGAGAGGCGGCCCCCCTGCCGGCCGCGGGCCGCGCTCATCCGTTCGGCGAGGGTCTGGGACAGCTTGGACAGCCGGCCGGGCTGGCGGGCGGTGCGGCGGAGATCCTTGCTCTTCTTCTTCGGGCGGACCTTGCGGCCTCCGCGGGTCTCCGCGATGGTGGTGACGAAGACCTTCTTGCGCCGGAGTTTCAGCCGGGCGTCCCGCGGAGAATCCGCATCGATGACGCCCGTCGCCGAGCTTCCCTTGCCGTCGAACCCTTTCCACTCGAAGATCGGCATGCGCGGCGGCCCTTCGCGGGGTCAGAGGATGTCCAACTGGGTCACGCGCAGGACCTCTTCCGGGGTGGTCAGGCCGTCCACGATCTTCTGGATGCCGTCCATCCGCAGGGTGCGCATGCCCTTCTGGATGGCCAAGCGCTTGATCTCGGTGGCCGAAGCCCGGTTCATGACCAGATGGCGGACGTCCTCGGTCATGGGAAGCATCTCGTAGATGGCCGTGCGGCCCTGGTAGCCCGACTGGTAGCACTCGTCGCAGCCCGGGGCATGGGGGAGCTTCTCCTCGGGGAACTGGGCGAGATCGATGCCCAGGTCCCGCAGTTCGGCGGCTTCCGCGGGCGTGGGATCCCGCTGCCCCCGGCAGGCAGGGCAGAGCGTGCGCACGAGGCGCTGGGCGCCCACCAGGACCAGGGAGGAGGAGACCAGGTAGGGCTCCAGGCCGATGTCGATGAGCCGCGTGATGGTGGAGGGCGCGTCGTTGGTGTGGACCGTGGAGAAGACCAGGTGCCCGGTGATGGCGGCCCGGATGGCGATTTCAGCCGTCTCGAGGTCGCGGATTTCGCCGACCATCATCACGTCGGGATCCTGGCGCAGGAAGGAGCGCAGGCCCGCGGCGAAGGTCAGGCCCTTCTTGGTGTTCACCTGCACCTGACTGATCCCGTCCAGGTGGTATTCGACCGGATCCTCGATGGTGAGGATGTTCTTGTCGCCCGTGCTGATCTTGGTCAGGGAGGCGTAGAGGGTGGTGGTCTTCCCCGACCCGGTGGGCCCGGTGACGAGGATGATCCCGTGGGGATAATGGATGTAGGTGTTCAGGATCTTCCGGTTGGTCTCGTCGAGCCCGATCTCCTCCAGGGAATAGACCCGGGCGGTCTTGTCGAGCAGCCGCAGCACGGCGCGCTCCCCGTCGCTGGTGGGGATCACGGAGATCCGAACGTCGACCTCGCCGTCCCCGATGCGGATCGAGGCGCGTCCATCCTGGGGCAGACGGCGCTCGGCGATGTCCATCTTGGCCATCACCTTGATGCGGGAAAGGATGGCGTCCTGGGCGGTCTTGGGGACGTTCTCCATGTCGTAGAGGATTCCGTCGATGCGGAAGCGGACCTGCAGGCGGTCCGAATACGGCTGGAAGTGGACGTCCGAGGCGCGCATCTTGAGCGCCTGGAAAAGGACCGAATTCACCAGCTTGATGATCGGAGCCTTGTTGGCGACGTCGAGAAGATCCTCGCTCTCTTCGACCGCCGCGGCCAGGCCGGCCATGTCCTGGCCCTCCAGCCCGTCGAGGGCCTCTCCGACGCCGTCAGCCTTGTGACGGAAGGCGCGGTTGACCAGCGGGGTGATCTCGCTGCGCGGGCTGAGGATGAACCGGACCTCCCCTGGGAGCATGCTCTCGAGATCGTCCTGTGGATGGACGTCGAGCGGATGGGCGCAGGCGACCACGATCGAGCCGTTGTCCACTTCCACCGCGATCATGTCGTGGGCGCGGGCGAAGGCCATGGGGACCCGGTCGACGAAGACGGGCGGAACAGTGGCCGCCTCCAGACGTTCGCGGAACTCGAGGTCGAGATCCTCGGCGAAAGCCCGCAGAACGGCGGTTTCGTCCAGGCCGCGCTGGATCAGGATGCGGTCGAAGGTCTGCCCCGTCGCGGCGGCCTGATCCCGGAGTTTGCGGAGATCCGCGGGTTCCAGCCCGGAGCCGTCCTGAAGCAGGCTGATGAGGTCCGGGGCGGACGCAATCGGTGTTTCCGTGGGATTCAAGGCTTGGATTCGGGAAGATTCCGCTGAACCGGCAGCGTCCGGGGTTTCCCCTCCGGAGGAGTGGCCGGAACGACGCGGGTGCGGGGAACGTCGCTCGGATCGACCCCGACTTCCTCCGGAGTGACGAATCCGCCGGAGGTGACGAATGCGGGGGCCGAAAAACTGGAGAGGTCGATCATCCCGGATTCGTCCTGACCGTCTCCATTGAGGTCCTCTTCCATGATGATGTCGAGGGGCTTCTTGAAGCGGAACTTGGGATCGATCCGCCGCAGCCGCTCAAGCCCGATGACGTCCGCCGCCCGCGACTTGCCCCCTTCGGAAACGTCGCGGAGCTCCTCGAAATCATCCATGATGCGCGGCGTCACGAAGAAGAACAGGGTCGTCTTGGTGTTGCTGGACTTCGTGCGCCCGAAGATCCAGCCGATGACGGGGATGTCGCTCAAGAAGGGGATCCCGGTCTCGTCGACGGAGAGATTGTCGCTGATGATGCCCCCGATCCACATGGTGGCGCCGTCGGGCAGGTAGACCGTGGTGGCCAGGGTCCGGGTGGCCCTCGGGGGAGGAATGGTCCCGCCCGTGAACGCCCCGCGGAAGGCCGAGATTTCCAGGTTCACATCCAGGCGCAGGTATTCCTTGGAGGAGATGGAGGGGGTGATCTCCAGCTTGATGCCGGCTTCCTGGAAGCCGCTGAACGATTCCGTGATGCCGACGTTCTGGACCGGCGTCTGCTCGGTGACCGGGATCTCGTCCAGGGATTCCACCCGCGCCCCGCGGTTGTTGGTGACCAGGATGGAGGGGATCGAGAGGATGTTGGTGTCGTTGCGCGTTTCCGCCGCCGCCAGGAGGATGGGGATGCCGAAATCCTGCCCGTCGAGGATGCCGGCCGTTATCCCGGTTCGGGTGGAATCCGGGACCCGGGTGTCGGGAATGCCGTCGCCGTCCTGATCCAGCAGGGTGGAGATCCCCACGGAGGTGAATCCGAAACCCTTCTGGGCGTTGCCCGAAGGCGGGTTGACGTTGGCGTATTCAAGGCCGATGTCCCGGGCGAAATCGCCGGA
>CAZQAP010000036.1:0-5424 GCA_964591365.1 uncultured Planctomycetales bacterium
AATGAGGGGGAGCTGGATGGCCACGAGTCAGGTCCGGGGGGGCCGGGTGTCGGGGGTCGGGTGGGGGGGGCCGGCGTGCCAGCGGCCCTGCCGGAAGAGCAGGAATATAGCCGCGAGCTTGAGATAGTTGGAGGCATTCATGGCCCACCAGGCTCCGGCCGGACCCCAGCCCAGTGGATGGGCCATGAGCCAGCAGAGCGGGATCCGGATGCCGTTCCCGCCCGCCGTCAGAAGCGACATGCCCAGCGTCCGCCCGGCCCCCACCAGCGACTGCTCCAGGACCGAGTGGGCCGCGGTGGCCCACTGGGACCACCCCATGATCCAGAGATAGAGCGCCCCCTGCTCCACCACCCGGGGATCCTCGCTGTAGAAGCCTGCCAGGATCCGGGGCGCAAACAGGAAGGCGAGGGTGAAGAGCAGGGCGATGCCCAGGGAGAGGCCCACGCAGGTCTTCGCGGCCCGCCGCGCCCCGGCCGGATCGCCGGCCCCCAGACGGCGCCCGACCATGGAGGAGGCCGCCACCGCCGGCCCCATCAAACCGCAATAGGAAATGGACTCGACTCCGTTGAAGGCCACCCCGAAGCCGGCCTGCGTGTCCCGGCCGAAAGGGCTCACGGTCGACTTGAGGACCGCAATGAAGACCAGGGAATAGGCCGCGATCGAAAGGCCCATGGGGGCGCCGATGGCCGCGATCCGGCGCGCCTCGGCGAAGGAGGGGCGTTTGCCCAGCGGGGAAAGCCCGTAGACGCGTTTCAGGAAGATCACTCCCAGGAGACCGCCGATCCCGCGGGAAATGCCGGTGGCCCAGGCGGCTCCGGCCACCCCCAGGGCCGGAATGGGGCCCAGGCCGTAAATCAGGATCGGATTGAGCACGAAGTTCAAACCGACGGAGATCCCGGAGAGGAACATCGGCGTCAGGGTGTTCCCTCTTCCGATGAACACGGCGTCGGTGAGCGGTTTCAGGGCGATGAAAGGCAGACAGATGTAGATCCGTTCCAGGTATTCTCCGGCCATGCGGGCCGTCTCGCCGCGGGCGCCGAGAGCTTCGACCCAGAAACCGGTGGTCGCCCAACCGGCCACCGCCAGGGCCGCGAGCCAGAGCATTCCGAAGCCGATTCCGGCCCGATAGGTCTCCAGAAGCGCTCCCCGGTTGCGGGCCCCGAAGGCCCGGGCGGTGCGGGAGAGGATGCCGCCGTGAACCACCATCACGAAGGCGAAATTGAGGATCAGCATGAAGGTCGCCAGGCCCAGGGCGGCCTGGGCCGAAGGCCCGAGATCCTGGATCCAGTATTGATCGTTGACCCGGTAGCCGGAATGAAGCAGCAGGGAGAGCGTGGCCGGCCAGGCGATCCGCAGCGCCTCCCGCAGAGGCCGCGCCTCCTGGATGGAGGTGGGGGCCGGGGAAGGCGGTTCCGGACCGCTCACTGATCCGAATGGAGAGGGACCATCCGGATCTCCACCTGCGCGAGCTGTTCGGGTTGGATGATGGCGCGCTGGACGGTACGGCGGTAACGGGTGGAGCCGTAGGCCGTGAAGGCGTATTCGCCCGGAACCAGGGTGGGAAACAGCGACCGGCCCTTGGCGTCGGTCTTGCCGGAATCGAAGAAACGGCTGCCCTGGACCACCACCCGGATCCCTCCCAGGGCCCTGCCGGTCTTCTGGTCGGTGATGGTCACCGAAGCCTTCCCGAAAACCGGGACCACCAGTTCCAGCCAGGCTTCGCGGCCGGCGAGCTGGACCTCGCGCTCCTCCCCGACGGGGCTTCGCGGCGGTCCGGCATGGACCCGGTAGATCCCCTGCTGGACCCCGACGATGTCGAAACGGCCCTCGGAGTCGGTGGCGCCGAAATGGGGTTCCACCATGCGGGCGCGGTCCTTGAGGACCGGAATGGCGGTGATCTTCAGATCGGCGACCGGGCGGCCGCGTTCATCGAGAACCCGCCCCTTGATGTGCGTGGCGGGGAGCAGGGAGAGCAGGATGTGACCGTCAGGCTGCGCGGCATCGCGGGAGATCAGGACCGGGTTGGACTGGAAGCCGGGCGCTTCCACCTGGAGTTTCCAGTCGCCGAAGGGGACCCCTTCGAAACGGAAACCGCGGCTTGCGGGCCCCACCTCCATGCTGCGCGGTTCCGCAAACCCCTTCTCCTGGGGACGCAGCCAGACGGTGGCTTTCGAAGGGAACGGGCTTCCCATGGGCGCCACGACCTCGCCGCGGACCAGGGCATTGACGGGCGTGTCGATGCGCGCCGGGCTGTCGGGCGGAAGGACGGCCCCGGGAGGATTCTCCGCGGCGGACGGGCCCTCCTCGCCTTCGAAGGCGTTGGGCGAAGGGGCGGGGGCCGCATCCGGCCGGTTCGCGGGGGGTCCGGCAAGCGGGGGCGGCGAGGCCGTCCCGGCAGGGGGTTGGCCGTGAATGAGCACCCAGAGCAGGGCCAGGAGCAGGGCTCCCCCCATCACCAAGAGCCCCAGGACCCGGACTTTTCGGGAGAGCTTGCTGGGCATCGGCATTTCCCTGCCTACAATCTAACCGGTTTCCCGTACTCAAGCGTCCCCCTCTGGGGCCCTTCCCCCTCCCGAAAACCACCTCATGTCCCACCGCCTGCAGTTGGCCGGCCTGGCCCTCATTCTGGGGTCGGCCCCCCTTTCCGCCCGTCCGGTTCCGCAGGACCACCATCCCGAGCGGATCGTGGTCCTGGGCATGGACGGCATGGATGCTCGCCTGACCCGGCGCTGGATCGATGCCGGGGAACTGCCCAACTTCAAGCGAGTGGAGGAGCGCGGCACCTTCCAACCGCTGCGCCCCGGCAATCCGCCCCAGTCCCCGGTTTCCTGGGCGACCTTGAACACCGGGCGCAACCCCGGCAAGCACAACGTGTTCGATTTCGTGCGCGTGGTGCGGGATTTCCGGCGGGGCACGATCCTCCCTGACATCGGCTTCCAGGAACGCTTCACGAAGCCCCTGGATACCAAAAGGTATCCCCTCGCCGATCCCACCACCCAGTACCTGATCCTGGGGGGAGGGATTCTTCTGGGCTTGCTCGTGGGGTTCCTGCTGCGCCGCAACCGGGCCGTTGCGGTCGTCGTGGGCCTCATTCCGGCTGCAGCCGGAGCATGGGCGGCGTTTTCGATGCAGGGGGCCTTCCCGCCCGACGGCTTTCCCGACTACAAGAGCCTGGTCAAGGCGGATGAGTGGTGGCTCGATCTCGACCGGGCGGGGATCCCTTTCCGCGGGGACGGCCCGATCGTCACCTATCCCTGCGATGAACTCCAGCACGGCGAGATGATCGCCGGGCTGGGGGCCCCCGACGGCAAGGGCGGGCTGAACACGTTCGCCATCTACACCACCGAGGACACCCTGCACGGCAAACTGCGCAACTACAAGCCTCTTCCGGCTGCTTCCGTGGAGGAGGGTTCCAAGGTGACCAACGGCCACCGGTACGGGGCCGGTTCGATCTACAAGCTGGTCCGGGGCGAAGATGGAATCCTGCGCTCCAAGCTCTTCGGGCCCAAGAACCAGGTTGTGGTCCAGAAGGCGGTCCAGGAGTTCAACGCCCTGCGCAACCGGCCTGGCGCGGACCCCGAGGAGATCGAGGACGTCAAGGTGCGCATGAAGAATCCGGCTGCCAGCGACACCTGGGTGCCTCTGGAGGTTCGTTGGAATCCAGGGGATGAGGCCGCCGAGGTGACCATCGACGGGAAGACCCAGACCGTGGCCCTGAACAGCTACAGCGATTTCTTCGAGATGACCTTCCACTGGAGCACCTGGCTCGCGACGCACGCCCTGGTGCGCGTGTGGGCCGAAAAAACCGCCGGGCCGGGACTGGAGCTCTACACCACGCCGCTGCAGATCGACCCCCGCCAGCCCGACCCCTGGGACGAGATCACCTGGCCGCGGGACTGGGCCGCCCAGCTTGCGGGCCGGATCGGGCTCTTCGAGACCCTGGGCTGGGCCTGTCAGACCCATGCGGTCAAGGACGCCGAATTGAGCGACGCGGCCTTCCTGGCCGACATCGAGTTCACCTACGACTGGCGCATGCGCATGCTGGAGGACGCCGGCAAGGATTCCTCCTGGAAGGTCCTCTTTCATTTCAACGGCGAGCCGGACCGGGTCTGCCACATGCTGATGCGGCACTTCGACGAAAAGCATCCCCAGTACGACCCGGAGGCCGCCAACGCCGAGGTCACCTTCTTCGGCCGCAAGATCAAGATGAAGGATGCCATCCTCGAGACCTACCGCAAGATGGACGATGTGGTGGGTTACGTGCTCGACCACATCCTGGGCCCCGATGACGAACTCTACGTCGTTTCCGACCATGGATTCGATTCCTTCCGGCGCGAGGTGAGCATCAACAACTGGCTCTACGACGAAGGTTTCCTGGCCATCCCGGAAACCGATGAGTTCGGCCTTCCGATGACCAAGAGGAAGATGAGCGGGCCGCTCGGGTTCGTGGATTGGGAGAAGACCAAGGCCTACTCCATGTCGATGAGCAAGATCTACCTGGCCCGGAAGGGCCGCGAGCCCCACGGGACGGTCACCGACGACGAAGCCGATGGGATCCTGGACGAGATCACCAAGCGTCTCTACGAGATGAAGGATCCCGAGACGGGCGAGAAGGTGGTCCGGAAGGTCTATCGCCGGGAAGAGATCTACAGCGGCGATTACGTCCACTTCCGGCGCAACGGAGGCGGGCCCCAGGACCAGGATTCCGGCGCCCCGGAACTGACCATCGACTTCGCACCCGGCTACCGGGTGGCCTGGACCACGGCTGGAGGAGGCATGAACCTGGTCGAGGAGGACGCTGGCGAGGGGGATGCCGGCGGCGAAGCCGGAGGGACCCTCGTGAAGGGCGGGTGGGTCTTCCGCGACAACCTGATCCCCTGGTCGGGGGATCACGTCGGGGTGGACATCTCCGTGGTGCAGGGGATCTTCTTCAGCACCCTCCCGCTCGGGCTGCCTCCGGGCTGGGACCACTTCGATGCGGTCCAGCTCGCTCCCACCATCCTGGCCGCGATGGGGGTGCCCCGGCCGGCCGATTACGACAGCCCGCCCCTCGTGGTGAAGAGGGCCTCTTCTCCCCAGGGAAAGTGAGCCGGGCTAGTCGCCGGCGTAACCGAGCTGCCGGAGAAGGTCGGAATCGCCTGCCTGCAGGGCCTTGATGCCCATGTCCAGGGCGCCGAAAACCTTCTGGGCGGCCGGATTCTTGAACTTCCCGGAGGCCCACTGGAGTTTTTCACGCGCCTTGTCGGCGTCCCCGCTCTTGATGAAGGCGTCTACGATCCGGCGGACGCTCTGCAGGCTCAAGCCGTCCCCGAACTCCTTCTGGAGTTGATCGAAAGTGGAGGAGGCCTTGGCGCTCTTCCCCTCGGCTGCCTGAGTCTCTCCCAGGCCAAGGAGGGCTTCCTTGCGGATGGAGGGCTCGGCGGA
>CAZQAP010000036.1:5524-20713 GCA_964591365.1 uncultured Planctomycetales bacterium
CCCTCAGGCCCCGAGCCATGCAGAAGGAAACCCGCGTCACCGTCAAGATCCCACGGCCCCTCTACCGAAAGGTTCAGCAGGTCATCGATAACTCGGGTTTTTCGTCCCCCACGGACTTCATCGTCTTCGTGCTGCGCGATCTGCTGGGCGAGGTCCACAGCCCCGCGGCGGCCGCGGATCCGAAGGATGAATTCTCTCCGGAAGAGGTCCAGGCGATCCGGCGCAAGCTGAAGAACCTGGGCTACCTCGATTGAAGCACGGGCCCGTTCGCCATCCCCACCCAGAAGAAACCGCACAACAAGGACTCCACTCATGATTACTCCCCATGGAGGTGAACTGGTCAACCGGCTGGTCACCGGCTCCCGGCGGGAAGAGGAGCTGGAAACAGCGCGCACCCTCCCCGCAATCACTCTCAACTCCCGTGAGACCAGCGATCTCGAGATGATCGCCGTGGGGGCCATGAGTCCGCTGCGCGGTTTCATGAACTGTGCGGACTACAAGGGGGTGGTCGATTCCATGCGTCTTCAGGACGGAACCCTCTTTCCGCTCCCCGTGGTCCTCGCCACAAAGCCCGGGGACGATCCCGCCACCTTCCCGGCTGGAGGCGACGTGGCCCTGAAGAGCGGAGACGGCAGGATTCTCGGAGTTCTTCACGGCCTGGAGAAATGGGAGATCGACAAGGCCCATGAAGCCCGGGAAACCCTGCGGACCACCGAGAAGGAGCACCCCGGAGTCCGCTATCTCGACTCCCTCGGTACCCATTACCTCGGGGGCCGGATCCACGTCTTCGATCTCCCGCAGCATGAGGGATTCGGGGAATTCCGGCTGACTCCCGCCCAGACCCGGCAGACTTTCGGGGAGCGCGGCTGGCAGCGGGTGGCCGCCTTCCAGACCCGCAATCCCATCCATCGGGCCCACGAATACCTGACCAAGGTTGCCTTGGAACAGGCCGACGGGGTCCTCATCCACCCCCTGGTGGGAGCCACCAAAGCGGACGACGTGCCCGCCGTGGTTCGGATGCGCTGCTACCTGACCCTGATCGAGAAGTACTACCCGAAGGACCGGGTGGCCCTGGCCGTCTATCCCCAGGCCATGCGCTACGCCGGGCCCCGGGAGGCCCTGCTGCATGCCATCTGCCGGCAGAACTACGGCTGCACCAGCATCATCATCGGCCGCGATCACGCCGGCGTGGGAAGCTACTACGGAACGTTCGATGCCCAGAAGATCTTCCTGGACCTCGCCAAGAACGACCTCGCCATTGAGCCCCTGCGTTTCGAGCATGCCTTCTGGTGCAAGGTGACCGGCCAGATGGCCACCGTGAAGACCAGCCCCGCGGAACCTGCGGACCGGGTCTTCCTGAGCGGAACCAAGGTCCGGGAAATGCTGAGCCAGGGGATCCGTCCTCCCGCCGAATTCACCCGTCCGGAAGTCGCCGACATCCTCATCGAAGCCTACGCCTCGAAAGTCAACGCCTGAAGCCCGCTGGGAGAAGAATCCATGGGACTCTTCGGAAAGAAACGCGAGTTCAACCACCTGATCGTCATCACGCTCGACTCGTGCCGTCACGACTCCTTCATGGCGGCCAAGCCGGAAAACATCGCCCGCCTCTGCGGCGGTCTGGACAAGGTGGAGGCGCGCTACAGCTACGCGAGCTGGACGGCGCCCTCGCACTACAACCTGCTTACCGGGCTCGTTCCCCACACCAGCCCGTCGAACGTTTACGCATCGGAATACTACAAGAAGGACTTCCTGAAGTACCGGGAACGGCTGGGGATCAGCGAGATCGAGTTCAAGACCATGGTCCCGCATCTTTGGCTGCCGACCTATCTGAAAAAGAAGGGATACGAGACGCACGCGATGGTCTCCCTTCCGGTGCTCAACCCGGCCACGGGGATCAACCGCGATTTCGACACGTTCAAGCTCATGCCCAAGCACAACGACATGTCGCTGATGCTGGACGAGTTCGAAGCCCATTACAAGCGGCCCTCCAAGGGGCTCAAGGGGCGCGTTCCCCAATTCTACCTGCTCAACGTGGGCGAAACCCACTACCCCTACGCCCTGCCCGACGAGGACTCCAGCATGTGGCCGCGCATCTCGGGCGTGAACGGCGTCTTCAAGAAGATCGACCAGAAGGCGGACGGCGAACCGGAGTCCGCCGGCGCCGGGGAAACGGAGGAATTCTTCGACCAGGAGAAATTGGACCAGCTCCGGGAACGGCAGGTCAACACCGTGCGCTACCTGGACGAGAAGGTCTTCCCCCGTCTTTACGACATGGTGCCCAAGGGCACCTGGATCATCGTGACGGCCGACCACGGCGAACTTTTCGGCGAAGGCGGCTACTTCGGCCACGGGCCGATCCTGCACGACAAGTGTCTGGAAGTGCCTTTCCTGGAAGGCATGCTCCGCTGAACCTCTCTCCCTCCCACAGAAACCCGAAGCAGAAATGAACGACTCCCAAGGCTTTGTCCTCTGGTTCACCGGCCTGAGCGGGGCCGGGAAATCCACCCTTTCCCAGATGGTCGCCCCCGAACTCCGCAAACGCGGCTGCAACGTGGAGATCCTCGACGGCGACGTGGTCCGCGAGAACCTCTCCAAGGGCCTCGGCTTCTCCAAGGAGGATCGCGACACCAACATCCGCCGGATCGGGTTCGTCTGCGATCTCCTCAGCCGCAACGGAACGGTGTCCATTTCGGCCGCCATCTCGCCCTACCAGGCCGTTCGCCAGGAGGTCCGCCGGATGTGCGGGCGTTTCGTCGAGGTCTACGCCCGCTGCTCCATCGAGGAGCTGACCCGCCGGGACGTCAAGGGCCTCTACAAGAAGGCCCTCTCCGGAGAGATCAAGAACTTCACGGGCATCTCCGATCCCTACGAGGTTCCCGAGCACCCCGAAATCACCATCGACTCGGAAAAGGAGACCCCCGAGGAATCGTTGAAGCGTATCCTCGGCTGGTTGGAGGAGCAGAAGCTGATCCCGGCTCCCTCTTCCGCCCGCGCCTGAGCCTGGAAACCGAGCGGCCGGGAAGGGGGATTTTTCCTCTTTCCGGCCCCGGTTTTTCGTGGGACAATGCCGTGTCCCTCCCGATGCCTCTCCTGAAGAAAGCCCGGATCCCCCTGGCCGCCCTGGCCTTGTGGGCCCTTTGTCCCGACCCGGCCGCCGCCTACATAGGGCCTGGGGCCGGATTCGCTTTCCTTTCGGGAGGACTGGTCCTGGTCGGTTCCCTTGCCCTGGCCGTGGGAGTCCTGCTGGTTTATCCCATCAAGCTGGTCCTGCGGCTGGTCAGCGGCAAGGGGCGCATCCGGGGGGAGGTCAAACGGGTGGTCATCCTGGGACTGGACGGTCTCGACCCGGACCTGGTGCGGGGCTGGATGGACGAGGGGCGCCTTCCCAACTTCAAGAAGCTGGCCGAGGAGGGCTGCTTCCATCCGCTCCGGACCACCTATCCCTCGATGAGTCCGGTGGCCTGGTCCTCCTTCACCACCGGGGTGGATCCCTCCCGGCACAACATCTTTGATTTCATCACCCGGGATCCCTGCACCTATCTGCCCATCCTTTCGAGCACCGAGATCCGCGAGGCGGAAAAGAACCTGAAGCTGGGCAAGTACCGCATTCCCCTGGGCAAACCCTCCATCCGGCTTCTCCGGCACGGCAAACCGTGGTGGAAGATCCTCGGGGAACGGAAGATCTTCTCCAACATCCTGCGGGTGCCCATCACCTTTCCGCCGGAGAAGTTCCATGGCGCCTGCCTGAGCGGCATGTGCGTTCCGGATCTGCGCGGCACGCAGGGATCCTTCACCTTCTGGACCAGCGACAAGGCCCTGGCCGGCCCGGAAGCCGGCGGAGAGGTGAACCTAGTCGGCCGCAGCGGCGACACCTTCCGCTGTTCCATCCTGGGGCCGGCCAACCCCATGGTGGAAGGCAATCCTGTGATGCGCATCCCCGTGCGGGTGGATGTCCTGGAGGAGAACAAGCGCATACGCCTGACCATCGGCCTCAAGGGAAAGCAGGAGGTCCACGAACTGGGCGTCCGGGAGTACTCCCCGTGGCTCACGCTGGAATTCAATGCGGCTCCGGTCATCGGCAAGGTCACCGGGATCGTCCGCTTCTACTGCATGGGCACGGCTCCGGAATTCGGGCTCTACATGAGCCCGATCCAGATCGACCCCGCCAATCCCGCCATGCCGATCTCCCACCCCAAGGTCTATTCCATCTACCTGGCCAAGAAACTGGGGCCCTTCGCCACCCTGGGCCTGGCGGAGGACACCTGGGCCCTCAACGAACGCGTCATCGACGAACGGGCCTTCCTGGAGCAGGCCAACCTCATCTTCGACGAACGCAAGAAGATGTTCTTCGATGCACTCGGAAAAGTGAAGAAGGGCTCCGTGGTCTGCGTGTTCGACACCACCGACCGGGTCAGCCACATGTTCTTCCGCTACCTCGACCCCAGCCACCCGGCCAACGAGGGCAAGGACACCGAATGGGGCAAGGACGTCGTCGCCCGGACCTACGAAAAGGCCGACGCCCTTCTCGGTGAGGTCCGGGCCAGGCTGGATCCCAGACGGGATCTCCTCATGGTTCTCAGCGACCACGGCTTCTGCCAGTTCAAGCGAGGGGTCAATCTGAACGCCTGGCTGCGTGACAACGGATTCCTCTTCCTGAAAGACGATGCTCCGGTGGATGAGGCCTCCGGAAAACAGGTTTCCCGGGACTGGCTGCAGGACGTGGATTGGAGCCGGACCAAGGCTTTCTCTCTCGGGCTGACCGGCCTCTTCATCAACCGCAAGGCGCGCGAACGCGACGGGATCGTGGCCGAAGGCGAGGAACTCCGCGAAGTGAAGCGCCAGATCAAGGGGGGCCTCATGGGCATCGTGGATCCCAAGACCGGAGAACCCATCTTCCGGGAAGTCTTCGATTCCGAGGACATCTTCACGGGCCCTTACGTCTTCGAGGCCCCCGATCTCTTCATGGGTTACCGCCGCGGCTACCGGAATTCCTGGAACTGCGCCACGGGGGCCGTTCCTCCCGAGGTCCTCACCGACAATCTCAAGTCGTGGTCGGGGGATCACTGCATCGATCCCCGCGAAGTTCCGGGAGCCTTTTTTTGCGACCGAAAGATCAACACCAGCGATCCTTCCATCATGGATCTGGCCCCCACCGTCCTGGAACTCTTCGACGTCGGCGTTCCCAAGTACATGCAAGGCGCCTCCCTGTTCGGGCCGCGCCCGGCCGGGTCCCCTGGGAAACAGCCCGGGGTCGCCAGTCCGGGGAAAGAGCCCGCCACGGCCGGGGCCTCCCGGGAAGCGGAGGTCTCCTGAAATGCGGCGATCGCTCCCGCTGCTCGGGCTGCCGTTCCTGTTCCTCCTGGCAGGTTCCTGCGGAAGAGCTGATCTTCACAGTGACAAGCGCGTGATCGTCTTCGGGGTCGATGGGCTGGATCCCGAGATGCTCCAGGAGCGGATCGAACGCGGCTTGTGCCCCAATTTCAAGAAAATTGCGGAAACGGGGGTTTTCCGGCCGCTGCAGACTTCCTGGCCGCCCCAGAGTCCGGTCGCCTGGTCGAACTTCATCACGGGCTGCAATCCCGGAAAGCACGGGCTTTTCGATTTCATCCACGTGGATCGCCGGAATTACGGGCCGACTTCCTCGATGAGCTATTCGGATCCGGTCGGGAAGGAGCTTTCCCTTTTTGGGTACAAGTTTCCTCTCAGCGGCGGAGAACAGCACCTGACCCGGGCGTTTCCCGCCTTCTGGGAGGTCATGTCCGCGGCTGGGGTTCCCTGCGCCGTCTGGAGGATTCCGTCCGACTTCCCGCCCCGGGAAACGGAGGCCACCACCTTCCCGGACATGGGCACGCCCGACATTTCCGGAAAGGCCATCTCTGGGATGTCCTTCCTCTGGACGGACAGTTTGGAGCGTTCCGCAAAGGAGGGGAGCTCCTACTACATCATTCCCGTTCACGTTTCGCGGATCCATGCCGGACTGGCCAAGGTCGAAACCCAGCTTTACGGACCGGACTCGCCCAAGGACCTGGATGCCCTCGAGGCGCAGATGGACCAGGCCCGGGAGGCGGGAAACCAGGACGAGGTGATCCGGATCCAGACCCGGATCAAGGAAGCTACCCGGACCATCGCGCCCTTCACCGCCTTCGTGGATCTCAACGGGGAGGCGCCCCAGCTTGCGGTTTCCATCGAGGACCACTGGGGAATCGCCCCCTTGGGCGGCTGGACCGACTGGGTCCCGGTTTCCTTCGAGGTGGTTCCCCATCTCGTCACGGTTCATGGCTGGACCCGCTTCCTCTTCAAGAGTTCCGAACCGTTCGAGGTCTACGCCTCTCCGGTCCAGATCGATCCCTTCGACCCTGTGACCCCCGTGAGCACTCCTGCGGAAGCCTCCGGGGATCTGGCCCGCAGGATCGGGCCCTATTACACCCAGGGTTTCCCCGACGCCTACCAGTCCTACCGCTCCGGGCTCCTCGATACGGGCCAGTTCGTTTCGCAGAGCGATACCGTCCTGGAGGAGAGGGGCGAGATGCTGGATGCGGCCCTGGACCGCTTCGACAAGACGGGCGGCCTCCTTTTCTTCTATGTGGGTTCCCTGGATCTCCGCTCCCACATGCTCTGGCATTGCCAGGATCCCGCCCATCCCCACCGGGAGCCCGATGATCCTCAGTTCGCGGATCAGCTCGACCGGATCTACAGCCAGGTTGACGGGATGCTCGGCACCATCCTGGATAGGATCGATTCGGAACCGGATACCCTCTTGATCGTCATGTCCGACCACGGATTCGCCCCCTTCCACCGCAAGATGAACGTGAACGACTGGCTGGTCCGGGAAGGCTATCTCGTTCTGAAGGCCGATGCCGCCTCGAAGACCGGCAACATCTGGACTGCGGAAAAGGACGCGGATGGCCGGCCGAAATGGGATGAATCGATCGTCGACTGGTCCCGCACCCGGGCCTATTGCCTGGGTTTCAATGGAATCATCCTGAACCGGGCCGGCCGGGAGCCGAAGGGGATCGTCACCGAGGCCCAGGCGGGTCCTCTTCTGGATGAAATCCGGCAGAAGCTTCTCGCCCTCAAGGACGAGGACGGTACTCGGATCCTGCCAAGGGTGGTCACAGCGAAGGAAGTCTTCTCGGGCCCCAAGGTTTCCCTGGCACCCGATCTCCAGCTTGGCTTCAATGTCGGGTACGGAGCTTCGGATGAAACCGCAACAGGCGAGATCACCGGGGAGGGGGTGATTGTGGACAACGATTCGCGCTGGTCGGGAAGCCACTTGATGGATCCCGATCTTGTCAAGGGATCGATTCTCGTGAATCGACGCATGGAGTTCTCCCGTGAACCCGGGCTTGTCGATGTCACGGCCACCCTGTACTCCCTCTTCTCGGTCGAACCCCCCGAGGGAATGGACGGGAAAGCCCTCTTCTGATGCCAGGACAAGGTCCTGAAATAAACCTGCTGGGAGAAAAAGGAAAAAGGAGACAAAGATGTTCGGAGGAAACAAGGTCAAAGTCAACAAGAGCATCCTGGAGCGGTGCAAGAAGTGCTCGGAAATCGCCGGCTACTCTTCGGTCGAGGAATTCATCGAGCACGTGCTCGAAAAAGAGCTCAAGCAGATCGAAAGCTCGGGGAGTTCCGACGACGCGATCACGGAATCCTTGAAGGGCCTCGGCTACATCAGCTGAACCCTTCGTTCTCCCTGAATCCGGGATTCCCTCAAGCATGCGCGGCACCCTGATCGTTCTTGGATCCTGCCTGCTGCTCGCACTGGCGAGCCTTGTGGCTCCCGGTCTGCTCAATGCCGGGTTCGATGCGATGGACGCCCTTTTCGGCTGGACCGGCCCCCTGGTCGCCGTTTCCCTTGTGAGCCTCGCCACGGGAATCCTTTTCCTGGTTCTTTTTCCGCACGTCTCGGCTCAGAACTGGATCAAATCCGTCAAGGACAAGATCAAGTTCCACCTCCTTTCCATCCGGCTCTACCAGGACAATCCCGGCAACGTCCTCCGCTCGACGGGAGGCGCCCTGGGCTGGAACTTCGCCTACCTGGGGCTGAACATCCTGCCGATGGTGGTCCTGGTCATCCCCTTCATGGTGATCTGGTTCCAGCTCAATGCCCTGTACGCCTTCGAGCCGCTCCAGCCGGGGGATGAGCGGGTGGTGGTTGCGGAGTTGAAGCCCGGAACGGACGTCAATCAGGTCCAACTGGCCCCTCCCACGGAAGGCTGGTCCGTTGTGCAGGGTCCGGTGCGGCTCAACGACAGAACCCCCCGGGTCCTTTGGACCTTGAGGGCGGAAAAGGAGGGCATTTTCGATCTGACCTTCCAGGACGGGGGGGAATCGGTCACCAAGACCTTGGCGGTCGGAGAACGGCCCCGGCGTCTGGCCAAGGTCCGCACCGCGAGTCCCTGGGCCAATTTCTTTGCCATGAAGGACCCGATCCTCTATTTCGGGGAACCGGTCCTTTCGAAGAGCAGCTTCCTTCAAACCGTGACCATCGACTATCCAAACGCCTCCTTTGGGCCTTTCGACGGCGAGATCGGGATCATGATCCTTTTCGTCCTGATCTCCATTGTGGCGGCCTTTGCGCTCAAGGGACCCTTCGGGGTCGAGATCTGAACCGCCTCAACCTGAGTTCGGGATTCTCGAGGAGTCCCTGGGGGTCCGTATGATTCCCGAATGAGGAAGATCCTCCTCTGGATGGCGGCTGGAGTCCTGGCGGGTGCGGGGATCCAGCTTGCCTTCCCGGCGGTCCCCTTTGCCGGGTGGGCCGGCGCGAAGGGCCCCGGCGGCGGGATCGTCCTGACCGAGATCGCCCCGGGAAGTCCCGCCGAGCGGGCCGGCCTGCGGCCCGGCGATGGGATCACGGCCATGGCCCTCTCCACGGGTCCTTGGAAGGAGCTTGGCGGCGACCCCGCCGCTCTTGGCCGGTGGGTTGGAGAGCAGGAGAACGGCCAGTTCCTTCGCCTGCGCCTGGCCGGCGGACGGGAAACCGGATTGACCCTGGCGCTCGACCCCGATTCGGCCCGCGCCCGCGCCCTGGCCCCCTTTTCCCTGGCGGCCACTCTTTTCCTGCGCTTTCTCCAGATGCTGATCGTTCCCCTGATCCTCACCAGCATCGTGACCGGGGTGACCGGCGTTGCCGGAGGAAGGGAATTCGGCCGCCTGGGCGTCAAGACCTTGATCTATTACGTGGGAACATCCCTTCTTGCCATTGGGACGGGGCTTGTCGTCGTCAACTTCTTCCAGCCGGGGCGCGGCGTCCAGCTCGGACTTCAGATTCCCGAGACGTTCCACCCCGGCGCCGGGCGGTCCTTCGGCGACATCCTGGTGGGCATGATTCCTTCCAACGTGTTTCAGGCACTTTCGGGAAACACGACCATGCTCCAGGTGATCGTGTTTTCTCTCATCTTCGGCTTTTTCGTCTCCCGCACTCCGGAGCCCCACGGAGGCCGCATCCGTTCCCTGTTCGCGTCCGCCTTCGAGGTGATGATGCGGGTGGCCGTTTTTGTCCTCGGCCTCATCCCCTACGGGGTTTTCGCCCTGATGGTCAAGGTGGTGGGGGAGACGGGACTCCAGGTTTTCCGGCCGCTCTTTTTCTTCATGCTCATCGTGGTCGGCTGTCTGGCGATTCACGCCCTGGTCACTCTTCCCCTCCTGCTCCGCTTTCTGGGAGGGATCAGCCCCAGGAAGTGGGCGGCGTCCATGTCGCCCGCCCTCCTGACCGCTTTCACCACGAGCTCCTCGAGCATCACTCTTCCAATTTCCATGGAATGTGCCGAAAAACGGGGGGGGGTGAGCAATAAAACCACCTCGTTCGTGCTTCCCCTGGGGGCGACCATCAACATGGATGGAACCGCCCTGTATGAATGCGTCGGCGTGATCTTTCTCAGCCAGTACTATTCCAGCCATTCTCCGCTTTTCCATCTGACCCTGGGGATGCAGGTTTTCGTGGTCCTGATGGCACTGCTCGCCTCGATCGGAGCCGCGGGGATTCCCAGCGCGGGGCTGGTCCTCAAGGCGATGATCTTGAAATCCCTCGGCCTGCCCGACGATGGCGTCCTGCTGCTTCTGGCCGTCGACCGTCCTCTGGACATGATGCGGACGGCCGTCAACGTGTGGTCGGACTCCTGCGGCGCGGCCCTCATCGCCCGCAGCGAAGGGGAGGCGATCCTTCCGTCCTCCCTCCAGAAACCCTTCCTGAAACCCCGACGAGAACCAACCCATTCCCCATGAAGGAAGAAGACGACGATGTTTCGACCGAAACCCAGATCACCGGGATTCTCGTGGAGGAGGATGATTCCTCCACCGGCGGGATTGAATCCCCTCTGGGCCAGGTACCCGCCAGGCGGGAGGAAACCCCGCCAGGCCTGCTGATCGTTTTTCCCCTGGTCCGCTCGGTCTCCTTTCCGGGCCTGATCCTTCCCGTGCTGGCCGAAAGCGGGCCGGAAACCGAAATCCTCGAAAAGGCCCAGGCCCAGGGGAAATACGTCGGCCTGCTTCTGGCGCAGACGGGAGACAAGCCTCCCCATTCCGCCGGGGATTTCGCCGATACCGGCGTCCTTGCGGAAATCCACAAGCGGATCCGCCTCCCGGACGGCAACAGCAATTACATCTGCCGGGGAATCCGCCGGTTCCAGGTCGATAAATTCGTCCGGATCCGGAAGATTCCTGTCGCCCGGGTGAACTATCCCGAAGACATCTACCCTGCCGGGAAGGAGACCGATGCGCTGGCCCGCAACGTCCTCTCTCTTTCCCAGAAAGTGGCCTCCCACCACCCCAATCTCGGCGAGGGGTTCTCCGTCGCGGTTTCCAACATCGAACCGGCCGGAAGCCTGGCCGATTTCGTGGCCGCCTATCTGATCCGCGATCTGGGGGAACGCCAGGCCCTTCTCGATCTCCTGGATGTCCGGGAGCGGCTGAGCCGGGTGGACGAGCTTCTGACGAGAGAGCTGGTCACATTGGAACTCGGCGACCGCATTCAGCAGGAGATCCGGGAGAAGATCGAAAAGCAGCAGAAGGACTACTTCCTGCGGGAACAGATCAAGATCATCCGGCGGGAACTCGGGGAGGAACAGGAGCCCCAGGAGCGGGACCGGGAAAATGTCCTGAAGCTCCTGGACGAGCGTGGTTATCCCGAGGAGGTGGAACAGAGGATCCGGACGGAACTCGACCGGCTGACGAGCGTCCCCTCCATGTCCCCGGAGTACCCGGTGGTCCGGAATTATCTCGACTGGCTCACCCAGCTTCCCTGGGAGGAGGCCAGTGAAGACCGCTTCGACATCTCCCTGGCGGGGAAGATCCTCGACCGGGACCACTACGGTCTGCGGGAAGCCAAGGAAAGGATCCTGGAATTCCTGGGAGTCCGCAAGATGCGGCCCCAGCATTCGGGCCCGATCCTCTGTCTTTCCGGACCTCCAGGTGTTGGGAAAACCTCCCTGGGGCGGGCCATCGCCGAAGCCACCAATCGGCGTTTCGACAGGATGAGCCTGGGAGGCATGCGCGATGAAGCCGAGATCAAGGGACACCGCCGCACCTACGTCGGAGCTCTGCCCGGGCGGATCCTCCAGATGCTCCGGCGTTGCGGAACCAACAACCCGGTGATCATGCTGGATGAAATCGACAAGGTGGGCAGCAGCTTCCGGGGCGACCCCGCCAGCGCCCTTCTGGAAGTCCTCGACCCCGAACAAAACCACGCCTTTCTTGACTTCTATCTCGAGATCCCCTTCGACCTCTCCAAGGTCCTTTTCGTGGCCACCGCCAACACCCTTCACACCATTCCGCCGCCTCTTCTGGACCGGATGGAGAGCATTGAGCTGCCGGGTTACGTGACTGCGGAGAAAGTCCAGATCGCCCGCCGTCATCTTCTCACCCGGCAGCTGCGCGAGCACGGCCTCGAGGCCCGCCGGTTGAAGGTTCCGGTGGCCACGATCCGGTCCCTGATCGAGGGCTACACCCGCGAAGCAGGCGTGCGGGGCCTGGAAAAGGCTCTGGCCTCACTTTGCCGCAAACGGACATTGGAGCTGGCCCGGGGGAAACGGCCCCGTCCCGAGGTGACCCCCGCCTCTCTCCCGAAATACCTTGGACCGGCCCGCTTCCTGGATGATCGCATCCATCTCCGTCCTGAAGTGGGCGTGGCTCTTGGGCTCGCCTACACCCTCTACGGAGGCGATGTCCTCTCCATCGAATGTGCCGCCCATCCCGGGAGCGGCAAGGTCGCCTACACGGGGCACCTTGGCGAGGTCATGACCGAGTCGTGCAGGCTGGCCCACACCTTCCTGAAAGCCAACTGCAGCCAGTTCTCCATCGACTGCGCCAAGATCCAGGAAAGCGACCTTCACGTCCACTTTCCCGCCGGCGCGGTTCCCAAGGAGGGGCCCAGCGCGGGAATCACCATCGCCTGCGCCATGCTTTCCCGCCTCACCGGCCGCCGGCTTCGGCCCCGTCTGGCCATGACCGGGGAGATCACTCTCACCGGCGAGGTGCTTCCCATCGGGGGCGTGCGGGAGAAGGTCCTCACCGCCCGGCGGCGTGGCATCCGCACCGTGATCCTCCCCGTGGAGAACGAGAGGGACGTGAAGGAACTCGACCCCCTGTGGACCGGGGGCCTCGCATTCGTCTTCGTCCGCCGTTTCGAGGAGGTCGCGGAAGCCGCTTTCCCCGCATCCGCTGCGTCGAAAAGAACCCTTCGGCGTGAAACCGGGCCCGGACGTCATGCGCGGCGGGCCAGGTAGGGGAGCAGATCCTCCAGGGAGCCGAGAAGAAGATGCGCCTCTCCCAGGCCGGGATCGGGATGGCCCGGCGAAGGGACTGCCACCACAAAAGCGCCCGCAGCGCGGGCCGACTCGATTCCCGTAGCCGAGTCTTCCACCGCGATGCAGTCGCAGGGAGACACTTTCAGCCTGGCCGCCGCCGCCCGGTAGATGTCGGGAGCCGGTTTGCTGCGGATCACGTCATCATGGCCCGAGAGAAAGACCGGGAATCTGGGGTCGAGTCCGGCGGCTCGCAGAGACGCGGCGATCTGCGGCCGGGGAGCCGAGGAGGCGATCGCCCGCGGAATGCCTGCGGCATCCAGGAAATCGAGCAGCGGGATCACTCCCGGAAGGGTTTTCACCTTGGTGTCCTGGAGCAGGGACAGCATCTCGGCGGTGCGCAGATCGGCCAGTTCCCCGGGAGTTCCGGGGAGCGGAAAGCGTTTCTTCAAGGCTTCCCAGTAGAGATCCTCCGCAGAGCCGATGAACCCGGCGAAAGCCGCGGCCTCCAGTTGGAAACCGAAGCGGGCCAGGACCCGGTTGGTGGTCTCGAAGTGGAGCGGTTCGCTGTCCACCAGGGTTCCGTCCAGATCGAAAAGGAATCCGCGGATAGGTCGGGGAAAGGGGCGCAAGGAATGGGCTGGCGGCTGGGGATGGGGCTCATTCTCCTTCTCTCGTCCGCCTGCGCCAATGCTCCTCCCGCGGCCCCCGATTCAGGTCCCTGGCGCCTCCGGCTTCCAGCCCGGCTGGCCCGCTGGCGAAAACCGTTGCTCGAAGAACTCGGCCGGGTGCAGGAAGTCTTCCGGATGCGCGCATCCCGGTGGCCCGCCGCATTGGACGGCGGGGATCTCACCATCGTCGTGACGTCCGACCCGCGCGAAGCGGCGGCTTTTGCCCAGAGGATGGGACTCTCCGGGGATCCCCGGGGGGCCCACACTCATCCCCGTCTGCACCTGGCCGTCCTTCCCCTTCCGCGTGCGGATTCTCTGGTTCTGGACGCCCCGCTTCCCCCGGCAACCTGGCTGCAGACCTTCCGCCACGAAGCCGCCCATCTGCTGAGCCTCGACCGGCCCGGGCTGCGCGCGGCCCCGCGCTGGTTCCAGGAAGGGTTTGCGGAAGGACTGGCCGCTTTCGGGGCCGGGTCCCTTCCTCCGCCCTGGAACCTGGAAGGCCTGGGAGCTGCTTTCCTGGCCCGGGCGAAAGAACAGGACTTCGGAGAGGGAGGCCGGCGTCTTCTGGAAACCCTGTCTTCTCTTCCTGGAGAAGCCCGTTTGGATGCCTGGCGGGAGCTGGTGCAGGAACTCCTGGAGGGGTTTCCCGGGGAGAACCGGCCCTGGGAGGAGGCTGCGCACTGGACCGTGGCCGACTGGCACCCCGTCCCGCCGAACGGGCTCGACCCGGACGAGCCCGGACTCCGGGGACGTGAATTCGACCCTCCCGGCCCGGAGCACGGCATGCTTCTGGCGGCCTATCCGGGCGAGGTCGTGAGCGCGGTCTGGACGCCGCGCTGGGATGGCCGCAGCGAACAGGCTTTCACCATCCAGGTCGGCCGCACCGGCTTGGCGGAAGGAGGTTTGATCCTTTCCGGCCCGGGAACCCGCCGGCTCCGCCTGCGATTCAGCAAATACGGAAGGCTGGGAGCCCACCTGGAGGAAGGGGACACGGTGGAAAGCCGCCCCCTTTCCCAGGGCCGCCCCGGGGCGGAGCCCGGCACGCCGCAGCGGGTCCGCCTGCGGGTGGAGGCCGGGCGCCTTCTGGTGGAAGGACCGGGATTCCGGCGGGGCTTTCCCCTGGAGGAAGGTATCTTTTCCCCCCCCTTCCGTCTCGAATTCCTGGTTCGAGATGGTGCCCTGCGGGTCGCCGGCCCTGGGTCCGCTTCTTCCGGCTCGTAGACTTCCCGAGGAACCCCGTCATGGCGTGGATCGAACAACAACCAGAGGATGGTGCCGCCGGACTTCTTGCCCGGATCTACAAAGATGCCGTCCAGCGCAGCGGAAAGGTCTGGAACATCCTCAAGATCATGAGCCTCAATCCGCGCCAGCTGCGGGCATCCATGGGGCTCTACGCTTCGGTCGTCCACCTCGACAGCGCGCTCTCGGCGCGCATGCGTCAGACTCTTGCCGTGGTGGTCAGCCGGGCCAACGACTGCCACTACTGAATGCTGGCCCATGCCTACGACCTCCGTGTCGAGGTCGGCGAAAAGGAGCTGGCGGATCACCTGGAACGGAAGGGCTGGGCGGATGCGCCGCTCACGCCTGCCGAGCGGGAACTCTGCGCCTTCGCCGACCGGCTCACGCGTTCCCCGGGGTTGATGAAGCCGGCGGATCTCGAATCCCTGCGGCACGCCGGCTGGAACGACCGCGAGATCCACGATGCCGTCCAGGTGATCGCCTACTTCAACTACATCAACCGCATGGCCGACGCCCTGGGGGTCGATCTGGAG
>CAZQAP010000037.1:0-20621 GCA_964591365.1 uncultured Planctomycetales bacterium
CCGCGGCGGGTGGTGACGCCGCGCTCGTCGAGGAATTCCAGAAGCGGCATCAGGTACTTGCGGGTGGTGTGGAAGCGGTCGCGCAACGCGGGGATGTCGAGGCTGCCAGCGCGGAGGGCGGCGACGACTGCATCGCGCAGGGCTTCGACCGCCCGGCGGGAGAAGAGCAGGCCCTCGAGGGGCTGGAAGGCGCGGCCGGAATCGCACAGGAGAACCGCCACCTCCCCCACCCGCCCAGGGCTGACGCCCAGGCTCTCGGAAAGTGACGCGAAATCGGGCGGCGCGAGGCCGGCCGGTTCGAGGATCGCCAGGAGGCGCTCGGCCTGCTCGCGGTAGTCGACTGGAGGTCCGGCGTCGGGGATTTCCCAGGCGGTCCCCGCCCGGCGGCGCAGGCCGATGGCCTCGAGGGCCGCGTCGGGGAGCCGCTCCAGGGTGTGGAACCTGGTCTTGCCGAGCCGGCTGCGCAGAACCTCCAGGGGGATGCGCAGGCGGAAGGGATGCTTGTTCCGGAAGTGCTCGAGGATCCCGCGCACCTCGCGGGCCAGGTCGTCGGCCTCGCCGGCGGCCACGAACCCGCCCCCGCCCGTGGCCCGCACCGCGCCGCCCGCCGCGGCCCGTTCCAGGTTCTCCGCGGCGGCTTCGACCCGCCATCCCAGGAAGGCGGCCACCTCGGCCGCCTTGCGCGAGCCTTCGGAGAGCAGTTCGAGCACGCAGGCCGCCAGAAGGGGCGGATCCTCGAGGGCGGCGGCGAAGCGCAGCAGGGCCTCGCGCTCCTTCCCATCGCGGCGGCGCAGGCGGCGCGTTCCGAAGGCCAGGAAGAAGCCGCTGCCCAGGTTGGCGGCCGGCGAGGGGCGCCGCAAAAGCAGGCGCTCCCCGGGCGCGAGCGCCATCGGCTCGGCCAGTTCCAGGTCGGCGAGAACCTTGGCCTCGGCGCGCTCCGCGGGCAGGAACATGCGCCCCACGACCGCCGCCGTCCCCGCCAGCACCTGCACCGGGCTCCCATGCCGCAACGGCTTCCCGCCGGGGAGCGGTTCCAGCAGCGCGCGCAGAAGCCGCCCGGCCCGAAGCGTCCCCGGCACCGCCACCACACTCCCGCGCGGGCAGTCCGCCTTGCCGATGCCCGGCAGGTTGAGCGCGGTGCGCAGCCCCGGCCGCGCCGCCCCGGCGTTGCGGCCGTGCACCTGCACGCGCCGCACACGGCTTCGTTTCCCGGCCGGAAGGATCTCGACGGCAGCGCCTTCGCGCAGCGATCCGCAGGCGGTCACGCCGGTGACCACCGTCCCCGCGCCGTGCAGCGAGAAGGCGCGCTGGACAGGCAGGCGGAAGGCCCGCGGGCCGGCCTCCACGCCAGGGCCGGCCCGCGCCGCGAGCGCCCGCAGGGCCGCGCGCAGCTCCCCGAGCCCTTCTCCGCTCTGCGCGCTGACCGCGACCAGCGGAGCCCCCTCCCAGGCGGTCCCTTCGAGAAGCGCTTCCACGTCGGCGCGCACCAGCTCGCGCACCTCCTCGCCGGCCAGGTCGGCCTTGGTCAGCGCCACGAGCCCGTGCCGCACGCCGAGCAACTGCAGCACCTCGAAATGCTCGCGGGTCTGCGGCATGACACCGTCGTCGCAGGCCACCACGAGCATCGCCGCCCCCATTCCGGTGGCCCCGGCCACCATCTTGCGCACCAGCCGCTCGTGCCCGGGCACGTCCACGAAGCCGATCTCCGTCCCGTCGGGGAAGGCGAGCTGGGCGTAGCCCAGATCGAGGGTGATGCCGCGCTCGCGCTCCTCGCGCCAGCGGTCGGGATGGGTGCCGGTCAGCGCCTCGACGAGCGCGCTCTTGCCGTGGTCGATGTGCCCGGCGGTGCCGACCACCACGGGGAGCGGACGCAGTCCGGTTTCGGTTTCGGAAGAAGGGGAAGGCGGCAAGGGGCGTAGAATCGGCCGGTCCCGCGGCCCGGGATCGCCTTCATGCTAGCCGAACGCCCCTTCTTCCCCCTGAGCCGGGCCCTCCGGCAGCGCTACGGGCGCCGGTTGCGGCGGGTGATGCTCGACCTGGGGCTTTCCTGTCCCAACCGCGACGGGGATCTCGGCTACGGCGGCTGCATCTACTGCGACGTGTTCGGAAGCGGCACCGGTGCCGCCCGCGAAAAGCCCCTTTCGCGGCAGATCGAAGAGGGCCTCGCGAAGCTGCGGCGAACGACCCCCGCGGGGCCCGTGGCGATCGCCTACCTGCAGTCGTACTCCAACACCTGGCCCGATCTCGAGCCGCTGCGCAACGCCCTGGAGCTTCTTGCCGGCTACCGGGAAGCGGCCCCGATCGTCAGCGTGAGCACCCGGCCGGACTGCTTCACCCCGGAAGCCGCCCGGCTTCTCGGTTCCTTCCGCCCCCTTTTCGACGCCGTCTGGGTCGAGCTGGGACTCGAAACCGCCGACGACCGCGTGCAGGCGATCATCGGCCGCCACGACCGGCTGGAAAACTTCCACGCCGCCTGCCGGCGGGCCCACGAGCAGGGCGTCGAGGTGGTGGCCCACACCCTGGCCGGGCTTCCGGGCGAGAAACCGGGCGGTTTGTTGCGTCAGATCGAAGAAGCCGCCGCCGCGCGGGTGGAGGGCATCAAGTTCCACCAGCTCATGGTGCTACGGCGCACGAAACTCGCCGCCCTCTGGCGGCGCGGCGAGGTGGAACTCCTCGACCCGGAGACCTACGTGCACCTGGTCGCCGGCGCCCTCGAGATCCTGCCCCCCTCCGTGGTGGTGCACCGCCTGGCGGCCGAGGCCCCGCCCGCGGAGTACCTGGCGCCGGCCGGCTGGCCGCCGAAAGGCCGGCTCTACGCGCGGATCGAGGCGGAGCTTCACCGCCGCGGCAGCGTCCAGGGCTGCCGCGCGAGGGCCCGCCCGCCGGAAGCCGGCCCCGCACGGGCCGATTCCCGCGAGGGGGGCGTGGTGAGGGCGGTAGGAATCGAACCTACAACTAACGGGTTAAAAGCCCGGTACTCTACCAATTGAGTTACGCCCCCGGCCGGCCCGCGGTGGAGACCCGGGACCGGCGGCCGCTCATACTTCCATGATCTCGGCCTGCTTTCCAGCCAGAGCCTCTTCGACCTTCTTCTCGTACTCCTTCAGGAGATCCTGGATCTTCTCCTTGCCCTCGCGCAGGTCGTCCTCGGTGATGACCGTGGAGCCCGACTTGTTGCGGTGGGCGGTCTCGATCTCCTTGAGGATGTCGCGGCGGATGTTTCGCATGCTCACCCGCGCCTCCTCGGCCATGCTCTTGACCCGCGCGGCCAGCTTCTTGCGCTGCTCCTCGGAAAGGGGCGGAATCGCGATCCGCAGCATCTTCCCCTCAATGGAGGGGTTGAAGCCCAGATCGGAGGCCAGGATGGCCCGCTCGATGCTCTTGATCGCGCCCGCATCGAACGGCTTCACGACCAGGGAACGGGGATCGGGAACGCTCACCGAGGCGATCTGGTTGAGGGGCACCTTGGACCCGTAGTATTCGGCGCGGATGCTGTCGACCAGTCCGGGGGTGGCACGTCCGGTGCGGATCCCCCGCGACTCGGAGACGAAATGCTCCAGGGTCTTCTTCATCCGGCCGCGGGCGTCTTCCAGGTAGGGGTGGATGGGGGAAGTCATCGGTTTCAGTTGTGGATCAGGGTCCCGATCGGTTCTCCCCGGGCGGCTTTCACCACCCCGTCCGGGGCGTTCATGTTGAAGACCACCAGGGGGAGGTCGTGTTCCCGGCAGAGGGCGAAGGCGGTCTGGTCCATGACCTGCAGGCGCTTCTGGATCACCACGTCGAAGGCGAGGTCATGGTAGAGGACCGCGTCCGGATTATCGCGGGGATCCGAATCGTAGACCCCCTCGACCCGGGTGGCCTTGAGCAGGCGCTCGCAGTCGAGCTCGATGGCCCGCTGGGCGGCGGCGGTGTCGGTGGTGAAGAAGGGGTTGCCCAGCCCCCCCACCAGGATCACCACGCGCCCCTTCTCCAGGTGCCGCAGCGCCCGGCGGCGGATGAAGGGTTCGCAGACCTTCTGGACGTCGACCGCCGAAAGCACCCGCGTGTCGATGCCGTGGGCTTCCAGGGAGTCGGAAAGGGCCAAGCCGTTGATGACCGTGGCAAGCATGCCCATGTAGTCGGCCGTCGCCCTTCCGATGCCGTTGCCCGCGAAATCGGCGCCGCGCAGGATGTTGCCGCCGCCGATGACCGTGGCCACCTGGAAGCCCTCTCCTCGCAAAGTGCGGAGCTGGGCCGCGAGATCGCGGACCCGTTCGGCGTCCAGGCCGCAGCCGTCCTTCTGACCGAAACCCTCGCCGCTTACCTTCAGCAGCAGGCGCTTGCCGTTCTTCGTGCGCCGGCTGTCGGTGCTTCGCGCCACGGGGGAATCAGGCTCCCAGCTCGAACCGGACGAAGCGGTTCACCCGGATGTTCTCGCCCAGCCGGGAGATGGCTTCCTTGAGAACCTCGCCGACCGTCTTGGAGGGATCCTTGACGAATTCCTGTTCGAGCAGCGCCCGCTCGGCGATGAATTTCTCCAGCCGCCCCTGGACGATCTTCTTGCGGATCTCCTCCGGCTTGCCCTGCATGTCCTCGGACTCGAGCAGGATCCGTTTCTCCTGCTCAACGAGCCCGGGCGGGACGCCCTCCTTGGCGACCGCCAGCGGAGTGGGGACCATGGCCGCGATGTGCATGCTCAGGTCCTTGAGAAGCTGTTCGAAGGTATCGCCGCGCGCCACGAAGTCGGTCTCGCAGGCGACCTCGATCAGCACGCCGACCCGGCTGTTGTGGTGGATGTAGGCGAAGACCCGCCCCTCGGAAGTGGAACGGTCCGCCTTCTTGGCAGCCGCCTGGATCCCCTTGCGGCGCAGGATGTCGATGGCGAGCTGCTCATCGCCCTTGGCTTCGGAAAGGGCCCGCTTGCAATCCATCAATCCTGCTCCGGTTTTTCCTCGGAGCGAGGCCACGGTGCTGGCGCTGATCTGGGTCATCCCTCGTTCGGCGGTCTGGGAAACTGGAGAGTGGAAAGACCGCGGCTACTCTTGCCCGGCTTTCTCGGGGGGGGTCGTTTCCGGAGAAGTCTTCTCCGGGGAAGCCTTTTCCTGGGCGGGGGCGGCATCCGAAGCAGCCCCTCCGGGAGTTTCCGAGGCGACGGGATCCTCCATCGGCTTGATCGGGACCTTCTCCCCCAGGGTCGCGGTGGAGGGGGCCCGCCGGCCGGACGTGGGACGGGGCAATCCGGGCGGCCGGCGCCCGCGGCTGCCGGCCCTGGGACGCGGAGTGGGCACCGAACGGACCGGAACTTCGGTCCGGCGGGGTTCCGAAATCCCGCGTTCCTTGCGCAGACGCATGCCCTCCTGGACGGCTTCGGAGAGCTGGTCGAGGATCAGCTGAACCGAGCGGATGGCGTCGTCGTTTGCGGGGATGACGATGTCGCACACGTCCGGATCGCCGTCGGTGTCGATGATCCCCACGATCGGAATGCCCACCTTGCAGGCTTCGCGCACCGCGTTGCGCTCCGTGCGGGGATCGATCACCACCATGGCCCCGGGAAGGCGGTACATCTCCCGGATCCCGTGCAGGTTGCGGAAGACCTTGCGCTTCTCGCGCAGGAAGCGGGCAGCCGCCTTGCTCGAAAGCCCATCCAGGTATCCGTCGGTCTGCTTCTTCTCCAGATCGTCCAGATAAGCGATGCGGCTTCCGATGACCTCGAAATTGGTCAAGGTGCCCCCGATCCAGCGGTCGTCCACGTAGGGCATGCCGCATTCTTCGTGGATCCGCTTGATCTCGGAGCGGATCTGGGTCTTGGTGCCCACGAAGACCACGTTCTGCCCGGAGCCCACGATTTCCCGCAGGAAATGGCGCGCCCGCAGGATCCCGCGGATGGTCTCCTTGAGGTCGATGATGTGGATGCGGTTGCGGGCCTCGAAGATGAAAGGCTCCATCTTCGGGTTCCAGCGGTTGATCCGGCACCCGATGTGGGCGCCGGCATCCACCAGGGTCTGGACCGACAGTTCGGACAAGAAAGTTCTCCGAAAAAGGGGTTTTCGGGGGTTTCCAGGTGGACTCCGGCCGTCTCTGGCCGAAGCTCAAGCGCAGCATTCTATCCGGCCCGTGGGGCCCGTCAACCGGGGCCTTATCCGGCCCAAAGCGGGATTCCTGCTCCGAAATCCGCAGCCGGGAAGGTGCCTGGAATTGCGACTTTCTATCGCCCCTGTGATATTCTTCCTTAATCGTTATGGATTCCCCCTCCAAGGGGCCCCCGGAACGCCCTCGGATCCTCCTGGTCCTCAACCACCGCGGGGAGGAGCACTCCCATCTTGGCGCCTGGTTCCAGGCCCGGGGGTGGGAGGTGCGCCCTTCGGCCGACCTGAAACAGAGCCTGGAGCTTCTGGGAGAGGATGCCGCCCAGGCGGCGGTGGTCTTCCCTCTCACCCTGGAGCCGGAAGATCTGGAGTGGGAATCCCTGGGAAAGCACCTCTCCCCGTCCAAACCGCTCCCCTGGCTGGTGGTTCCCTGGGAGGGGGTTCCCGCCCCGCGGGTGGCCGGGTTCCTGCGCGGGCAGCACGCGGTCTCCGACTGGATGAAGGCGCCCCCCGACCTGGCCGAACTCGAGGCGCGCCTGCAGAACCTGCTCGGCTTCCAGGAGGTCCTGGAACAGGCCCGCGGCCGGGCCGCCGACCTGGTCGGCCAGCTCATCACCGACCACAAGACCGGACTTTTCAACGACCGCCACTTCCGCGCCCGCCTGCGCGAGGAGTTCGTGCGCACCGGCCGCCACGGCGGCCCCTTGAGCCTGATCCTGCTCGACCTGGACGACTTCAAGAGCGTGAATGACCGCTTCACCTACGAGTTCGGCGACCAGGTCCTGCGCACGGTGGGCGAGATCCTGAAGCGCAGCATGCGGTCGATCGACATCGCCGCCCGGATCGGAGGCGACGAATTCGCCGCCCTCCTGCCCAACACCTCGCTGGCCGAGGCGGTCGCCGTCTCCAACCGGATCCGCGAGGCCGCCCACAGCTATCCCGTCGAGAGCGACGGCTACCGGGCGGAAGTGCATGTCTCCCTGGGGGTGGCCTGCTACGACGGGCGCGGGGTCGACAATCCCCGTGATCTCTTCCTGCAGGCCAACGAGGCCCTCAAGGCCGCCAAGCGCTCCGGAAAGGACCGCATCTCCTTCTTCGATCCGCGCGCCTGACCCCGGTCCTCAAGGCGGGCCGGCCTTGGCGGGGACGGGAAACCAGAGCGGATCGAGCCAGTCGGCGTGTCCGCCGAAGGGGAGCACCGCGGCCGGCTCGGCCACGAGACGGAGTTCCCCCTCCCCGTCCAGCCGCGCGCGCAGGAACAGGGGTTTGTCCCCGGCTTCCAGGACCGGGCTGGCGGCGACTTCGCGCCCGCGGAAGAGGACCCGGAAGCGGACCGGGCGCGGACGGCGGAAACCGGCCACCTCGTCGTCCACCCCGACGCGACAGACGAAGTCTCCCGGTCCCACGCCGGAAAAGACCAGCTCGGTCGGAACCCGGGTCCCGAAGCCCGAGGCGTACTCCCGGCCGGCCACCCGCAAGGGACGCCCTTCCACGCTCCACCCCCGGCGCGGCGTCCAGGGGAAGACGCCCTGGGGCCCTTTTTGGACGACCTGGGGCTGGCGCTCGCCAAGGTCCACCAGCGAGCCCTTGTCCCCGCGCCGGCGGATCCCCCGCAACGAGGCGAGGGGCACTTCCCAGCGCGAAAGCCAGGGGAGCGCGACCACCAGGCTGCCCTGGTGCAGGCCCAGAGGACGTGCGGCCAGCTTCCCTCCGCCGGCCAGGAGCAGCCAGACGCCCCCCTCGAAGGGGGGCACTTCCTCGTCCAGGAGCCGAAGGCCTGCCACCCGGCTCCACGGAAACTCGCGCAGCCCCTCCACCCCCTCGAACTGGACACCGGAGGCCTTCCAGTTGTGGAACCAGCCGCTGCGCCGGTCCAGGGAAGCCTGCCCGGAAGTCTTCAGCCAGAGGAGGTCCCGGTCGGACACTTCCCAACTCCGGAAGGAATCCCGCGCCAGACGCCGCACCCAGACCATGTCGAGCGGCACGGCGGTCCCCGCGGGAACGCGCCAGAAGGCCTGGTCCCCCTCGCCGCCCCCCGGGGCGCCCGACAGCCATCCTCCCCCGACCAGTTCCAGTTTCCAGGGGCCGGCCTTCAGCACCGGGCCTCCCAGCCGGATCTCGAACCAGTGGTAGGGGGCCGGCCCGTCCTCCAGAAGGGGGCCCTGGGCATCCCAGCCCACCAGGCGGCCGTCGCGGACTCCCGAGCGGGTGCCCACCTGGACGGGTAGCCCCTCGCCGGCAAGCTGACCCGCCCCGGGCGGGCTCGCCAGGATCAGGACCAGCGCGGCAGTTGCCAGGGTCGCGAAGGGAAAGGGTCGTGCCAAAACGGCAGGGGAACCGGCCCGAGGGCGGGGTAATCCGCCCCTACGGGTTGGCACCAGTATTGCAGGGAGATGCTGCCCCCGGTCGGCCCGGGTCCAGTCTGCGGGATCCCCGGCCGGACGGCCAGGGTCTCCTCGGGACCCATCCCCCGAAACCTTTAGCGTCCGAAACCAGAAGAGGAACATGTCCAAGCAACTCGTTTTCGACTCCGAGGCCCGGGAAGCGGTCCTGCGGGGGGTCGAGAAGCTCTCCCGCGCCGTGGTCTCCACCCTGGGCCCCAAGGGCCGGTGTGCCGTCCTCGACAAATCCTGGGGCGGCCCCAACATCACCAAGGACGGGGTCTCGGTGGCCCAGGACATCGAACTGCGCGACAAGACCGAGAATCTCGGCGCCCAGCTCGTCAAGGAAGCCGCCAGCAAGACCTCCGACCGGGCCGGCGACGGCACCACCACGGCAACTCTGCTGGCCTCCGCGCTCTTCCGCGAATCGATGCGCTACCTGACCGCGGGCACCGACGCCCAGTCGCTCATCCGCGGCCTGCGGAAGGGGACCGCCCTGGTGCTGGAGCACCTGGCGGGGATGTCCAAGAAGGTCCGCAGCAATGACGACATCCGTGCGGTGGCCGCCATCGCGGGGAACAACGACCCGCGCATCGGCAAGATCCTGGCCCAGGCCTTCGAAAAGGTCGGACAGGACGGCGTCATCACCGTGGACGAGGGCCGCAGCCTGGATACGGAAGTCAAGGTGGTCGAGGGCATGCAGTTCGAACGGGGTTTCTTGAGCCCTCACTTCGCCACCGACGTGGAAACCCTGGAATGCGTGCTGGAGAAGCCGCTCATCCTGGTCCACGAGGAGAAGATCAGCTCCGCGACCAAGCTTCTGCCGCTGCTGGAGAAGGTCAAGGAAAAGGGCCGCCCGCTGCTCATCATCGCCGAGGACGTGGAAAGCGAGGCGCTCGCCACCCTGGTTGTGAACAAGATGCGCGGGATCATCCAGGTGGCCGCGGTCAAGGCGCCCGGCTACGGCGACCGGCGCAAGGAGATGCTGCGGGACATCGCCACGGTCACGAATGCCGAGCCCATCATGAAGGACGCCGGCACCGACCTGGAAAAGTTGGAACTCCGCCAGCTCGGCTCCGCACGCAAGGTCCTGATCGACAACAACAACACCACTCTCATCCAGGGGGTCGGCAAAAAGGCCGATATCCAGGCCCGGGCCGACATGATCCGCCGTCAGATCGGTGAGACCACTTCCGACTACGATCGCGAAAAGCTCGAGGAGCGCCTCGCCCGGCTCGTAGGCGGGATCGCCCAGATCCTGGTCGGCGGGGTGACCGAGACCGAGGTCAAGGAGAAGAAGGCCCGCTTCGAGGATGCGCGGCACGCCACCGCGGCCGCCATTGAAGAGGGGATCCTCCCCGGCGGCGGGGTGGCCCTCCTGCGCGCGCTTCAGGAGTTGAAGAGGAAGGCCCCCAAGGGTGAAGAAGGCCTGGGCTTCCGGATCCTGATCCGGGCCCTGGAGCAGCCGATCCGCACCCTGGCCGAGAATGCCGGAGTGGAAGGCTCCCAGGTCACCCGCCGGGTGCTGAAGGAGAAGAAGGCATCCTTCGGCTTCAACGCCCTGACCGGGGAATACGGGGACATGTTCGAGATGGGCATCGTCGATCCCGCCAAGGTCACCCGCACCGCCCTGCAGAACGCCGTCAGCGTGGCTTCCACCCTGATGACCACCGACTGCCTGGTCACGGAAGCCCCCAAGAAGGACAAGAACACCGGCTCCAACCCCGACGAAGACTACGACGACGAATACTGAGAGTTCCCATCATGGCCAAGACCAAAAGCAAGACAACCTTCACCCCCATCGAGGACCGTGTCATGGTCCGGGCGACCGAAGAGGATTCGGTCAGCCGCGGAGGAATCGTCCTTCCCGATGCCGCCAAGGAGAAGCCCCAGCGGGGCAAAGTCCTGGCCGCCGGACCCGGACGCCTGGACAAGAAGGGGAAGCGCCTTCCGATGCCGGTTTCCGCCGGGGACATGGTGATCTTCGGAAAGTACGCCGGAAACGACATCGAGATCGGCGGGGAGGAATTCAAGATCCTCCGTGCCGACGAAATCCTTGCAAAATTGACCCACTGATCCAGAAGGAAGAAGAACGATGGCCAAACAAATCCTGTTCGAAGACCGGGCCCGGGAGCAGCTCTTTGCCGGAGTAGAGATCCTGGCCAAGACGGTTTCCGTCACTCTCGGGCCCGCCGGCCGGAACGTGATCTTCGAGAAGTCCTTCGGCGGTCCGACCGTCACCCGTGACGGAGTCACGGTGGCCAAGGAGGTCGAACTCAAGGACCCCTTCCGCAACATGGGCGCCAAACTCGTGCGGGAAGTCGCTTCCAAGACCAACGACGAAGCCGGCGACGGGACCACCACCGCCACCGTGCTGGCCACCGCGATCATGCGCGAGGGGATGCGCTTCATGGCGGCCGGCGTCGACCCCGCCGCCCTGCGCGACGGCATCGAAAAGGCCGTCCAGGCCGCGGTCGGGCATCTGAACGAGATCTCCAAGCCGGTCCGGAACAAGGACGACTGGACCAAGGTGGCCACGATCAGTGCCAACCAGGATGAGGAAATCGGCCGCAAGATCGCCGACGCGGTCGAAATGGCCGGACAGAAGGGGGTCATCACCGTCGAGGAGGCCCAGGGAATGGAGACAACGGTCGAGTTCGTGGACGGAATGTCCTTCGACAAGGGGTACATCTCGCCCTACTTCATCACCGAGCTGGCCAAGATGTCGGCCGAGTTCGAGGACGCCCTGCTTCTCATCCACGAGAAGAAGATCTCCTCGCTTTCCGACCTCCTCCCGATCCTCGAGCAGGTCGCACAGAGTGGAAAACCGCTCGTCATCATCTCCGAGGACGTGGACGGGGAGGCCCTCGCGGCCCTGGTCGTGAACAAGCTGCGGGGTGTGATGAAAGTCGCCGCGGTCAAGGCTCCCGGTTTCGGAGACCGGCGCAAGGCCATGCTCGGCGACATGGCGGTGATCAGCGGCGCGACCGCCATCACCGAGGACACCGGCCTCAAGCTCGATGCCGTGACCCTCGACCAGCTTGGAAAGGTCAGCAAGGTCACGATCGAAAAGGACCGCACCATCCTCGTCGGGGGTTCCGGGCGGAAGTCCGGCATCCAGGCCCGCATCAAGCAGATCGAGGCCCAGATCGAACGCTCGACCAGCGACTACGACAAGGAGAAGCTCAACGAACGCCTGGCCAAACTGGCCGGCGGGGTGGCCGTGATCAAGGTCGGCGGCGCCACCGAAGTCGAGATGAAGGAGCGCAAGGCCCGTGTGGAGGACGCCAAGAACTCCACCCTTGCGGCCTTGGAAGAGGGCGTGGTTCCCGGAGGCGGAACCGCCCTGCTTCGCTGCCTCGAGGCGGTCGGGGCCACCCGTGCGCGGAAGGACGAGAAGTTCGGCGTCCAGGTGGTGGCCAAGGCCTTGCGAACCCCGGCCCGCGCCATTGCCGCCAATGCCGGGTTCGACGGCGGGATGGTGGTGGAGGAGATCCTCGAACGCAAGGGCTGGAACGGATTCAACGCCCTGACCGGAAACTACGAGGACCTCGGCCGTTCGGGCATCCTCGATCCCACCAAGGTCGTGCGCACCGCGCTGCAGAACGCGGGTTCGATCGCCGGGCTCATGCTGACCACCAACACCCTGGTCACCGACCTCAAGGAAGCAGAGGAGAAAGCCTCCGAAGGCGTCATCGCCTGACCCGGCGGCCCGGGCACTCTCCCGGCCAACCCCCGGGAAAACCTTCCGATGGCGCAGCGCGACTACTACGAAGTCCTGGGGATCCCCCGGGATGCGGATGCCGACGCCATCAAGAAGGCCTACCGCAAGCTGGCCCTTCAATTCCACCCGGACCGCAACAAGGCCGATGACGCTTCCGAGAAGTTCAAGGAAGCCACGGAAGCCTACGCGATCCTCTCCGATTCCAAGAAGCGGGCCGCCTACGACCGGTTCGGACACGCCGGGGTCCAAGGCACCGGGGCCGCCGCGGGCGGCATCCACTTCGAGGATCTCCAGGACATCTTTTCCCAGTTCGCCGACATCTTCGGCAGCCGGGGCGGGGGCGGCGGCGGAGGGGGATTCTTCGAGAACCTCTTCGGATTCGGGGGCGGGGGCGGGCGCTCGCGCGTGCAGCGGGGCCGGAGCCTGCGCGCTGCCGTGGAGATCGACCTCGAGGACGTGCTCCACGGGACCGAGCGCCTCCTCTCCATCCGGCGCAACGCGCATTGCGACAAATGCGGAGGAACCGGGGCGGCGCCCGGGAGCAAGCTGGAAACCTGCCGCGTCTGCCGCGGCCAGGGCGTGGTCCACCAGCAGCAGGGCTTTTTCGCGGTGCGGACCACCTGCCCCGCCTGCCGCGGGCAGGGCCGCACCAATTCCGCGCCTTGCGGGGCCTGCCGGGGAAGCGGGCTGGCCCCCCGCAAGTTCGAGGTCCGGGTCCAGATTCCGCCCGGGATCGAAGAAGACGCCCAGATCCGGATGCCCGGCCAGGGTGAACCCGGCCCCCAAGGCGGCCCTCCCGGGGATCTGTTCGTGGAGGTGCACATCCGGCCCCAGGAACATTTCCACCGGGAGGGGAGGGACCTCTACCGCGAAGTCCCGGTGTCCTATTCCCAGGCCGTCCTGGGCGACAAGATCCGCGTCCGCAGCCTGGACGGGGAAGTGCGCATGACCATCCCCGCGGGCACCCCCACCGGCAAGCTCTTCCGCGTGCGGGGCCAGGGCCTTCCCAAGCTGCACGGAGGGGCGCGCGGCGATCTCTTCGTCCGCGTCTACCTGGAGGTTCCGACCCGCATCAGCAAGGAGGAAAAGGCCCTCATCCGCAAACTCGCCCAACTCGACAAGGACAGGCAGGCTGCCCGGAGGAAAGCATGACCAGCCGGAAGAACAAGAAGAAGAAGGCTCCCCGGAAACAGGAGCCGGGCAAGGAACCGGCGGCTCCCGCGGCACCGAAGGAAGACGCCGAGGACTGGCGCGAGCGCGCCCTGCGGGCCCAGGCGGAAATGCTCAACATGCGGCGGCGGATGGATCACGACGTGGAGGAACGCGCCCGAATGCGCACGGAAGCCATCCTGGCCGAGTGCATCACCCTCGCCGACCATCTGGAGCTTGCGCTGCAATCCCTGCCGGAAAGCCTGGCCGGCAATTCCTCCGCGCGGCCTTTCGTCCTGGGAGTCCAGGCCATCCAGGCCTCCCTGAATCAGCTGCTGGAACGCTTCGGAGTCGAAAGCATCCATCCCCAGGAGGGCCAGGAATTCGATGCGGAACATTTCGAAGCCGTCCATGTGGAGGCCCTGGAAGGCCTGGAAAAAGAGCGCATGGAACTGATGAGGCGCGGTTACCGGATGGGGCGCCGGATCCTCCGCCCGGCCCAGGTAAAATTGCTGCGGCCCAAAGAGGACGAAAAAAAGGAAGCCCCTCGGCCGGAACTGCCGGAGCAAGAAGAATAGCCCCAGATCCCATGCCCCACTACGACTACGAATGCAAGGCTTGCGGGCACACCTTCGAGGCCTGGCAAAAGATCACCGCCCGGCCCATGAAGAAGTGCCCCGCCTGCGGCCGGCTCTTCCTGCGGAGGATGGTCGGCCCGGGGGCGGGGTTGATCTTCCGGGGGACCGGCTTCTACCAGACCGACTATGTCTCCCAGAAAGGCCCCTCCACGCCGAAGCCTCCCCCGGACAAGGATTCCGGCGGCACCAAACCCGGCGGGGAAAAAAAGAAGGAGGATTGAACTCTTGATCCGGTCCGCCTGGATCCTTCTTTTCCTGACCGTCCTGGCAGAGACCGGAAGCGCCCAGAAGGCCATCCTCGGACACCGCTATTTCACGGACAACCAGAACGGCTACCGATTCCGTTATCCCGAGGGCTGGAAGATCATTCCGGTGCGGGGCACGGAGCAGACCCTGGGGATCCTCGCGCAGCTCGAGGGCCCTTCCATCGCCACCCGGTCCGGAAACCGATCCCTGCCCCGCAGCGTCAGCCTGACCGTGGCCCGCATCCTTCCGCGCAAAGCCGTCACGGGTGCGGATCCCGCACAGGAAGACGGGAAGGAGAAGCCCGGCGGAGAGGATTCCCCTCCCCAGCCGCCCCGCAACGTCGTGGAGCTGATCCACACCCGCTTCGGCCAGGAATTCACGCTCGATCAGGCCGAGCTGGACGAGGCCCGCCAGATTCCCAGGGGGCCCGCGTACCGCCATCGGCTTTTTTCCTCAGAGGGTCCTTCCCTTCCCATGGCCTTCGACGCCTGGTCCTTTTCCCTTCCCGATTTCGAGGTGGTGCTCCTGTTCTCTCTTCCCAGGGAACATCTGGACGACTGGAGAAAGGTCTTCTATCTCGCCGCGCGGAGCTTCCGGACCGTCGAGCGGGTGGCCGCCGCCGTCCTCCCCGAGAACCCCACCTACGAGGACCTTCTCGCCTACCATCGCGAGGAGGTCTCCCGCACCCCCGGCTGGCGGCTGCTGGAAACCCCGTCCAAGCGCTACCTGATCAAAACCTCCAGCAAGGACGACCGGTTTCTGAAAAGGGTCATCGCCCGCCTGGAGGCTTCCCGCAAACTCTTCGAAAAGGAATACCCCCCTTCCCGGCCCATGGAGCAGGTTTCGGTGGTGCGGGTCTGTTCCACCCTGGAGGAGTTCCACCACTACGGCAAGACCTCGGGCGGAGTGGCCGGCTGGTTCAACCCCGCGACCACCGAGCTGGTCATCGTCGATTTCAAGAACTCCGACCGCAATCTGACCTACTCGGTCATGACCCACGAAGCCTTCCACCAGTACTGCTGGTTCCTGTTCGACCGGGCCGAGGCCCACCGCTGGTTCGACGAGGGCCACGGCGATTATTACGCCGGTTTCGAGTTCCGCGGGAACCAGGCCATCCCCCACGCGAAGATGAAGGGCCAGGACCGGCTGACCGGGATCCGCCGCCAGATCCGGGAGGGCACCTATACCCCGCTGGCCGAACTCATCGCGAGCGACCACCCCACTTGGCAGAAGAAGGGCGTGGCCTCGTACGAGGAGTCCTGGTCGCTGATCTACTACCTCCACCAGGGAATGGACGGCCGTGTTCCCGGACGGATCTGGCGCAAGGAGTATGCCGCCATCCTGCCGTCCTACATCGACGCGCTCTACGAAGGATTCCAGGCCACCCGGAAGAAGACCTCCGACGGCGAGGTCACGGAGGAGCAGAAGAAAGAGATCTGGAAGCAGGCCCTGGCGGCCTCGTGGGGCAGGATCGACTTGCCCCGCTTCGAGGATAGCTGGAAGTACTACGTGGTGAAGGTCCTCAAATAGGGGGTTTCAGGGTTTCGTGTGGGTTCCCGGGGCTTCCGGAATCCGCTTTGCGGGTCGGAGGGGTCTCCCCGGTGCCGGGGAACGCTGGGAAACGAGGATCTCCGAAGAAAGAAGAACAATAAACCGCGGAGACGCGGAGAGCGCGGAGAAGATGAAGAGGGCCCGGAAGAGGGTGCTCGACCCACACGAAATCCCGAAGCCCCTCAAATAGATCCGCTGCGGCCCGGTCCCCGGCCGCGGTCGCCGGCTCCTTCCCGGTCGGCCCAGCCGAGCAGCCCGCGCGTCACTCCGAGGTAGATCGGTTTGCCCGCCAGGCGCCAGACTCGCGCCGGAAACGAGGGGCTTTCGAGCAGACGCCGGTCCCGGGCCGTCAGGCGCGCGGGGCAGTAGGTGCGCTTGTGCTTGAGCAGGTGGCGCAGATCTTCGCGGGCCTGGAGACGGAACCAGCGGGTCCGCCGCCGGCTGGTCCAGGCGAGCTGGAAATCGACCAGGGCGGGCCCCCCGCCGGGAGTGACCAGCCAGTTGGGCTCCTTGGCGAGATCGTTGTGCACCACGCCCAGGCGGTGCATGCGGGCCACGAGCCGAAGGGCTTGGTGGAAATAGCGCGGATCCCGGGGGAGGGCTTCCTGCATCGGCCGCCCTGCCAGCCACGAACGGTAGGAAACTCCGCCGCGAGAGAGCAGGAGCCGCGGAAACCCGGCCGCGCCGCCGAGGGCCTCCAGGGCGCGGGCTTCCCGCCGCGCCAGCCGGCGTGCGAGGAAGCGGGCCCAGAACGGGCCGGCAGTGGCATCCCGGCGGACGGCCGGCTGGACCGGGGCGCCGGGAAGTTGGAGACGGCCGCGCTCGATCCTCCCAAAGAGATCGCTCTTGAGGATCTCCTGCATCTGGAAGGAGGGAGATTCCGGCCCCGAAGGCGCGGCCTGCCGAAAGAAAGCCATGGGAAACCCATGCTAGCGGGAAGGGACCGCCCGCCGGTGGTAGCATCCCGCCGCAAAGCCCATGGTCCGGTTCGAAACCGTTCTCCTCTTCCTCCTTCTCGGGCCCGGGTTTCTTCACCCCCAGGATCCGACGCGGGAAAGGGCTCTTGCGCGTGCCGAGACCCGCTTCAACACGGCCCTGGAGAATCGGGAGGAAGCCTACGCTCAGATCGTGGAGGAATACCGACGCTGCGAGGCCTGGCTGGCGGGCCCCGAAGCCTCCCCGGACCCCCCGCCCCCGCTTCTGACCCTTTTCGAGAAGAACCTGGTCCAGCCCGCAGGCTACGAAGCCGAACGCATCCGGCTGAAAGATGCGGGCCCCTTCTTCGAACTCTGGAACAAGGAACTGTACCGGCTTTCCCCGGCCGCCCGGAACTTCGCCAAGGCCTCCGAGATCCTGGAGAAAAACTTCCTGGCCCTGGAGAAGCTGCGTCATCCCCAGCGTTTCAACCGCGCCCTGGAAAAAACCCCCGAGGGCATGACGCTGGTCCCCGGCGGCAAGGTCACCGTGGGCCCCGCCACCGGTTACATCCTCGAACAACCCGCGGTGCAGAAGGAACGCACGCTGCGCATCCAGTCCTTCTACTTCGACAAGCGGGAAGTCTCCAACGCGGAATACGCCAAGTTCCTCCTCGCCCAGCCGCCCTCCCTGCGGGACGAGAACCTGCCGCTTGGCTGGGGACGTTCCCCGGACGGTTCGCCCCTCATTCCGGATGGAAAGGCGGAAGTCCCCGTGACCGGCATCACCTGGGTTTCCGCTTCCCGCTACGCCGCCTGGGTCGGAAAGCGCCTGCCCAGCGAAGAGGAGTGGGAAGCGGCCGCCTCGGGCCCGGAACGCCGGCGCTACCCGATGGGAAACCGCTTCTCGGCCTTCAAGGTCAACTGCCGCGCCTACGGGGCGGGCGAACCCCTCCCCCCCAGCCGGTTCCCCGAGGACAACACCCCGCTGGGAATCCTCTCCATGACCGGGAACGTGCGCGAATGGACCGCCAGCGGCCTGGACGGGAAACCCGTCCGGCATCCCGGCCCCAACACCCTGGCCTGCGTGCGCGGAGGCTCCTTCCAGGACGATCCCGATTCCTGCACTTCCACCTTCCGCTGGCTCTACCCGGCCCTCGATTCCCGGCTTTCCTTCGTGGGTTTCCGCTGCGCGCTCGATGTGCGCTGAATCCCGGCCCGGCGTTCCTCGTTGAAGGCGACGGCCTCTCTCCTGGCGGAACTCGGCCTGGCCCTCGGGGATCTGTTGCTGGCCCCGCCGCGGCTGGCGGGCCAGTTCCTCTCCCGGGAGCGCCGCCGGAGGGAATTCCAGGCCCTGGGTTTCGATCCCCCGCCCGGCCCCGTTTCCTCCTCGCCGCCCGCCGTGCATCTGCGGCGCGTGCTCCTCTCCTGCGGAGACGCCAGCGGGGAGACGCACGCCCTGCGGCTCGTGCAGGGCCTTCAGCGCCGCCACCCCGGCATCGAGACGGCCGGCTTCGGAGGCCGGCGCCTGGAACAGGCCGGCATGCAGGTGTGGCAGCCGCTCGCCGACCTGAACGTCATGGGCTTCGCCGACGTGGCCGCGGAGCTGCCGCTCTTTCTCCGCTGCGTGCGGCGTTTCGCCGTGGAACTCGACTCCCGGCCCCCCGACGCCGTGGTCCTGGTCGACTATCCCGGCCTGAACCGTCATCTTCTTCGCATGGCCTCCGGCAGGGGAATCCCCGTCGTCGACTTCATCGCACCCCAGCTCTGGGCCTGGGCCCCCTGGCGGGTGCGCGACTTCCGGCGCGCGGACCGGTTGCTCACGATCCTGCCGTTCGAGGGGGACTGGTTCCGCGCCCGGGGCGCCCAGTCGCTCTATCTGGGGCATCCCCTGGGGGACACCCTGTCCGATCCGCCGGAAGAGGCCCCTCCGCCGCCGATGACGGAGGAAGCCTCCTGGGTGGGCATCCTTCCCGGGAGCCGCCGCCGCGAGGTGGACCACAACCTCCCGGAGATCCTTCAAGCCGCCGCCCGGCTGCAGGAACAGCATCCCCGTGTGCGCTTCGTCCTCCCCCACCTGCGCGAAGACCTCTGGCCGCGGCTGGAATACCACTTGAGCCGCTCGCAGGTGGAGGTCGTGTGCGCGCGCGGCTGTTTCCACGGCGTTCTTCCGCGGCTGCGCGCGGCCTGGGTGGCGAGCGGGACCGCTCTGCTGGAGACCGCCGCCCACGGCGTGCCCCCGGTCCTGGTCTACCGGGTTTCCTCCCGCTTCAGCGCCTGGGTGGGCCGGGCGCTCCTGGGCGTCCCCTTCATCGGCTCCCTCAACCTGCTGGCCGGCCGCGAGGTCGCCCCGGAACATTTCGGTCCGACCCTCGACCCCGCCGCCCTGGCGAAGTCGCTGGCCGACCGGCTGGACGGACCGGTCCGGGAAGCCGCCCTTCAGGATATGCGCCAACTGATGCCCCACTTCGGGCGGCCGGGGGCGGCCGAACGGGCGGTGCGGGCGCTGGAGGCGGCCGTCCTGGAAAGGGAGCTGCGGGAAGGGGCCCGGACGGGAAAAGAAAGAATGGATTCCCCGTCCGGGCGTAGCTCTCCGGCGTGCCTTTGATGGAAGCCCCCCTGCGCGAGACGGAGGCCGCCCTGCTCAAGAGCGCCCTGCAGGGCGACCGGGCGGCCTTCGGGCGCCTCGTGGAGCTTCACCAGCCGCGCGCCCTGGCGCTGGCCACCGGCATTCTCGGCAACCGCGAGGAAGCCCGCGACCTGCTCCAGGAAGCCTGCCTCAAGGCCTTCCGGGCGCTGAAATCGTTCGTCCCCGGGCGGCCCTTCTTCCCGTGGTTCTACCGGATCCTGCGCAACGCCTGCATCCAGGCGCTGCGTTCACGCAAGGTCCGCCGCACGCTGCCGCTGCAGCGCCTCGATCCGCAGGGAGACCCCTTCCCCGAGCCGGCCGACGAGCGCACGCTCCCGCCCGGCGAGATCGTGGCCCGCGACGAAGCCAGCCAGCGGGTCGGCAAGGCCCTGGTGCAGCTTCGGCCCGAGGATGCCGAGATCCTGATCCTCAAGCATTTCGACGGCCTCACCTACCGCGAGATCGCCGAGGCCCTTTCCATTCCCGTCGGGACCGTCATGTCCCGGCTTCACGCCGCGCGCCGCCGTTTGCGCAGGTTGGTCCCTGAACTGGCGTAGCCCGATGCAAACCGAAAAGCATCCTTTCGATTCCACTTTGCCTCCCCAATGGCCTCCGGAAACCTGCGAGGAAGTCCAGCTCTGGCTGAACGCGCGGGCGGACGGGGAATGCTCCCCGGCGCAGGAGGGCTGGCTGGCCGGACACCTGGGCCGCTGTCCGGCCTGTTCCCTGGAGTGGGCCGCCCTGGAGCAGACCCGCCTGGCGCTCGAGACCGCCCAACTCCGGGAGCCCAGCGACTTCGAACGCGAAGCCTTGGCGCAGGCGCTCGCGCCGCGGGCCCTGGAGGGCCTGGGCTGGCTGCTTTCCGGCGCCGGGGTGCTTATCCTGGGCGGCTATGCGGGCTGGGAGATGGGCCACGACGCCGACACGCCCGCCCTGGTGAGGATCGCCCTGGGGGCCCTCTTCGCCGGCCTGCTCCTGCTCCTGGCCCGCGTGGGCTGGGAACGGCTGCGGATCCGCCGCCACGACCCCTACCGCAACGTCCAGCGATGATCCTCTCCACCACCGAACTGGTGCCCGGCTACCGGGTCACCGAGATCCTGGGCCTGGTGCGCGGCAGCACCGTTCGGGCGCGTTTCATCGGGCGCGACATCAAAGCCCTCTTCCGCAACATCGTCGGCGGCGAGGTGAATGAGTACACCAAGATGCTGGCCGAAGCCCGCGAACAGTCGCTCGACCGCATGCGCGAGCAAGCCGTCGCCCTGCAGGCCGACGCGGTGCTGATGGTGCGGCTCTCCTCCAGCCAGGTCATGTCCGGCGCGGCCGA
>CAZQAP010000038.1:0-17617 GCA_964591365.1 uncultured Planctomycetales bacterium
CGAGCGAAAGGCGGTAGAAGCCATTCTGGAGGTTCGACCGGGCTTCCAAGCGGTCGAAGAGCCGGGTGGCGGCCAGGATGCGGTCCACGTGGGCCTGTGCGGCGGCCACGTCCCCGCCCAATTTGAGGGTCTGCTCGGCGACGAGGGCTTCCCGGTCCGCATCCAGGATCCGGCGGGCCGGTCCGAAGTCGATGTCGAACCGGTCGCCGGAGGCGGCCTTCTTTTCCTTGGGAGCCTTGGCGATCTCCTTCAGCAAGGGGGTGGAGGAGGAGAGCCAGATGGCTCCGTCCTTCTGAAGAAGCATGGCGGGAGAGAGGTTGTAGCGCGGAGGAATGGGCTGGTCCGCTTCGGGTTTCTTCCAGGAACTGGTGTAGAGTTTGGAACCGTCTTCCAGGGCTTCCATGTCGATCTGGAGCGCGCCCCGGGATCCCTTGTTCCCGTCGAAGTTGGTGAAGGTGATCGTGCCCAGGAAGGCGTTCACGAACGATTGGTCCAGGTCGTCGGGATGCCCATCGCGCATGCGCACACGCAGCGCCCCGGCGGGGAATTCCACTTCGGGCTGCCCGAAGGGGAAGGACGTGCGGGCCCCCACGAGAAGGAATTCGGGTTCCAGCCAGTGCAGGATCTCGGGGCCGTAGTCGCGCTGATAGAGCAGGCTCAAGGTGCCGTCGGCTTCCACCGTGTCGGCCAGGCCGCGTTCCGTCAGATAGAGATCGCGGGAAGTCCAGATCGGCCCCATCCGGCGATGGACCACCAGGGTGGCCAGGCCGCCGGGGATGCGGGGCACCTCCACCTTCCCGGAATCGGGAAAAAACGGCTCGAAATCCTTGCCCATCGCCTGTGCATCGGCGGGCGCCACGAGTTCCGCGCGCAGGTTCCTGGCTCCTACGTTCACGGCCAGACACGCCCAGGGGGCCCGATGCAGGACTTCCTTGACTCCGTCGGCGAAGATGACTCCTCCGATATTGTCCATGGAGCCGTCGAAGCGGCCGTCGCCGTGGAGCAGGGCGTCGCCGATCCAGAGCCGAAGATCCGCATCCGGCGTGGCTTCGCGCGCCTGTTGAAAGCCGCGCACGTCGGCCAGGGATTCTCCCTTCGCGGGTTCCAGCCGGTCGAGGGCCTCGGCGGCGTTGGACAGGAAGAAGAGATCCTTGTGCCGGCCCATGACGACCTTGGCCTTGGGCAGGGGGACCCTCCAGGAATCCCCGGAAACCCGGGTCGAGCCTGCGGTCGCAAAATTGAGGATGGCGTTGATGCCGTCCTGTGCGAGATCGGGATCGACCGCGCGGAAGAGGAGCACCGCCTGGGGCCCGGTTTCGGCCGGGAGCAGGGCGAAGGCGGCGCCTCCGCCGGTGAGCGCCTGGAGCACTTCTTGCGGCTGGGCGCCGGCGGCGTTGCCGAACATCCCCAGCGAGGCCAGGCCGACCTGGACTTGCGGCTGTCCAAAGACGAATTGCCCGAGTTCGCCTTCCCGGAAACGCTTCCAGGCCTCCCCGCCGAGGATGTCCTCCAGGGTGGCGGAAAGATCCGGAGCCTCGACGGCAAGCAAGGCCTCCCGGGGGAGGTGGCTGGCGGGGAGGGATTGCGGGGCAGCCCGCAAGGCGGGGGCCAGAAGGACCCCCAACAGGAGAACCGGTCGGTGGAGCATGGTCTTCTCTTGGGTTGACGGAGGAGTCAAGCCCGACCGGGGGAACCAATCCCAATATACACCCTATCCCCCTCCGTCCAGGGGGTTGCTCCAGTTTCTTCCGCCCGGAGGCCGAAAAACGGTTGAGGTGTCCAAAAACCGGCGATTTCAGGCCTCCCCGGGCGGTCCTCCTCCCGGAGGCGGGCCCATTCTGCGCCGGATGTTGGTGCTTCTCTCCCTGGCGGCCAGCCTGCGCTATTTTTCCTGGCGGATCCAGGCCACCCTCGTTCTCGGCGATCCCCTTTCCGCCACCGCCAGCCTGCTGCTCCTGGGGGCGGAACTCTTCGCCTACGGGGTGCTTCTCCTGCGCTTCTTCCAGGTCCTCTCCCCGCGCAGCCGGACCACTCCTTCCCTGCCGCCAGGCTCCCGCCTTCCCGCCGTCGACGTGGTCATCCCGGCGGGAGACGCGGCCCTGGGCGCCATACGGCGCACGGCGGTCTGTTGCGCAGCTCTCGACTACCCGGAAAAGAAGGTCTGGATCCTGGACCGGCTGAGCCGCGGGGAGGTGGCCGGCCTTGCGCAGGAGCTGGGAATCGGGGTTCTCCAGCCCGGACACTCCCTGCCTGGGGGAAGCGATGCCCTGGAGTTGTTTCTTCGCCAGGCCAGCGGAGAACTGGTGGCGCGTTTCGATCCCGGCAGTCTTCCGGTGCGCACCTTTCTCCAGAGGACGGTGCCTTTCTTTCTGCGCGACGCAAACCTGGCGCTGGTCCAGACCCCGCAACAGTCGGTCCAGGCCGATGCGGCCCAGCGCAATCTTTCCCGCGGGCGCCGCTTCGCCACGGGGGAGGATCTATTCCATCAAGTGGAACAGCCCGGCAAGGACCGCTGGAACGCCGCCCTCTTCTCCGGCAGCGGCGCGGTCCTGCGCCGCTGCGTTGTCGAGGAGATCGGCGGCCTGACCCGGGGGGATGCCGGATTCGAGACCCTGGCCTCGATCCGTCTGCACGCTGCCGGATGGAAGACAGTTTTCCTGCGCCGCAATCTGGTGGCGGAGGAAGCGCCGCAGCGGTTTTCCGAGCTTGCCGCCTGGAGGATCGCCCGTTCCCGCGGCCGGGCCCGCATCCTGCGGCGGGAGAACCCGCTGCGGATTCGCGGCTTGAGCCCGGGCCAGCGCCTCTGTTATCTGGCCTCGGCGCTTTCCTTCTATCGCGCGATTCCCCGCTTGATATTCTTTCTTGCCCCGGCGTCCTTTCTCCTGCTGGGGATCGCGCCTCTTCACGCCGGTCTCCTGGCGGCGGCGGCCTTTTTCCTGCCCCATTTCCTGGCAGCCGAACTGGCCCAGAGGGGGTTGAATCGGGGGATCCGGCAGGCATTCTGGATCCGGGCGGAGGAGATCGCCCTGGCCTTTCCCATGGCGCTGGCGAACCTGGGCCTCCCCTTCCGCCTGCGCGGCCGCCGGCACGAAATCCCCCTGCGCCTGTTGCAGGTTCTCAGCCTGGCCGCCTTCGTGCGCGGTTTCTTCCTGCTCGGGATCCCGGGCGCGGGGGGAGGGATGGTCCCGACGGCTCTTCTCTGGTGCGGAGCGAACCTGGGTCTTCTTGCGGCAGCGGCCCGAGAGGCCCGCGATCGCGGACAGAAACGCGGCGATCCGCGTCTTCCCATGGTGCTGCCGGTGCGGAGTTCCTGGAATCTTCAGGGCCGTGAAGTGGCCGTCCAGGGAACGACGGTGGATCTCTCGGAGTCGGGGGCTCGCATCCTCACCCGGGCTCCGCTTCCTGCCAGCGTTCCCGTCCGCCTGACCCTCGAAGGGGACGGAGAAACGGTTTGCCTGGACGCGATGGTGGTCTGGGTTTCCGAGGGGACGGAAGGCGGCTTGTTCGCCGCCTCGTTGCGCTTTCTGGACCGGGTTCCCGCCGCCCGCGACGCGCTGGTCCGCCTGCTTCATTCCCAGCCCCGCGAGGTGGACCCCTTTCCTTTTCCCAGGAGCGGGTGGGCCGGGTTCGTCCGTCTGGCGGGAACGGCCTTCCACTGGTCGCGTGAACAGGAGCGCGCCATGTTGCGGGCCGCCCACCGGTTCCAGGGATCGTTTCCCGCGCTTCTTCGTTTCGGGGAGGCCGGCTCCCAGGTTCCCGTGACGGTGGAGGAGATTTCCGAGACGGGGGCCTTCGTTTCGGGGAAGCGGATTCCGATCCAGGCCGGGGAGCGCTGCGTGCTGGCCCTGGAATTCCCGGGCGGGAGCCGGGTGGAGATCCAGGCCCAGGCCGTGCGGATCCGGGGAACCGGGACCCGCATGGGAAGGGTGCTGCATTTCACCGCCATGTCGCTTCCCGACCGTGCGGCCCTCCTCTGGGGCTTGTTCGTGGAGACGGGGAAGGGAAGGCCGGCCCGGGCGCGCGCCATGGGCTCCACTTGAATCGAGAAAAGTCACAATATCAGTGACATGATATGAAGGTCGCTTGACCTTCCACACCCCAAGGGCCCTATCCTCCGGGCCATGAAACGCTTGGGGATCCTTTTTTTCCTTCTCCTGATCGCGGCCGCGCTTCTCCTTCTCGCCGGCCCGGAAACGGAGCGTCCGGGCCTCTCGCCCGCGTCCCGAAAGCCCTCCGAGGCCGGCCTGTCCGGCACGGCCGCGCTTCCGGGGCCCGCCGCCGGAGCGCGGGAGCCCGCACGGAGCGATCTGGACCCCGGAGGGGAGGCCGCCGAAGCCGCGGGGAAGGTGCCCGCTCTGGAGCCCCCCGGAACCATCACGGTCGTGGTGCATCCGGTGGATGAACTGGGCAAACCCCTCCCGCACGCGGAAGCCCGGGCGGTGGGGGGGTCCCTCGGCTTCCTTCCCGAACACTACGCCTCGCTGCGTGCGTCGGGGAGTCCGCGGGATCTGGAGGCGGCCTACGCCCTGCGGGCCCGGGGGGCCTGGGACCGGGCCGGTCCTCCCGTCGAGGGGATTCTCGAACTCACCATTCCCCTTTGGGGGAGCGACTACTGGATCGCCACCGACGCCCCCGGCAGGGCCCTCACGGCCCGCTGGCTCGAGCGCGCCACTCCGGGGAGCCGCATCGATCTCGGCGAGGTGGTTCTCCGCCCCGGGCGCAGCGCCCAGGTGCGCGTGCGGGCGGCGGGCGGAACGCCGGTGGAAAAGGCCGTCGTGCGGGTGATCTCCGAACCTCCCGCCGAAGTGGTGAAGAACCCTCCCCTGCGGGTCCAGGAAGGGGACACCGATGCCGCCGGCGTCTGCCGCCTCGAGCATCTGGCCCCCGGGCCGGCCCGCGTGCAGGTGGAGGCGCGCGGCTTCCTTCCCGCCGAGGCGGCGCTCCCCGATTCGGGCTTCCTCGATGTCGATCTGGAACGGGGCGGGAGCCTTCGGGTGACGGTGAAGAACCCCGACGGCGCGCCCGCCGCCGGCATCCCGGTGAAGAACTACAGGATCGTTCCAGGAAGAACGCCGCGCCTCGATTCCGATTTCTTCAAGGATGCTCCGAAGACCGACGCCGAGGGGCGGGTTTCCTTTTCCGGCCTGGAGGCCGGAATCTCCTGGCGCGTGGCGGCCCTGGCGGGGGATTACGAGGTCGAGGTCGGCGAGCCGGTGAAGACGGGCGGCGACACGGAACTGGTGCTTCCCGCCCTCTTCCTCCTCCAAGGGCGGCTGGTGGCCGGCGGCAAGCCGCCGGGCCCGGAAAGCTTCTATGTTCTCGAGCGCACCGAGGATCCCCGGGCCTTCGTCCCGGCTGTCCGGTACGAGCGCCGCACGCTTCCCCAGGACGGGCGCTTCCGGGTCGAGGTCCCCCGCGGCCGCTACGTCTTCGTCGCCTCCGCTCACGGCTTCGAGTACCTCCACCCGGAGGAGTTCGAGGTGCAGGGGCCCACCGACCTGGGGGATCTCGCCATGGTCCCCACCGTTCCGGTGACCTTCGAGTTCGTGGAGGCCGGAACCGGCCGGCCCGTGGCGGGGGTCTTCGCCGACTGCCATATCCACTTCGATCTTCGCCACCCCATTGTCCCCCTCCCCCAGCCGGAAGGCCGGCTGCGCGGCATCCTCGGCAACACCTTCGGCTTCTGGCGTTCGGATGAAAAGGGGCGCATGGTGTGCGACCGCCTGGGCCGCCGGATCTACCGTTTCCGGATCTCGAGCCGGGAGTTCGGCAAGGCCGACCAGGTGGTCGATCTGACCGGCGGCGAATCGGTCTTCCGGCGGGTGGAGCTTGCGCCTCCCATCCGGGTCGTTTTGACCTTCCAGGTGCCCGAAGGGCGCAGCGCCGAGGGGCTGGGGGTCGGGCTGGAAGCCCTTGATCCGCAGGAAGCCGCCATGGAATGCAGCGGAGGGAGCGCCACGGTGGACGCCGCCGGCCGCGCGGTCATCGAAGGGAACCGCTGGGGCTCGTTGCGGGGAGGGCGCTACCGGGTGCATGTCGCCGGAAACACCGTGGATGTGATCGAGGTGCAGCCCGGCCGGGAGAACCGCTTCACGCTCGACCTGCGTTCGCTCGCCTGGCTCGACGTGGGGATTTTCCACGGGACCCGGGTCCTCCCCGATTCGGAAATCGATCTCGTCCCGGTGGGAAGCGAGTCCGACCCCGGAAGGAGACCGCTCCTGACGCTTCCCGACGGGCGCTTCCGCTTTCCCCCCTTCGCCCCGGGGGCCTACAAGCTCGAAGTCGTTCCCCGGAACTTCTTCGCGCAGGCGCCGCGCAGCGTGGGTCTGGTGCCGGGACCCCAGACGATCGACGTGCTGCTGGAGGGGGTGCGGGTGGCTTTCGAGATCGATCCGAAGTGGAAGGCGGTCCGGTTCGCCTTGAAAATTCCCTATACCGACCGGACGGGGCGCCTCTTCTCCCCCGATTTCTTCCCCATTCTGGGAAGAAATCGCGGCAGGGAGACCGCACCGGGCGCCTGGGTCGTGGAAACGGTGCCACCGGGGAAATACTTTCTCGGCGTCATGGCGGACGGGGCGGCCTTCTGGCGTTCGGAACCCTTTTCCGTGGCGGAACGCGACGTGGATCTGGGCCGCATTCCTCTCGTGGCGGCGGGCGGAGTCAAGGTCCGCCTTTCCGGGTGGTCGGCAAGCCTGGAGCGTCCGCCCTACCTGGGACTGGTTTCGGTCGCCAGCGGTTCGATCTACCGCGGGATGGGTTCCCAGCCGGACTCGCACGATCCCGAGGTCCTGAAGTTCGCCCACCTGCCCCCCGGCGAATACCGCCTGCAGGCGGTCTGGTCCGCGGACGGCCCGCAGCGCCAAAAGACCTGGCCGGCCTTCGAGGTCGAGGCCGGGAAGACCGCTTCCCTCGAACTCGATTTTTCCGAATAGGCTCGTCGTGAAACGCCTGATCCTGCTTCTCCTGCTCGTCCTGGCCGCCGGCCTGCTTCTTTTCCTTCCTCAAGCGGAGGAGGGGCGAAGTTCCCGCACGGAGGGAACCCCCGCCAAGAACGGGGCGGAGCCGGCCGCTCCGGAGCCCCTGGAAAACGGAGCGGAAACCGGGGCGGGGGAGGCGGGCCGCAAGGATTTCGCTTCGGTGCCGGCGGACGAGGCGGCCCGGGCCGCAACGAAAGAGGCGTGGCGAGGAAAGTTCACCGTCCTCTTGCGCGTGGTGGACGAGCAGGGAAACCCCGTGGCCGGGGCCGAAGCCAGTGCGGTGAATCACTTCCTGTACCTCGGCCGGGATCTTTCCGTGGATCCCCCTTCCTGGGACCTGCCTCGTCTAGACAAGGAAGTTCAGCGGGCGCGCGCCTTGCGGATCAACCGGGTGGAGGACCGGGCGGTTGCCGACCCGGACGGCAATCTGGCGCTTCAGGTTCGGACGGGGGCCGATTTCTGGATCGCCGTGGAGGCTCCCGGCCGTGCGCGCACTGCGCGCTGGATGAAGCGCATGGATGCGGACAGCCGGATCGATCTGGGCGAGGTGGTCCTCCACCCCGGCCGCCAGGCCCGCATCCGCGTGCGCGATCCCCGGGGTCTTCCCGTGGAAGGCGCGGTGGTTCGCGTGATCTCCGACCCTCCTTCCAAACCTCTTGCGAACCCTCCGCTTCGGGTCCAGGAAGGGGTCACCGATCCGGCCGGGCTCTGCGAGATGGACCATCTTGCGGGGAGCCCCGCCCGCGTGCTGGTCCGGGTGCAGGGTTTCCTCCCCGCCGAGGCTCCGCTCCCGGATTCGGGGCTGCTCACCTTCGACCTGAAGACGGGAGGGCGCATCACCGTGCAGGTCCACGCCGCCCCCGGAAGCTCTCCCGAAGGAGTGCCGGTGATCTGCCTGCCCGTGGTTGCGGGCCATCCCCTGGATCTCGGGGAGGAATCCTTCGGCAACGCTTCGCGCACGGACATGGAAGGCAAGATCGTCTTCGAAGGTCTGGGGGCCGAAACCCCCTGGCGGATCGCGGCCCTGGCCAACGATTACGAAATCCTGGTCGCCGAGACGGCCGAAGTCGGCGCGCGGGTGGACCTCGAACTTCCCGGTCTCTTCCTGGTCCGCGGCCGGCTTCTCATCCGCGGGAAGCCTCCCGGACCGGAGACCTTCTTCAAGATGGTGAAGCAGGCGGAGAAGCAAGGAAAAGCCATTCTTTCCACGGCCGGGAATGACGCCTTGCGAACCGTGCAGGCCGACGGCCGTTTCCAGGTTCGCGTCCCCCCCGGCCGCTACCTCTTCGGCGCCTCGGCTCCCGGGTTCGAGGCCCTCCCCCCCGAAGAGATCGTCGTGAGCGGTCCCACCGACCTCGGCGATCTCGAAATGACGCCCACCGTGCCCGTCACCCTGGAGTTCGTGGATGCGGAGACGGGAAAACCGGTTCCCGTGGTCTTTGTCGCCTTCTGGAACGGACTCGGGAACCAGGACTTCGACCCCCCTCCGGCTCCGGAGATGAAGCGCTTCCTCTTCTTTGTCCAGGACTGGCGGTGGCCGGCCAGCGGAGACGACGGGCGGATCGTCTTCGACCGCCTGGGGGCGGGGGTTTTCCTGCTCGGGTTCCGTGCTCCGGGCTACAGCGGAATCCGTCCGTTCCCGCTCGACCTGCGGGGTGGAGAACCGTTTTTCCACCAGGTGAAGCTTTTCCGGCCGACGAGCGTGGATGTGGTTTTTCAGCTTCCCGAAGGCCGCACCCTGGAAGGGCTGCAAGCCTGGATCCGTCCCGTGACGAACGAGGACGGAAAGCGGAGCTGGGGATCCCAGGCCGAAGTGGACCCCCGGAACCGGGTCTCGTTTTCCACGGACACTTTTTTGGGCCCCTTCCATTCCGGGACCTATGAACTCGGCCTCGCCGATTTCCCCCTGGCCCGCGTCGAGGTGCAGGCGGGGAGGGAGAACCGGGTAGCCGCCGACCTCCGGCCGCAGGCCTGGGCCGAGGTGCGGGTCTTCGAAGGCGGCCGCATCGTGCCCGGCGCCAGCGTGCGGCTGGCGGTCCCAGGAACCTTCCACGGGACGGACGAAGAAGACAACCGCACGGCCCCCGACGGCCGCATCCTGCTGCCGCCCGTGCCGCCGGGTTCCTACCGGGTCTTCGCTTCCCACGACCACCTGAAATCCCCCGCGAAAACCGTCACCCTGGCGCCCGGCGTCCAGGTCCTCGATGTGGCTCTCCAGGGGACCTCGATCGCGCTGGAGGTGGAGGAGCGGTGGAAGGACGTCCGTATCGGACTTCGCCTCCTCTACCCCGACACACCCGTCCGGCCTCTCTTCGGCCCGCTTTCCGGCAACCCCGGCCGGTCGCAGGGGCCGGGGCGCTGGGTGATCGAGAAGGTTTCCGCGGGGACCTACCAGGTGACCGTCACGGCGGCCGGGGCGGCCTATTGGCGCTCGGAACCCTTTCCGGTGCAGGACCGGCCCGTGGACCTCGGGAAGATCCCGCTGGAAGCGGGGGGCAAGGCCGAGATCCGCCTGGCCGGCTGGTCCCAAGTGGCGGAACGCCTCCCGCGGCTCGAACTGGTGGCTGTGGTGACGAAGCAGCATTTCTTTCCCAGATCGGGAGGCCTCCCCGACCGGGATCCCGCTCTCCTCCGTTTCGCACACCTGCCTCCCGGCGAATACCAGGCGCATGCCTTGTGGGTCCGGGACGGCGCGCGGCAGGAAAAGACCAGCCCCGCCTTCGAGGTCGAGGCCGGGAAGACCGCCGAGGTCGAACTCGACTTCTCGGAATAGCCGGCTGCGGGCGGTCAGAAGTCGCGCTTGCCGAAGACGGCGAGCGCCGTGCCCAGTAGGCCGAGCGTCAGGCCGGCGAAGATCCCCGCGCGGGTCCAGGGGAAGGCTCCGGTGGCGAAGGGGAGGTAGACGTTCACGTCCACCAGGCGGTAGATGGACCAGTGGCCGATGGTCTTGACCAGGTAGAGCGAAAACTCGAACAGGCAGAAGCCGATCAGGATCACGCCGGCCAGAAGCTGGTTCTCGAACAGGGAGGAAAGCAGCACGGTGACCGTGAAGAGCAGGATCAGGAAGAGGGAGGCGTAGGCCGAGGCGGCGAGAAGGGGGCCCATCGCGACGTGCTCTCCCACCGATGGGGCCGCGGCCAGCGGAATCGCGGAGAGGGAACTCAAGAAGAGCGGCACGACCAGAAGCAGGCAGCCCGCTGCCCAGCGCTGCAAGAGGATGCTCGTCCGCGAAACGGGCCGCGAGAGCAGGAATTCGGCCGTCTTCTGATCGGCCTCGCGCGCGATCAGGCCCGTGCCCAGGACGGCCGCCACGGCCACTCCGAAAAGGTTGGCGCCCTTGAAGAACTGCTGCAGGATCAGGTAGGGCCAGAAGCCGCCCTTCTCGATCCCTTCGATCAGCTTGCGCAGCGTCTCGATGGGGATGATCTTGGCGAAGGTGGGGATGTTGTCGCGAAAATCGGGCCACCAGAAGATCGCCGCCGCCAGGGCGCCTTCCAGAAGGAAGAGATAGCCCAGCGCCAGAAGAAGATGGGCGCGCAGATACCTGCGGAAGATCATCCGGCCTCCTCGGCGGGCTTCGAGTCGGGGGAGGCGGGCGTTTCGGGCCCGTAGAGGGTCTCGAACACTTCCTCCAGGCGGCCGCCCGAGTCGCGGATGCCGGCCAGCGGGAGCGCGGCCAGGCGCGGCAGCAAGGCGGCCAGCTCCCCGCGGAACTGGAGTCGCCAGCGGGTCCCCGAACCGTTCCAGGACCCGATCTCCGGCCCGGCGGGAAGCTGTTCGCGCGTGCGCGGCTCCTTGAGGAGCAGGATCAGCACCTTTCCGGCGCGGTCGAGGAGATCGGCCACGCTCCCCGTTTCGAGCACCCGGCCCGCGCGCAGGAAGGCCACCCGGTCGCAGGCGCGCTCCACGCTGGCGAGGTCGTGGGAGGAGAGGAAGACCGTCCTTCCGGCGGCGGCCTGCGCGCGAAGAAGCGTCTCCACGCCGCGGCGCGCTTCGGGGTCGAGCCCCTCCATCGGCTCGTCGAGAAGAAGCACGGGGGTCTTCACGATCAAGGCCTGAACGAGGAGCAGCTTGCGCTTCATGCCGTGGCTCAAGGTGCCCACCCGCGCGCGAAGCGGCAGCCCGAACTGCGCAAGAAGCTCCCGGCCCCAGCGGCGGTCGGCCGCGGCGTGGAAGGCGACCGCGAAATCGAGGAAGGTCCCCACGCGCATGCGGTTGTAGAGCGAGATCTCGCCCGGCGCGTAACCGCAGCGCCGCCGGGCCTCCAGGGGATCCCCGACGGCGTCCACCCCGTCCAGGGTGATCGTGCCGCCGCCGGGATGCACGATCCCGAGCAGGCACTTGAGGAAGGTGGACTTGCCCGCGCCGTTGGGGCCCACGAAGCCGAAAACCTCCCCGCGGGCGACCTCCAGGCCGATGCCCCGCAGGACCTGGTGGCTTCCGAACGACTTGGCGAGGCCTTCGGTGCGGATCAAGCCGGAAGGGTAACCCCGTTCCTGGAATCGCGCACGACCTTCACCGCCGGCTTGCCGTCCTCCACGGTCAGGAGCACTCCCGAGGCGCCCTGGAGTTCCCCGGCCAGGATCTTCTCGGAGAGGGGGTTGAGCAGCTCGCGTTCGATGATCCGCCGCAGCGGCCGCGCTCCGAAGTCGGGATCGTAGCCCTTGCCCGCCAGCCATGCGCGGGCCGCGTCGTCCACTTCGAGATGGAGCTGGTTGTTCTCCATCAGGCGTTCGCCCACTTCCGCGAGCCGCAGCGCGACGATCCGTTCGAGGACCTCGCGCCCCAGCGGCCGGAAGACGACCACCTCGTCGATGCGGTTGAGGAACTCGGGTCGGAAGAAGCGCGGCAGGGCGGCGCGGTAGCGTTCTTCCACCGTTTCCGGATCCTCCCCCTCCTCGGCCGCCACGGCCCCGCCCAGGTTGGAGGTCATGATCACCAGGGTGTTGCGGAAGTCGACCGTCCGCCCCTGGCTGTCGGTCAGCCGGCCGTCGTCGAGCACCTGCAAGAGGGTGTTGAAGACGTCCGGGTGGGCCTTCTCGACCTCGTCGAAAAGGATCACCGAGTAGGGGTGCCGTCGCACCGCCTCGGTGAGCTGGCCGCCTTCGTCGTGGCCGACGTAGCCGGGAGGGGCTCCGATGAGCCGCGCGACGGTGTGCTTCTCCTGGTACTCCGACATGTCGAGCCGGATCATCTGCCGGGCGTTGCCGAAGAGTTCGGCGGCCAGGGCCTTGGAGAGTTCCGTCTTCCCCACGCCGGTCGGGCCGAGGAAGATGAACGAGCCCAGCGGACGGTCGCGGTCCTGGAGCCCGGCGCGCGCGCGGCGCACGGTCTCGGCCACCGCCTTCAGGGCCGCCTCCTGGCCGACGACGTGCCGGCGCAGGCGCTCCTCGAGGTGCAGCAGCTTCTGACGCTCGGTCTCGAGCAGGCGCGTGACGGGGATCCCCGTCCAGGCCGCCACCACGCGGGCGATCTCCTCGGGGCCGACCTGGTTCGAGAGCAGCCGCTGGTCCTTCTGGATCTCGGCCAGGCGCGCCTCGGCCGCTTCGATCCTGCGTTCGAGTTCGGGGATCTCGCCGTTGACGATCTGGCTCACCTCACTCCAGGAAGCCTCGCGCTTGAGCTGCTCTGCGCGCAGCTCGAGTTCCTCGCGCTTCTCCTTGAATTCCTTGATCTGTCCGATGACGTTCTTCTCGTTCTTCCAGCGCGCCTCGAGGGCCTTGAACTCCTCCTCCAGCGAGGCCAGCGCCTTGTCGAGCAGCTTGATCTTGGCCTTGGCGTCGGCGCCGCCTTCCGCCTCCAGCCCGGCGCGTTCGATCTTGTGCTGCTCGATGCGGCGGCGCAGGGCGTCCAGGTCGGCCGGCAGGGAATCGAGTTCCAGGCGCAGGCCGCTGGCGGCCTCGTCCATCGCGTCGATGGCCTTGTCGGGCAGCCGCCGGTCGGGGATGTTGCGGTTGGTCAGGCGCGCGGCGGTCACCAGGGCGGCGTCGGAGATCTTGACGCCGTGATGGTTCTCGTAGCGTTCCTGCAGGCCGCGCAGGATGGCGATGGTCTCGGCCTCGCTCGGTTCGTCCACCCGCACCGGCTGGAAGCGGCGCTCCAGGGCGGCGTCCTTCTCGACGTGCTTGCGGTACTCGTCGAGCGTCGTCGCGCCGATGCAGCGCAGCTCCCCACGTGCGAGCGCGGGCTTGAGCAGGTTGGCGGCGTCCACGGCCCCCTCGGCCGCCCCCGCGCCCACCATGGTGTGCAGCTCGTCGATGAAGAGGATGATCTCGCCGGCCGCCTCGCGCACCTCGTTGAGCACCGCCTTGAGGCGTTCCTCGAACTCCCCGCGGTACTTGGCGCCGGCCAGGAGCGCGCCCAGGTCGAGCGCCAGGAGGCGCTTGCCCTTCAGGCCCTCGGGCACGTCGTCGGCCACGATGCGCCGCGCCAGCCCCTCCACCACGGCGGTCTTGCCCACGCCGGGGTCGCCCACCAGCACGGGGTTGTTCTTGGTGCGCCGCGAGAGGATCTGCATGATGCGGCGCACCTCCTCGTCGCGCCCGATGACCGGATCGAGCTTCCCCTCGCGGGCCTGGGCCGTCAGGTCGAGGGTGAACTTCTCGAGCGCCCGGTCCTTGCTTTCGGGGTTCTCGTCGGTGACCCGGCGGGATCCGCGCACGTCGGTCAGGGCTTCCCGGATGGCTTCCGGCGTGCAGCCGGAATCCTGAAGGTTCTTCCCCAGCGGACTGTCGCTCGCGGCCAGGGCCAGAAGCAGGTGTTCGGTGCTCAGGTACTCGTCGCCGCGATCCTTGCGGACCACTTCGGCCGCGTCGAAGAGGCGCACCGTGGCGGGATCGAGGGCGGTTTCCCCGCCTTCCGCCCGGGGGCACTTGTGCAGCTCCTCCTCGGCGAAGCGGGTGGCCAGCGCGGGGGCCACCCCGGTCTTGGAGAGGAGCGCGGGGACCAGCCCGTCTTCCTGGCGCAGAAGGGCGAGCAGGAGGTGGGCGGGAGTCAGCGACGGGTTGCCGCGTTCCCCGGCCAGTTCGCGGGCGCCTTGAAAGGCTTCGCGGGTCTTCTGGGTCCAGCGTTCGGGTTGCATGGCAGGGAAGGCTCCGCAAAGGTCGTGCCGGGATTCCCAACCCTGGGGAGGGAATCTGTCCCTCCGGGCGTGCCAGAATGGCAGTCTCCGGGGCCCCGGCCCATGCACCTGATCCTCCTGACCCTCGGCAAGGTGCTGGCCAGCGCGGGCGCGCTGGCCGGCCTGGCCCTGATCCCCTTCGGGTTGCCCGGGAACTGGGTCATCGCCCTGTGCGCCCTGGCTGGCGTGGGGCTGGGGAGCGGCTGGCAGACCTTCGGGCTGGTCCTCGGCGGGGCCGTGCTTGCCGAGGCCCTCGAATGGGCGGGGACCCTCCTCGCCGCCCGCCGGACCGGGGCCGGCCGGGCCGGGCTCTGGGGGGCGGTGGTGGGGGGGATCGTGGGCGCGGTGCTCGGCACCCCCGTTCTCCCCATCCTGGGCACCTTCCTCGGCGCCGGGCTGGGGGCTTTCGCGGGGGCTTTCCTGGGGGAATGGGGGGTCGCCCGGCGCAGCGGGGCGGGCAGCTTGAAGGCGGGAGTCGGGGCCTTGATCGGAACACTCGTGGGCAAGGTATTGAAGATCTGGGTCGGCCTGGCCCAGTCGATCTGGTTCCTGCTGGTCCTCTGGGGGCTGGCAGGAGGAACCGGCTGATCCGCTCTTCCGGCGGACTGGGCCGGGAAAATCGTTGCATGGGAGGCCTGCCCTTTCCGTAGGGGGTGGGCCGGAGAAGCCCGGCGGACCGGAAGAAGAGTAGAATCTGCCGGGCTGTCGATTCGGTTCCCCCAAACAATCCCTTCCACAAGCAAACAGAACCACAAGCTGGAGCAGATTCCGAGATGAAATGTCTCATCCTCACCGCCGGCATCCTGTCGGCCCTCCTCCCCTCCCTTTCGGCCCAGGAACCGGCTCCGGCGAAGCCTGCCAAGGTCGAATCCAAGGCCGCCGCGGCGGCCAAGCCCTGGCTCGCCAAACTTCAGCATCTCGATGCGAAATCGGTCGAGGTGGACCTCACCATGAACGTGAACATGGCCTCCATGGGCATGAAGGTCGATATGGGCGGCCACCTGACCTTCGCCGACGAAAAGCACTACCGCCTCGACTCCAAGCTGAAGATGACCGGCGATACCCTGCCGGGCGGAGAAGGCGGGATGGAGATGACCCTCCTTTCCGTGGCTGATGGAACGACCCTCTGGAACCAGATCGAAAACCCCATGATGGGCCAGCAGGTCATGAAGCTTTCGCTCGACTTCCTCAAGAAGCACGGGAAGAAAATCCGCAGCGCCAACAGCGGCATGGGACTGGGGGGGGGCAACCCCTTCAACCAGGTCGGCGACTACGCCAAGATGGTGGACTTCTCCAAGGTCGTGGAGGCCGGGGATTCCGTGAAGCTCCAGGGCTTCCTCTCCAAGGACGCCCTGGCGAAGAATCCCCAGATGGAGGCCCAGGGCATCACGGGGGTCGTCCTGACGCTGGACAAGAAGACCAACTACCCCCTGAAGGTCGAACTCCAGGGCGCGGACGGCCCGGTGATCTCCATGGCCTTCAGCAACTACCTCTTCCCCAGGGAGCTGGACGTCGCCCAGTTCGCCTACAAGGTCCCGGAAGGAGCCATGGTGCAGGACCTGGAGGAGATGCTCGGCGTGATGGGTGAAACCTCGAAGGACGACGACGAGTTCTGACCCCAGGTTTTCCGCAGGCGGCTCGGCCCGGAAGGAACCCTGCCTTCCGCCGGGCCGCCTTTCTTTTCTCCTTTCCGCCGGGATCCTGGTGGGGCTGGCCCCCTTCCTCTGCGGGCAGGAAGCGCCTCCGGAACCCGCCCAAGGCCTGGATTCCCCCGCCTGGGCAAGAAAAATGGCCGCCGTCGGGGAGCAACCGTTCGAGATGGATCTCGTATCGGAGATGTTCGTGCCTGCGGGGATCCTGATGACCCGCGCCAAGGGGCACTACACCTTTGCCGATGAGGGCCACTTCCGCCTGGAGTTTCGCATGACGGTTTTCTTGAGCCGTTTTCCCGATGCGGGCGAGGACAAGGAGCTCACCACCCGCATCGTGGCCGACGGGAAGAACCTCTGGCAGGAGATCCTCGAGCCCGATGGAACCCGGGAAGTCCGCCGGATGTCGCTCGTCTTCCTCGCAAAGCATTCCCGGGAAATACGCAAGAACGAAGGAGGACTCGGGGCCGGCCTCATGATGGGCCGGCTGTTCGACGGCGTCGGGGAAATGCTTGAGCGCGGCGAGTTCGGCCTTCCCCGGGTGAGTCGGGGAAAAGTCCTCTTGAAAGGGCGGGTCGAGGAGGAGCCGCCCCCGGGTTCGGGCCAGGCTCCTCCGGGCTTTTCGGAGGTCACAGTGACCCTTGACGAGAAGACCGCCCGGCTCCTTGCGGTCGAAACGAAGCAGGGCGGAGGCACGCGCCGGACGACCTCCTTCTCCAACTACCGCTTCCGGGCTTTCCCGGACCGGGCCCTCTTCACCTACACCCCCCCCGGGGGGATCGAGATCCAGGACATGGAGGCGATCCTGATCCGCGAGGGTGTGGCTCCACGGTAGATCCGGTTTCGGAGTTGCACAGGGTTTTCTGGCCCTTTTCCCCCCCTCATCGTCCCGTCCGGCGGATTGACCGAGGAGCTTCGTTAGATTGTCTGATGGTCCCGAGGGGGGGCCAGACCCTGAACCCTTGAACGGAGCAAACCCAAGATGAAACGATTCCTTCTCGCGGCCGGCATCTTGTCGGTCCTGACCCCCGTGCTCGCAGCCCAACAGGGGAATGTGGCCCGGAATGCGTCCGCCAAAAAGGCGGCGAAAGCCCAGCTCTGGCTCACCAGGCTCGAGCAGATCGGAAAGAAACCCGTGAGTGTGGACCTGACCATGGTCCGGACAAAAACCCCCCGGGGGATGAAAGCCCGTTCGGAAGGTCACCTGACCTTTGCGGATGCAACACACTTCCGGCTGGAGAGCAAGGTGGGTCTTTCCGGAGAAAAGATGCCTGGGGGAAAGACCACTTCCCGGCTCGCGGTCGCCGACGGAGAAATCCTCTGGACCCAAGGGGAAAAGCCCCGCGAGGGTCTGCAGGTGCAGAAGGTCTCCTTCAAGGACCTGGAAAAGAAGAAGGGCAAGTTCGGCATGCATCGGGAAGGGCCCATCGTGGATTACTGGAATCCCGACCCCTTCTTCCAGGTAAAGAGGATCTCCAACCTGGCCCAATTCACGAAGGTCAAGGAGGCCGGCGGCAAGGTGACCCTTCAAGGGGAAGTGAACAGGAAGGTCCTGAAAAGCCATCCCGAAATGGCCAACCTCGAAATCTCGGACGTTACCCTCGTCCTGGACGAGACCACGGCCTATCCCCTGAAGATGGAAGCTACAGGGAAGGACGGGCCGGTGTTGATCTTGACCTTCTCGAATTACCTCTTCCCCAAGGAAATGGACCGGTCCCAGTTCCTCTTCAAGGTTCCCAACGGCGTCCATGTCCAGGATCTTGGAAAGCCTGATTCCGGGAGCATTGGAAACCCTGGCCCTTCGAAAAAGGGGAAGCCGGGGACAGGGATCCACCGGGAAGGCGGCCGGTCCTGAACGGACCTGCCGATCC
>CAZQAP010000038.1:17717-20228 GCA_964591365.1 uncultured Planctomycetales bacterium
GGGCGACCCTGGCTGAAAGCGATCCTCTTCCTCCAGATCCAGCTCATGACCTGGGTAGGCACCTGGTTCCTGCTCGGCTTGCCTTTGTGATCCTTCCGGAACCGGTCTCGATCGGGTCCCGGACTTCAGCCCACCAAGGGCTGGATCCGCTGCCAGATCCGGCGGGCGGAGTCGCGCCAGGTGAACCCGGCCGCCTGTTCCAGGCCGCGGGCGGTGAGATCGCGGCACAGGTCCGGGTCGTCGAGAAGGCGGGTGATCGCGCGGGCCAGCTCCTCGTCGCTCGCGGGATCGAAATAGAGCACCGCATCGCCGCCAACTTCGGGGAGCGAGGTCGTGTTGCTCGAGATCACCGGGCACCCCAGCGCCATGGCTTCGAGCGGGGGCAGGCCCAGGCCCTCGTGGAAGGAGGGGAAGAGGAAGGCCTTGGCGTTTTCGTAGAGCGCGCGCAGCTCCCCGTCGCCGACGCGGCCCGTCAGGACCGCGCCCGAGGGGAGATCCGCCGGCGAGGAGGCGAAGACCCGGGGGTCGCTCCCGCCCACGATCACCAGCGGGTAGTCGGTCCGCCCGGCCAGCTTGAGCGCGCGCAGGATGGCGGCGAAGTTCTTGTTGGGGTTGTGGCTGCTCACGGCGAGCAGGTATCCCTTCCGGGCCAGCCCGTGGCGCTCCAGGATGGAACCGTCCGCCGGCACCCGCAGGATGTGCTCGTGCCCGCCCAGGGTGATGGTGACCTGGTCCGCGGGAATCCCCAGCCAGTGCTCGACGTCCCGGGCCGTGTTGCGGGTCAGGCCCAGCACCGCCCGCGCCCGCCGCGCGGCGCGCGGAACGACCCAGCGGTAGAGCTTGCCGAACAGGGGGGAATAGGTCTGCGGGCGGGCGAAGACCTGCAGGTCGGCGACCATCAGCGCCATGTTCGGGTGGCGGATGGGGGCGGTGTTCTTGAGGTTGAGAAGGAACCCGCGCGCCAGACGGGGAAGAACGAGCTGCTCCCAGAGGTGCGAGCGCAAGGGGCCGCGCACGCGCAGCTCCATCCTCGGCAAGGGGGGGGGATCCCGCGGCGGCACGGGCGAGAGCAGCACGAAGGCGTAAGAGTGCCGGTCGATCTCGCCCTCGGCGAGCATGGCGTCGAACGCACGCAGGATCTCGCGCCCGAAGCGCTGAAGCCCGGTCACCGGTTCGGCCAGGAACCGGGCGTTGACGAAGATCGTGCGCGGGGGACTCAATGCGGCCCCGGGGCTCCGAAGAACAGGTGCAGAACGAGCAGGAACAGAAGGGGCAGGAGGGTCAGGGAAAGGGTCACCGCCGAATAGGTGTAGAGCGAGCGGCGGTCCTTCTCGCCGGCGCGCGCGCGCGCCAGATAGGGGACCAGCAGGATCAAGGCCAGGGGAGCCCCGATCAGGGTCGCGGTGGCGCGGCGGATCGCGCGGCCGAGGCGCTCGCGGGAGTTCAGGGGGCCGCCGGTTTCCAACCTCTCGCCGGGCCCCCTCAATCTCCCCCCGCGGCCGCGGGCAGGATGCGGTCCAGCATTTCGCGCACCGCGTTGTCGAGCCCCACCAGCACCGCGCGCGCGACGATGGCGTGGCCGATGTTGAGTTCCTCGACGAAGGGGAGCAGGGCGACGGGTTCCACGTTGCGGTAGTCGAGCCCGTGGCCGGCGTTCACCCGCAGGCCCAGCTCATGGGCCAGGCGCGCGGCCGACTCGAGGCGCCGCAGCTCGGCCAGGATCGCGCTCTCCCCGGAGGCGTTGGCGTAGCCGCCGGTGTGCAGCTCGACGAAGTCGGCCCCCGCCTCGGCGGCGGCCTCGATCGGTTCGGGGAGGGGGTCCACGAAGAGGCTGACGCGGATGCCGGCCTTCTTGAAGGCGGGGAGGTTCTTTTTCAGCTCCTTCAGCACGCCGGCCGCGTCCAGCCCCCCCTCGGTGGTCAGTTCCCGGCGCTTCTCCGGGACCAGGCAGACCTCGTCGGGGCGGATCTCGCAGGCCAGGGCCACGATCCCGGGCACCAGGGCCATCTCCAGGTTGAAGGTCCCTTTCACCGTCTCGCGCAGGATGCGCACGTCGCGGTCCTGGATGTGGCGGCGGTCCTCCCGCAGGTGGACCGTGATCCCGTGCGCGCCGGCCAGTTCGCAGAGGCCGGCCGCCGTCACGGGATCGGGCTCCCGGCCCAGGCGGGCCTGGCGCAGGGTGGCCACGTGATCGACGTTGACGTGCAGGCGCGGCATGGGGGGTATTGTCCCCGCCCCCCCCGGCTCCCGCCAGGGCGCCCGCACCTCCCTCCCCTCCCCGCTAGACTCATAGGCACGATGAGGTCCCTGACCAAGAAGGAGGCCATCGCTCGGCTCCTGGCCGCCGAGTCCGAAATCCGCGCCCTTGGCGTGGAGCGGCTCGCCTTGTTCGGCTCGGTGCTGCGTGGGGAGGCCACGCCCGAAAGTGATGTCGACCTTCTTGTTCATTTCGCGAGCGGGGCCAAGACCTTCGACCGTTTTCTGGCCTTGTCCGAACTCCTGGAATCCCGG
>CAZQAP010000039.1:0-8465 GCA_964591365.1 uncultured Planctomycetales bacterium
AGCTCGTCGGGCTCATAACCCGGAGGTCGCAGGTTCGAATCCTGTCCCCGCTACCACTCACCGCGAGGGCCCGGAAGGCGATCCTTCCGGGCCCTCGGTGCTTTCCGGGGCGCCCGAACGGTCCCCTGGTGGTCCCGGGAACGGAAACCACAATATATTGGGGCCGGCGCGATGCGGTTGGGGAGGAGCATGCTCCGGAGGATCCGTCTCCCCGGAGATCGCAGTTATCCTGGGAATGGCTTGTTTCCCGGAGATGGACGTGTCCCCCCCCCCCAGAACAACTCGGAAGGTCTCGCGGTCCCGCCAGATTTCCGCCCCGCCGGGCCGGGTCATGCGGGCCTTGATCGAATTCCAGGATCTCCGTCGCTGGAGTGGAGCCTCCCAGGCCCTGGTCCAGCCGTGCAAGGGAGGTGTCTATACCCTGACCTGGGACCGGGAGGACGGCGGGATCGTCTGCGCGGCATCCGGAGTGGTCAAGTCGTTCCTCCCCGACAAGCGCCTGCGCATCGACTCCCTGGTCTTCCTCGACGGCGAACGGGGCATCCTGGGGCCCATGCGGCTCAGTTTCAACCTGGCCCCGCGGGAAGGGGGGACGCGGCTCTCGGTGCGTCAGGACGGGATCGGGGAAGGGCCCCTGTGGGACTGGTATCACGATTCCGTTCTCCAGGGTTGGAAGGACTCCCTGCTCCGGATCAAGAAATTCCTGGAAGGGGAAGAAGACCGGCCCAACGTTCTGCCGGGGTGATCCGTACAGGATCTCCAACCTTCGATCCCCCGGGTTCTTGCCGCCCCTCGGAGAGGGGAGGATAATCCCCTCCCCCTTTCCGCCGGGTCCGGTCCGGACCGCCACATCCGGACGCCCACGGAATCCTTTCCTTCCCAAGGAGCGACCCTCATGGTCGGAATGATCCAGATCGACCACCTGGTCAAGCAGTTCGGCACCCTGAAGGCGGTGGACGACATTTCCTTTGCCGTCCAGCGGGGGGAAGTACTGGGCTTTCTGGGGCCCAACGGGGCCGGGAAGACCACCACCATGAGGATGATCACCGGCTTCCTGGAGCCCACCTCCGGGCGGATCCAGGTCTGCGGCCTCGATGTGGACCAGCATCCCTTGAAGGTAAAGGAACGGATCGGGTATCTCCCCGAGGGGGCGCCCCTCTATCCCGACATGACCCCTCGCCGCTTTCTCGAGTTCGTTGCGGAGGTCCGGGGATTCCGGGGCCCGCAGAAGAGGGAGCGGATCCACCACGCGGTCGAACTTCTCCATCTCGGGGAAGTTCTTGGACAGCCCATCGACACCCTTTCCAAGGGGTTCAAGCGCCGGGTGGGCCTGGCCCAGGCAATCCTTCACGATCCCGAGGTCCTGATCCTCGACGAACCCACCGACGGGCTCGACCCCAACCAGAAGGAGGATGTGCGCAATCTCATCCGCCGCATGAGGGAGGAAAAGGTTCTTCTCCTTTCCACCCACATCCTCGAGGAAGTGGATGCGGTCTGTTCCCGGGCGATCATCATCTCGAACGGGCGGCTCGTCTTCGACGGCACTCCGGAGGCCCTTCAAACACGCAGCCGGCGCCACAATGCCGTGCGGGTTTCCATCCGCACGGATGACCCGGAACGGGTCAAGAAGGAGCTTTCCGGCCTGGAAGAAGCGGCGGAGGTCGAGGTGCAGCCGGCGGATAACGGAAGCTGCGGGTTCCTGGTCTATTCCCGGGACCGGAAGCCAATCCTGAAAGCGGTCACCCGCTTCGTGCGAGCCGGATCCTGGGAGATCGAGGAACTGCACGTGGAACAAGGGCGTCTGGACGAGGTCTTCAGGGAAATCACCACGGGCAGGAAGGAGAAGCAGGGGCGGAAATCATGAGCAGGACCCTGACGATCTTCCGGCGCGAACTGCGCGGATATTTCGCCACCCCGGTGGCCTATGTCTTCATCGTGGTCTTTCTTTTCCTCACGGGACGGTTTGCATTCGAGCAGGGATCGTTTTTCGAACGGGGCCAGGCCGATCTCCAGCCGTTCTTCCTCTGGCATCCCTGGCTTTACCTCATCCTCATCCCCTCCATCACCATGAGGTTGTGGGCCGAGGAGCGCAAGAGCGGAACCCTGGAGGTCTTGTTCACCCTCCCCGTATCCATGACCCAGGCGGTTCTGGGGAAGTTCCTGGCCGCCTGGTGCTTCACGGCCATCGCCCTTGCCCTGACCTTTCCCATGTGGCTCACCGTCAACTACCTGGGAAGTCCTGACAACGGGGTGATCCTCGCGGGTTATCTCGGCAGCCTGCTCATGGCTGGCAGCTACCTCGCGATCGGATCCTTCGTTTCCGCCTTCACCCGGAATCAGGTGATCGCCTTCGTCCTGGGCGTGGTCCTCTGTTTCGGGTTCATCATGAGCGGCTACCCGATCGTGCTCAATTTCTTCAGCGGGTGGGCGCCTCAGTTTCTTGTCGACCTGGTCAGTTCCTTCAGCCTGCTGACCCATTTCGATTCCATCAGCAGGGGAGTCCTCGACATCCGGGACCTGATCTTCTTCGTCTCCCTGGCGGGGTTCTTCCTCTTCGCCAACGCCATCGTCATCAGCCTGAAGAAGGGGAAGTGAACATGCGCAGTCTCCGATGGATCTCCCTGGGCGGCCTGATCCTGGCCGCGGTCCTTTTCCTGGCGGTCAATCTGCTAAGCGGCGAGCTTCTCCGGGGAGTCCGGATCGACCTGACGGAAAACCACCTCTATACGCTTTCTGAAGGCTCCCGGAAGATTGCGGACTCCCTGGAAGAGCCCATCCGGATGCGGTTCTTCTTCTCCCAGAAGGTCTCCAACCAGATTCCCGGCATCAAGGCCTATGCCCAGCGGGTGGAAGAACTGCTGCGGGAATACGTCCTCGTCTCCGGGGGCAAGGTCAAGCTCGAAATCATCGACCCCGAACCTTTCTCGGAGGAAGAGGACCAGGCCGTCCAGGCCGGCCTTCAGGGCGAGGCCGTGACGGCTGCGGGGGACCGTTTCTATTTCGGGCTTTACGCCACAAATTCGGTGGACGATCAGGAGGCCATCCCCTTCTTCGATCCGCGCCGGGAGGATTTCCTCGAATATGACATCAGCAAGCTCATCTATCGGCTGGCTCATCCCGAGAAGCCGGTGGTGGGAGTCCTGACCGGCCTGCCCATGGACGGGGGACCCCCCAATCCCTTCGGCGGCGGAGGCGCCCAGCCCCCCTGGGCCATCATGTCGGCGATGCGCGAACTCTTCAGCGTGCGCATGCTGGGGCCCCGGCCCAAGGAGATCCCGGACGACCTGAACGTCCTCATGCTCGTCCACCCGAAGGGCCTTTCGGATGAGACATGGTTCGCCGTCGACCAATACATCCTCGGAGGGGGCAAGGCCCTGATCCTGGCCGATCCCTTCTGCGAGGCCGATCAGCCGCCCCGGGATCCGAACAACCCCATGGCGGGGCTCACCGCCCCGCGGAGTTCCCAGCCCGAGAAGCTGTTCGACGCCTGGGGCCTGGAACTGGTCAAAGGCAAGATCGTGGGGGACCGCGAAGATGCCCAGAGAGTCCGTGCCCGGGGGGCCGACGGACGCCCCCAGGTGGTGGATTACATCCTATGGCTCGGTCTGGGGGAGGACTCCTTCAACAAGGAGGACCTCCTGACCAGCCAGCTTGGCTCCGTGAATCTGGGCACTGCTGGCGCGCTGCGCAAGAAGGAGGGCGCCTCCATCAAGATCACCCCCCTGCTCGAATCGAGCGAAGACTCCATGCTGGTCGACCTGACGCGGGTCCAGTTCATGCCCGATCCCGGCCGGCTTCTGGATGACTTCCAGGCCGACGACAAGAAGTACACCCTCGCTGCCCGGGTTTCTGGGGTTCTCCACACGGCCTTTCCGGACGGGCCTCCCAAGAAAGAGGAAGGATCCAAGGATGAAAAAACCCCTGAATCGAAGCAAGACGGCGACCAGGAATCCAAGCCTCCATTCCTGAAGGAATCCAAGGGGCCGGTCAACCTTGTGGTGATCGCGGATGCCGACCTCCTCAGCGATCATTTCTGGGTCCAGCAGCAGGACTTCTTCGGCCAGAAGGTCTCCATTCCTCTGGCTGACAACGGGGATTTCGTGGTCAATGCACTGGACAACTTGAGCGGAAGCAACGATTTGATCAGCATCCGCAGCCATGGGCGGTTCGCCCGGCCCTTCGAGAAGGTCCAGGATCTCCGGCGGGAAGCCGAACAGCGTTTCCGCGCGCGGGAGCAGGTCCTGGAGCAGAAATTGAAGGATACCGAGCAGAGGCTGGCGGAACTCCAATCAAAAAAGGAAGGCTCTTCCAAGCTCATCCTGAGCCCGGAGCAGAGCAAGGAGATCGAGAAATTCCAGAACGAAAGGCTGGCCATCCGCAGACAGCTCCGGGACGTTCAGCACGACCTCCAGAAGGACATTGAAAACCTGGGCTCCTGGCTCAAGGCGATCAATATGGGGCTCATTCCTCTTCTGATCGGAGTGTTCGCCGTCGGCCTGGGGGCCTACCGGATGAAGCACAGGAGAAAGTGACTGGGTCCCATGAAAACACGAACCTTTTTCGTTCTTCTCGTCGTGACTTTGGCTGTCGTGGCGGCGGCTTTGTTCGCGTTCCAGAAGAACCGGGCTTCCACGGCGGCGCCCGACCTCCCCGATTCCTTCTTTCCCTACCTTCTGGGCAAGGTCAATGACGTGGCCCGGATCACCCTGGAATCCTCCGAGGGAAAGGTGACCGTGGAACGCCAGGATGGACATTGGGTCCTTCCGGAAAAAAGTTCCTACCCCGCAAAATTCGAGACCGTCAAGAAGGCCATCGTCGGGCTGACCCGGCTCAAGCCTCTGGAGGAGAAGACCCGCAATCCGGAGTTTTTCGCCAAGCTTGGCGTGGAAGGCGTCGGGAAACCGCAAGACGGGAAAAGCGAGGACAAAGCCCAAGACGGGAAGGCCGGGAAACCTGTGTCCAAGCAGGTCACCTTGTTCGACAAGGATGGGAACGCCCTCGCTTCCCTGATTGTCGGAAAGTCGAACTCCCGAAGCGGCAAGCCCTCCTATTACGTGCGCCGGCCCGAGGAACAGCAGGCCTGGATGGTGGGAGGAGATCTCGACCTGGCCGGCCAGCCCAAGGGATGGCTCGACACCGAGATCCTGCGGCTCGACCATAAACGGGTCTCCGCCGTGACGCTGAAGGATCCCGGCGGTGAAGTCCTGGACCTCCGCAAGCCGGGCCCGGACGACGCCACGTTCCAAGTGAAGGGCATTCCCGAAGGGCGGGAACTCAAGTACCCGACGGTCACGAACCCGCTCGGCTCCGCGCTGGAATACCTCAACCTGGAAGATGTCACCAAGGCCGGCGAGGTGAATTCCGGGTCCACTCCCAAGGGGACCGCGGAATTCCGGACCTTCGACGGCCTGGTGGTCACGGTTTCCCTGGCCGAAAAGGAGGGCAAGGTCTGGGCGAAGTTTGACGCCCGCTACGAAGAGCCGGAAAAGCCCGCCGCGGGAGAATCCCAGGAAAAGTCCTCGGAAGAAACTGCAGCGAAGGAGGGGGAGCCCGCCCCCCCGGAAAAAAAGAAGGCACCCGATCCCGAGGCCATTCGCAAGGAGGCTTCCGGCCTCCACGACCGTCTTTCTCCCTGGGCCTTTCAGATCCCCCAGTACAAGGCGGACCAGTTCACAAAGAGGATGGAGGATCTTCTCAAGAAGCTTCCGGAGAAGGAGCCGAAGAGCGAGAAGGCCTCCCCGGAAAAGAAGCCTGGAAATCCAAAGGCTCCTTCCGAATCCGGGAGTCCTCCCGGGGATGGCTGAGCCGCCGCGGGGGAGTGTGGGCCTCCCATCGCCACGGTTCGCCTGCGACGCCATGCTCTGCGGGCTGGCCCGCTGGCTGCGGGCTTGGGGATACGACACAACCTGGACTTATGGCGTCGAAGATGCGGAACTTCTGGATCGGGCGCGGCGCGAGTCGCGGATCGTCCTGACTGCGGATTCGGGCATCCTTCGCCGCCGCCGGGTGCGGGCCGGGGATCCGGCGGCCATCGCCGTCCAGAACGAGGCCGCTCCTCTGGTGCAGCTCCGTCACCTTGTGGGAACTCTCGGGCTTCCCCGGCAGGCGTCACGCTGCATGGCGTGCGGCGGGTTCCTGGCGCCTGTTGAAAAGTCTTCCGTGGCGGGGGAGGCGCCTCCGAGGACTTTTGCATGGCTGGACGAATTCTTCCGCTGCGGCCGCTGCGGGCGGCTTTTCTGGAAGGGAACCCACTTCCGCAGGATTCAGGAGAGTCTTGCGGCCCTTTCAGGAGGGTGACGGGGGGGCCGCCAGCTCCTCCGGGCTGGTTTTCTCTTCAGGAGGAGAAGCACCTTCTTCCGCTGCGGGGACGCCGGTTTCCCGTTCCGTCCCGAGGAACTGCCGGGAAAGGGAGTCCACTTCCGGAAGCGTGCGTTCGAGGGCGGAGCGGAGTTCTTCAAGGGCGGCTCGAAGAGTTCCGAGGATCGCGAGGCGGCTCTGGATTCCTTCCAGGGCGGCCGCGGTGGCCCTTTCCTCTCGTGACAGGTGTTCCTGAATTCTGCGCAGCATGGCCGCTGTGAACGCCTTGTGCAGCCCGCGGGTACTTTCATCCAGGGTCCGCCGGACCAGCTGCAGGAAAAGCTGGGCGGCCTGGGTTTCGATGGCTTCCCGGCCCGCAGCGCCCAGCCGGCCGGACTTGCGGCTCGGAGGGATGCTCTTTCCAGGATTTTCGGGAGAACCGAACAGGCGCAGCCGGACCCGGGCCCGGCTGCGGAAGAAGAGCCAGTCGAGGAGCGATTTGCGCACCGGGACGGACTCGGGACGCAGCGGAAAGGATGCCGGCTGGAATCCCTGGTATGGGGCCAGAGAGGCGAGGATCCGCTCGGCCAGGCCCTGCAGCTGGAGCCCGGCGGCTTCCAGGTCTTTTTCCTGGGGGGGAGGCACCCGGACGCCTCCCAGGTGCCCGGATGCGAGGCGGCGCAGGGTGTCGAGCGTTGCCCGCGCCACGGTTGCGCGGAACGTTTCGGCGATCGGTTCCAGGGAATCCAGGGCCAGGGCTTCGAAGGAGTCCTTCGTTTGGAACCAGTCGGCAACCGCCTGCTTCAATTCTTCCCGGGCGGCGCGGGCAAGCTTTCTGGCCAGGAGGGTCGTGCCTGACAGGAGATCCTTGCGAAGCGGCGCCAGGGCCGGTTTCCAGTCGAAACGGCTCAAACGGCGAACGGAGGCGGCCAGAAGTTCCGTTCCGGTCTTCTCGCCCTCCAGGGCGCTTGTCTCCTCTTCCATGTCCCGGACCGGCTGGGAACCGGTCAAGGAGGTAAACCCTTCCATGAGGAACCGAAGCTGGCGCAGGCTGTCGCCCAGGAAGGCCGTCAGGTGCTCGTTGCTGTCCAGGTAGTCGACGAGGTCCTGGGAAAAAGCCTGGAACCGGGCCGCCTGCCGCGCGGCGAAATCCTTTTCTTCCCGATCCCCGGAATCTTCCTCCCGCCCCAGCAGGGCGCAACTCGCCGCTCGGAGGAGGTCGATGGGGTAGATCTTCAGCCGGCCTTCTTCCTCGGCGGCCTGGATGGGAGCGGTCATCACCAGGTCCTCGAAGGCTTCGATGATCCGGCCGGGCTTCTCCCGTTCGAGGCTGGGACCAAGCGTGCCGTCAGGACGCAGATCGCGTTTCGTGGTGTCAAGGTTGACCACCAGGAAGACCCGGCTGAAAAGCTTGAGAAGGTCCTGGAATTCCTCGAAAACCTGCTCGAGGAAGAGGTTGTCCGTCTTGACCACGAAGATGGCGCAGGCGGCGGTGTCCCGGAATTCCCGGGTCATCTGGTCGTAACCGAACTTCATCCGGGTATAGAGGCCGGGAGTGTCGACCAGGACCGCGCCCGAGTTTTCCAGATGCTTTGCGGGAACCCGGACATCCACGCGCTTCACCGCCTCGGGGAAATGGGCTGCCGGATCGAAAGCCACCTCCCGCTGCTCCGTCTCGCGGATCTTGCCCGCGAGCTCCGCATGCGCCCAGTTGAGAACGACCCGCAGCCCGTCCAGATCGGAGAAGGTCTGGCTTTCTCCGTTGTAACGGGTCATGGTGAAATTCCGCGCCCCGGAATGCCCCACGAAGACCATGCAGGGATAGGCCGGCAGCGCGGTCACCTCGCTGACATACGACCCGGCCAGCGCATTCATGAGCGTCGATTTGCCGCTCTTCAACGGCCCGAAGATGAGCACGTAGGCCTGCTGATCCGCGACCCGCTTCTGGAGACGCTGGAACCGGTGGGCGGCATCCTCCAGATCGGGGAGGATGCCGCGAACAGCCGTGGATTCAGGCGCTTCCCGCAGGCACCAGAGGGCGTGCTCCAAGGGGGCGTCCAAAGTGTGGACTGCCTCCTGGAACCCGGCGCTGAATTGGGACAGAACGGTCTTCATGCTGGAGATTCTCCTCCAGCCGGGCGAAGATTTCCATCCCCGTCCTGCCGGCG
>CAZQAP010000039.1:8565-20024 GCA_964591365.1 uncultured Planctomycetales bacterium
GCCGGCGCGACCTGAATCGGTGGGCTCCGTTGCGGTTGCAGCCATCCTCGTGGATGGGGAGGAGGAAGCGGACCTGGAGGCCGCGGACTTGTCCGTTCCGGCCTGCTTTTCGGCCGGCCGGGTTTCCTGCTTCGCGTGGAGGCGGCGCAAGGCGCCTTCCAGCTCTTCGGCCAGGAAGTGGCGGACGTGGGGATCGAGCTGGTCGATGACCTTTCGGGCCGCGGCCCGGTAGCGCGGTCCCCGGAGCTCGGGGGGCAGCCCGATGGTCATGGTGACGCGGGCCAAGGAGGAGTGGATTTGTTCCATCATGTTTTCTCAAGGGGTTGCTGCGGGCGCGGGGCCCGCAGCCGGTCGAGGCGGAGGGGTGGGCTTCACGGAACGCTCTCGGCGGGAACGGCGCTGCGTGCGCAGCGGAAATAGACGCCCTGAACTCCCCGGGGAATTCCCTGGAAAAGGGTGCGGTAGAACCTGCGCCGCTTCTCCTTGGGATAAAGGGCGGAGTGGATGAACTGGGAGGAGGGTTCGGTGGGGTTGATGTCCTCGCACCATTCCCCCGGACCCGGCTGCGGGTCCTCCAGAAGACCGCTGTACAGGAAATCCTGGACCGGAGGGAGAAGGTCGGTTTCAGGGAAGAACTCCCGCAGGCGCAGGAGTTCGACCAGGGTGGGAAGGCGGGCCCCACGGCAGCGGGCGTACCCGACGGCGACGTCCCAGGAAACAATCTTGGGGTGGCCTTCGAGTTGGGAATGCAGGGGGCCGAGATAGGCCACCTCCTGCTCCGAAAGGAGGTTGAAATGGGTTTTCTGATGGTGGCGCATGCCGGCGAAAGTCACCAGTCGGGGGTCGATGTAGAAGGCCGGGACGGGGACGTCGAGGGGGACGGTTTCGCGGGTTCGGCCCGACTTGAGAAGCTCCAGGTGCACCACGCCGGCCGGAATGAGGGTCATCGAGGAATCCGACTGGGGATCGAAGCGGATCACCCGGAACGTTGCCCAGGAATTGTCCAGGTCGACCTCGTAGAAATCTTCGGGATCGGCCCTGGAAATGATGGTCAGGCGATAGACCTCGGGGCCCAGGGTTCCGGCAAGAGGAGTGGTGCCGATGGAATGAGCCGGTCCCAGGGCGGGATAGATCCGTTTCTCCTGCGGCAGGTTCGAAAGGACCTTCCGGGCTTCGGGATTCAGGTTCCGGAAGGCCTCCTCGCTGGTGGACCACTGCTGGAGCCGGACCTCGCTGGGACCCCACTGCGGGCTGGGGATGACGATCAAGCCGGTGCTGGAGAAGAAATCGGCGAGCCCCCCTTGTTCACCGAACATTTCCTGCAACTGGAAAACGATCGGATGCCAGGGGGAACTGACCCAGCCGGAACGAGGGTCCTCTTTCCTGCTGCCTCCGGCCTTCCAGGACACGACCCCGGCCGCTTCGGAGATGCGGGTTTCGATCAATCGCGGCAGGTCATGCCCGAACAGGGAGGCCCACTGGGAGTGGACCAGGCGGCCTTTGGAAGCTTCCGCGAGTTTCCTCAGGTAAGCCTTCATCTCGTCGGGAGATGCGTTCTCCATGGCGAAGGAGTCCAGATAGTTCGAGAAGTCCCGTTTCTGGAGCAAGTAGCCGCCCAGCGAATAAGAGAACGGCACGATGACCCCGGCCAGGAGCAGGAGGGAGGCCAGAACGAGCTGCCGGCGGCGCCTTCGGCCCCAAAGCAGCGCCTTGCGGCACCATCCCAGCGGCCGGCCCTGGATGGGGATCAGGGCGGATACCCGGAAGAGATCCTCGGCAAGGTCATGGACCGAGGCATAACGGTCCTCGGGGTTCTTGCGCAGGCAGATTTGCAGGACGTCGTTGATCTCGGCCAGGGCGCCGGGGATCGGGGGCGGGGGGGTGGAAAGGATGGCGTCGAAGAGACTCTTGCGGCCGGTATCGGCAAAGGGGTGCTTCAAGGCGCACAATTCGTAAAGAACCGTGCCCAGGGAATAAAGGTCGCTTCTTTCGTCTTCCCCCGTGCGTTCGTTCTCGATCTGCTCCGGGGCGAGATAGGGCGGCGTGCCCCAGAGGCTCTGGGTCACCTGCGTGCTTTCGCGATCGGTGGATTGATGAGCAAGCCCGAAATCCACCAGGTGGGGATGGCCATCCTGGGTCACGAGGATGTTGCGGGGTTTGATGTCCCGGTGAAGGATGTTCCGGGCGTGGCAGGCCTCGAGGGCCTTGGCCAGCCGGATGGCGAAATCGAGCCTTGCGCGCCGGGGATGAAGGCTTTCCACCGCCGTGACGAGGGCGGGATCTCCCGTGGTCTCCTCTCCGGCCAGTGCTTTCAGGATGAGGTCCAGGGGAATCCCCTCGATGTGCTCCATCACGAGGAAAGGCTTGCCGTCCCAGATGCCCGCATCGAAGACCTTGACCACGTTGGGGTGGTCGATCCGGGCGAGGGCGCGGGCTTCCTTGAGCCAGACTTCTTTTCCGGCCAGGCGGTCCGCTTTCAGGATCTTGAGGGCCACGGCCCGCTCGAGGCGGGCGTCGAAGGCTTTGTAGACGGTGGCCAGGCCCCCATGGCCGATTTCCACCAGATCCTGGAAGTCCTCGAAACGCAGGTCGTTCCAGCCGGAGGGGGGGGCTTCCTGTCCCTGGCCCTTGGAATCGTCCTCCGTCTCCCAGCCGGCAAGCTCCTCGGCAACGCTGGCCACCGCTTTATGTGCGTGGATCCAGCGTCGCAGGGCATCCGCCATGTCGCCGGCGCGATCCAGGAGAAGGTTTTCATCGGGCACCTGGCCGGAATCCACTTGGCTCAAGTATTCCTCGATGAGGGCGTCGAGTTTTTCGTCCCGGCCGGTTTTCAAGATCCTTCCCCTTTAGCCAGGAAATCTCCGAGCAGTTTATAGGCCCGTTTGTGCCGTTCCCGGGCGGTGCTGTCCGCGCACCCGGCCTTGGATGCGATTTCAGGCCAGGAGAGACGTTCGAAGTCCCGCAAGAGGACCACGGCCCGCAAATCTCCGGGAAGGCGCTCCATCGCTTGCTGGAAACGCAGGATCTCCTCCGATCCGCCGACCTTTTCTGTGGGGGTGGGTTCTTGCGAGGGGTAGGTCTGGGCCTCGTTCCCGAGATGGACGACCCTGCTGACGTCCCGCCGGGCAGCGGATTCCCGCCGCAGGGAGTCCCGGACCTTGTTTTCCACCGCCCGCACGAGCCAGGCGCGAAAGCGCCCCTGCTCGGAATAGCGGCCGTCGGAGATGGCCCGGTAGATCTTCAGGAAGCAGGTCTGGAGCAGGTCGGAGGAATCCAGCCGACGCCGTTCGGATCGGCTCAGGCGGGCCCGGACGAGCCAGCGGACCAGGGGTTCATAGCGCCGGAAAAGCTCCTCGAAGGCCTCCTCATCGCCCTTCGAGGTCCGGAGAACCAGGTTGCGGGTGGGTTCGTTCCGGGTCGAGGGGGGGGATCCATGCCAAGATCAGCCTAGCATCCAGAAAAATATCCCCCCTGCCCGGCGGGGTTAGCGGGATTTCGCGTTGAAAAGGGTATGCAAGCGGCTCTCCCCCCCCGGTCCAGCACAGCCAAAGAGGGCGTGCTCCTGACCGGGTCCCTTCCACGCCAAAGGGGGCACGACCCCCCGGGAATCCGGCCGGGCCGGACCTGGGAGGCTGGGAGCCGGGACCTTCGGGGCCGTTGGTGCCCACTCTCCTGAGGGACGAACCTTTTCATTTATGGGGCTGAGGTGCTGGGGAGCGCCTCGGCCCTTGTTCCTGTTCTGGCTCCAGTATGCTTTCCCCCTTCCGGCTCCCCCCGGATTCCATGACCGCTGCACTCCCCGTCATCCTCCTATTCCTGGCGGGAATGACCTTCCTGGGGGTTTGGCATGCGCGCCGGATCCGATCGGCCGAGGATTTCGCCCTGGCGGGACGAAAGCTGGGCGTGCCGGTCCTGGCGGGAACCCTGGTGGCCACCTGGATCGGGACGGGATCCCTGTTCGGCAACGCCGAGTTCACCTACGAACACGGGGTGGCCGGATTCTTCCTGCCCATTTCCGGCATGGTGGGGATCCTGGTCCTGGCCTGGCTGGCCCCCCGCATCCGCAAGCTGCCCGTGGCCAGCGTTCCCGAAATCCTGGGCTACCGCTTCGGCCGCCCGGCCCAGGTCCTGGGGGCGGTCGCCCTGATCGGCGCCTACCTGGTGATCGTTTCCTACCAGTACCGGGCGGGCGCCGCCGTGGCCCAGCGCCTGTTTCCCGACCTCGTTTCTTCCGGGGCCGGGGGGGGGGGCGGGGCGCTCTGGCTCTTTCCCGTGGCCTTCGCCCTCTTCGTCATCCTCTACACCGCCCTGGCCGGCATGGTGAGCGTCGCCCTGACCGACGTGGTGAACGGAGTCATCATGTCGCTGGGTCTGATCCTGGGGCTTTTCCTTCTCTTGGGGCGCTGGGATCCCTCCGTCCAGCCTCTGCCGCAAGGCCATGCCTCCCCCGGAGGGGGGCTGGGGGTTTCCGGCTGGATCAATGCCATGCTGCCCTCCTTCCTGCTGATCCTGGGGGATGCCAATCTCGCCCAGCGGTTCCTTTCCGCCCGCAGTCCCGGGACCGCCCGCCGGGCGGCCCTGGCCACCTTTCTGGGCCTTCTCGTCCTGGAGAGCGCCATCATCGGCTTGGCACTCCTGGGCAGCGCCATGCTGCCCGTCGAGCCGGCCAATCATGGCCACGTGATCATCGAGGAGGCCTTCGCCCTGTTCCCGCCGGTCGTGGGAATCCTGCTCGCCGCAACGGCAGTGGCCGTCATCGTCTCCACCGCGGATTCCTATCTCCTTGCCTGCGCCACCACCACGGCCACCGATCTTGGCGGCGGGATGACGACCCCCCGCCGGCAGCGCATCCTGGTGGTTCTCCTGGGGCTCGCCGCCCTTGGGCTGGCCTTCACCAGCGATCGTTTCTTCAAGGTTGCTCTTTGGGCCTACACGCTCTACGGCGCCAGCCTGACCCCGGCGGTTCTTTGCGCGCTTCTCCGGCCGCACACCCCGCCGCGGGCCGTGGTCGGGGGGATGGCGGCCGGTCTGATCACCGCCCTGGCCTGGCAGGCCTTCAACTTCTTCGGAGTTCTTCCCTCGGGATTGGGACAATGGGACGCCGTGCTTCCGGCTCTGGCAGCCAATCTCGGGGTTCTCCTGCTTCTGGCTTGGAGGGGCCGCCCCGCCCCGGCCGCGATCCGGATCGAGAATTGAACCCCGCCTCCCCGGAGGCCTGCATGTTCGACCAACCCACCGGGCGGATCCCCGATTCCACTGTCCACCCCCGGCCGGATGAAGACCCGCCGCTGGATTGGGCCGCCCATTTCGGCCGCCGGGCTCCGCTGGCGGTCGAGGTGGGCTTCGGCAACGGAGAGTTCCTGGTCTGGTGGTCCCGGGGCAATCCCGGCTGGAATCTTGTCGGCCTGGAGTTCTCTTCCCAGTGCGTCGCACGCGCCGCACGCGCCCTTTCCCGCGAAGGATGCGGCAACGTCCGCCTTGTCCGCGGGGACGCCCGATTCCTGCTGCGGGAACTGTTCCCATCCGCCTCCCTGCGCCGCGTGATGGTGCAGTTCCCCTTCCCCTGGCCGAAATCTCGTCACGCCAAGAACCGGCTCTTCCAGGCTCCCTTCGCGGCCACCCTGGCGGATGTCCTGGTTCTGGGAGGAGAACTCGTCCTGGTCACCGACCAGGAGTGGTACGCCCGGGACGTCGGAGAGGTTTTGCGCCAGAACGGTTCCTTTCAGGTCGGTTCCTTGGAAACCGGGCCCGAGCGGCCTTTCCGGACCCGTTATGAAAAGAAGTGGCTGGAGGAAGGGCGTTCCATCCACCGCCTGGAAGCCGTGTTGAAACATTCCCGGCCGGTGGCGCGAATCTGTCTTCCGGGACCCGTCCGGCCTTCGCCCCTCGATCGCCCTTGCGCCCACATCCCGCCGGACGGACTGGCCGGCCGGCGCTGGCGGGCACCCGGGCGGGTGGTCGAGGTGAAGCGGGTCGTTCCGGGAAGCGAGGGGTGGAAGGTCGAGTTCCTGGCGGCCGACGGATCCTTCGCGCAGTTCTTCACCCTTCTCCTGGGCGCAGAAACGGCCGGAGGCGCGGCCCTTCGGATCGCGGAGCCCGAGCGGCTCTATCACACCCCGGCCGTCGAGCTGGCCCTGGCCTCCCTGCGCCGGGAGCTTGGAGGACGGCAAACCCGGGAAACCTGATTCGCCTCATGCCGGGAAGACTTCGCCGAAGACGGCCGGGAGGAGGCGGGCTGGTCCGGGAAAGCCGGGACACGACGCTGCTGCCCCTCATGGAGGCCGCCTTTCAGGATGCCGGCCTGCCCCGTCCCTTCTCGCTGACCCAGGAACTCGACCTGGAGGGCTATTTCGAGTCCTCCCTCAAGGAGCAGTGGGAACTGCTGCACCGGGCTTTCCTGGAGCGGGTTCGGGAGATGGCCGATCCCCTGGGAATCCTGGCCTGCCTGGGATGGCAACCGGAACCCATGGTGCGGTTCTTCCTTCCCGGCGTGATGTTCCGCTTGTTCGAGGACCGGCCCCTGGAGGCTTTGCGGAAGGTCCGTGCCCTGGCGGGCGACCCCGAGTACCGGGTCGCCGAAGCGGTCCAGGCTTTTGGGGTGCGGCCCTGCGCGCAGGCCCTGGGGCCGGACGTCGTGGCGGCGCTCCTCGACTGGGTCGGCGATCCTTCGCCCTTCCTGCGCCGCGCTGCAGTGGAAGGCTGCCGGCCGCGGGGGGTCTGGGTCCGCCGTCTCGGCTGGGCATGCCAGTCTCCGGCGCTTCTTCTTCCGCTCCTGGAACCTCTGCGGGAAGAGCGCGAGCCCTACGTGGCCAACGCGGTCGGCAATTGCCTCAACGACGTCAGCAAGGATCATCCGCGGCTTGTCCTCGACGTTGCGGGCCGCTGGCTGACTTCCCAGCCGCAGGGACCCCAGACCGGGCGGATGGTCCAGAAAGGCCTGAGGACGCTGGTCAAGCGGGGGGATCCTTTCGCCCTGCGGCTCTTCGGCCTGGGAGACCTGGAGGTCTCGGTGGATGCGGAACTTCTTGGAGGACCCCGGGTAGCACCCAATTCCACGCTGGTCTTTCAGCTCGAAATCCGCAACGCAGGCGATGCCGGACCTGCCAACCTGGTTTACGAGATCTCAACGGAGGGCAAACTCCCCGGCAGACCGCGGCGCAAGAGGTATCAGGGAGGAACCCTGCGGCTTCCCGCCGGGGCCACCCTGGTTGTCACCCGCAGGGAACGGATCTTCGACCGCAGGGCCGCCCGGCTTCTTGACGGGCCGGGAGAAGCCGTTTTCTTCCTGAACGGCTCCGAGGTCGCGCGGGTTCCGTTCGAGATCGCGCGGAAAAGCGGATCCGCGGTCAGGCGATCCAGGGGTGGGCGGGATTGAGGAGCAGGCTCAGCAGGGAAAGAACGAACCCGCCGGCCGCCATCAGCGTCCCGAAAAAGGAGTTTTCTCCCCGGCGGCCTTCCGTGGAGAGCGTGACCCAGGCACTGAGGAAGAACAGGAGCCCGGTGAAGGGGATGTTGCCGAGCAGGAGAAGCGCGAGTCTGTCCACGAATCCTCCCGCCCCGGCGGCCAGGGAAGCCAGCCCGAGAAGAATCGTGATCAATGCGGGCGGCAGCTCCTGCAGGAGGCGCTCGGGGTTTTCCAAGCGGGGCTACTTCAGGGCGGCCAGGGCATGGCGCAGCCGGGGCAGCGAAGCCCGCAGAACCTGGGGACTGACGGCCCCCACGCTCGCCCGGAACCAGCCGTCTTCCTCGTCTTCGGGAACCCCGAAGGCCGAGAAGGGGACCAGTGCGAAGGCCGCTTCGGAAAGAAGATAGGCGCGCACGTCCTCGTTGTTCTGGAGAACCTTTCCCTGCGGCGTGCGTTTCCCCTGCAGGGCGAAACGCACCGAGATGTATATGGCGCCCTGGGGAGTGATGGCGGACACGGGAAAACCTTCCTCGTGGAGTTCCTGCATGAGCCCGTGGAGCAGGTTCAGCCGTTCCTCCACCCGGGATGCCATGTGGGTTTCCCATTCGGAACAGGCGGCCTCATCGTTGAGGAATGCGGTGGCGGCGACCTGGACGGGGCGCGGAGCCCAGGCGCCGACATGGGTGAGAAAAGCGACCGTCTTCTGGGCGATGGCCGGCGGACCCACCAGCCAGCCGAGCCGGAGGCCCGTGGCGGCGCAGAACTTGGAGATGCCGTCCACATGGATCACGTAGGGCGCACATTCGGGAACGAGCTGCACGGGAGAGAAGTGGCGGGAGCCCGGGAAGACCAGGGCCCGGTAGATCTGGTCGAGCAGAAGGTAGAAGGGGCGCTCTCCGTTGCGGCGGCGGCGCTGATTCTCCTCCACAACGAGTCTTCCGAACTTCTCCACCTCCGCAGGCACCAGGACCCCCCCGGAAGGGTTCTGGGGCGTGTTCAGGACCAGCAGGCGCGTTCCGGCGACATGCGGAGCGATCTCCTCGACGGTGGGCTGGAAGGCGTTCTCGGGCTGGCAGCGGACGATTCGGGACTGGATCCGGCAGACATCCTGATAGTTGCTGTTGTTCCAGGAGGGGACGGGATAGACCACGGTGTCGCCGGGATCGGTGAGCAGGCAGTAGGCCGCGTAGAGGGCGGGCCGGGCACCTCCGACGATGGTGATCCCCTCCAGCGGATAGTCCAGGCCCTGGGTCCGGGATATATGCTTCTGCACCGCAAGGCGCAGGGAGGTCAGGCCTGCTGCGGGGGGATAGTTCGTCTCTCCCTGTTCGATGGCTTCCTGGAGGTGATCCTTGAGGGCTTCCGGAATGGGGAATTCCGAAGGCGCGAAATCCCCCACGGTGAGGTTGGCCACTTCCACGCCCTTCTCGCGCAAGGCCCGGATCTCCGCAGCGACTTTCAGGATGGAGGACCCGATCATGGACCGCGCCATGCGGGAAAGACCGCTGCCCGCTGCTTCGGCCCCGAGGTCCGGAGGAATCTCTATGGGGTTCTGGGTGATCATCGTGGGGAGGTCCTATTGTACCTTTGCTCTTGCGATTCGTCCCTGTCCGCGACCCTGCGGTAGAGCGGGCGCGCCAGAACTCTCCAAACGGCACCCAGGAAAAGGACCAGCCCGCTCGTGATCCAGACCGTGGCCCGCAGGGAATCCGTTTGATCGTAAAGAAAACCGGCCAGAAGCCCGCCGCAGGAGAAGGCCAGGGTCATCCCGAGGAATTCGAGCGTGAAGACCCGGCCCCGGTACGCGTCCTCCACCCGGTTCTGCCAGAAAGTGGTGGAGGCCACCCAAAGGGAGCTCCCGCCGATGTGGGCCAGCACCACGCAGCCCGCCGCCAGGGGCAGGGCCCTGGCGAAGCCAAAGAGGGAGTAGCCCAGGAATGCCAGAAAAAAACCTCCCAGGATCTGATGAAAGAGGGCCTTGTCCGTGCTTCCCGAAAACCTCCGTCCCAGCAGGGGGCCGATGCCGGTTCCCAGTCCGCGGGAGGCATAGAGGATTCCCGTCGCCAGCCCGGCGCTCCCGGCAGCGGCCGCGCCTTCGAGGGAAGGGGCGGAGTCCTGGAACCCGACCCGTCCGGCGATGGAAAGGATGACCAGGAATCCTCCGGCAGCCCCCCAGCAGGTCTTCACCGCCAGGATGGGGGTGATGCCCAGCCTTCGCACGTGGCTCCAGCCCCGCCGCAGATCGGTCATCAGCAGGAGACTGCGCCAGCCCAGAGGCTCCGCGTGCCGGGGAACCGCGGGAAGTTTCAGGCGCGCAAGCAGCACCGCGCTGGCGATGTAGGTGAGGGCGTCGGCGATGAAGACTCCTTCCACCCCGATCCCATGCACCAGCAGGCCTCCGGCGAGCGCGCCGATGGCCAGCATCGTGCTCCAGGTGGCCGCGGAGAGCGCCAGGGCGTCGTGGAGATCCCCCGTCCGCACCGTGTTGGGGACCGAGGCGGAGCGGGCGGACTCGAAGAAGATCCCCACGGTCATCTGCGTGAAGAGCAGGCCGTAGAGCATCGGCAGGTCGCCCGGCTCCCGGACAAGGAGAAAGCCGAGCACGATGAGAGCGCGCAACAGATCGGCCGCGACCATCAGAAAACGGCGGGGAAAGCGATCGGCAATAGGACCGGCAATGGGGCCGAAAACCGCAACCGGAATCAAGCGAAAGGCCAGCTCGACTCCGAAAAGGGCCCCCAGGGTTCGATTCGAATCCTCTCCGCCCAAACGGCCGATCAGGACCAGGACCGCGATCTGGTGCAGCCAGTCTCCCGCCCGGCTGACCACCTGGGCCTGCCAAAGGCGGAGGAACTCTGGGTTGCGCCGGAGGACTCCGAACATCGGCCCACGATAAACTAAGCCGATGATCGGTTCTCGCGCAGCGACCCTCCTGGGCCTGGTTCTTCTCCTAGCCGGTTCTTGCGGCAGGAAAATCGAGGAGGAGTCCATTCCTCAATCCTGGCGGGACCTGTTGCAGATCCGGGCGCCCCGGATCCTGGAACGGGAAGCCCAGCCGGACCTCCTCGACCCGCCCATTCCCGGCGTCCAGGTGGAACGGATCTCCCTGGACGGACCTGCAGGACATCCTCTGGAAATGCTCCTGGCCCGTCCCGCTGGAGAAGGACTCCCTTGCGCCCTGGTCGCCGGCCGCGCCATCCAGGAAAACCCGGACGTCCTGAACGACCTGCGGCCGCTTCTGGAGATGGGGCACGCCGTCCTGGTGTGCGAGTCGTATCGCGGCGTCCTCCCCGATTCGGTGCGCGAGTGGAGCCGGAACGAGAAGGAGATCTGGAAGCGGGAAAGGGCCTCCCGCTCGCTGCGGATGGCTTTCCATTTCCTGGACGGGGAATCGTGGAGCCATCCCGAACGGCGCTACATGGTCGGCATGAGCCGCGGGGGCGGGTTGATCCTTCCCGCCGCCGTCCCGGAACTCGGTGTCCGGCTCCTGGTTCTTCTGGTCCCCGTCCCCTGGTCCCCCCCCGGCCGGTTGTCCCAGCAGGTTCCTCCGGAGCGTCTCGATCTTGTAAGCGCCGTCTTCCGCCTTCTGGATGTGAACGTCTTCGGCCCTTCCTTGCGCAACATGGACACGGCCGTGGTGCTGGCGACCAAAGACGATCCTGGCGTCCAGGGGGGCGTCCGCAAGATCCATTCCTTCCTGGGCCCCGACTCCCGACTGTTCCGGGTGGAATCCGGGCACCGCTTTCCCTTCAGCGCCGCCCTGGAAGGGGGACTGGGCGACTGGATCCGGGAACACCTGGCAGCCTCCTGGTCTCCCCCCACACGGAAAAGGGACATTCCCGAGGACGCAGTTGAGGCCAAGAAGCGGGTGGCCGCCTGGCAGGCCGCGGCCAAGGAGGAAGCCGCCGGCAAGGAAAAGCCGGCAGCACCCGAGGGCGACGGCGGCGGGCAGGGGGGGTGGGTATCCCCTCTAGGGAGGGGGACCGGGGGGCAATGCCCGGCGCGACGGTTGCTTGCTGCTTGCGGTCGGTCCGTGCTCCGTAGCGGCCCCGGG
>CAZQAP010000040.1:0-3944 GCA_964591365.1 uncultured Planctomycetales bacterium
CTTTTGGGCCCACTCTTGTGGGCCAGCATCCGGGGTCTTGCGGGAATCGGACTGCGAGAGGATGATTCCTCCCTCTGGCCGGGCCATGGCGACGATCCTTGAAGGCAATACCGACGGCGACGGGCGGCACATCGCCGTCGTCGTCGCGGATTTCAACCGGGACATCACGGACGCCCTTCTGGAAGGGTGCATGCGAACACTGGAAGAACATGGCGTCGGTCTCTCCAACATCACCGTGGTCAGGGTCCCCGGCGCCTTCGAACTTCCCCTGGCCTGCGGCCAGCTGGCTGCCTCCGGCAATTTCGATGCCCTGGTGGCCCTGGGCTGTGTCATTCGCGGAGAGACCCCCCACTTCGATTATGTGGCCGGCTGCTGCGCCCGGGGACTGATGCACACGGCCCTGGAACGCCGCATCCCCGTGGCCTTCGGCGTCCTCACCACCGAGACCCTGGAGCAGGCCCGCCACCGTTCGGCGTCCGACCTCTCCCCCACAGTTCCCCCGGGCAGGGGATCCAAAACCGGCTTCCGCGCCGAAAAGACCTCTCCGCCCTCCAACAAAGGGGCTGAGGCAGCCCTTTCGGCCCTGCAAATGGCTTCCATTCTGGAGCAGCTCTGATGGCGGTTCCCGTCCGCCGGCGGACCCGGGCCCGCGAACTGGCCCTGCAGTTCCTCTACACCCTGGAGATGCGCCGGGACGAGGCCCTCGAAGAACTCGATTCCTTCCTGGACCACCACACGCGCCGCGATCCCGACAAGCGCGGCGCCGCTGAAGTCGGCGCATATGCCCGCACCTTGATCCTGGGAGTCCATGAACACGTCGAGGAACTCAACCAATGGATCACCGCCATCGCCCGCAACTGGCGCCTGGAGCGGATGGCCCACATCGACCGCAACATCCTGCGCATGTCGGTGTTCGAACTGCTTTACAACCCCGAGGTCCCCTTCAAGGTCGCCATCAACGAGGCCATCGACGTGGCCAAACGGTTCTCCACCGCCCAATCGGGTTCCTTCGTGAACGGAATCCTCGATCGCGCACGCACCCTGATCGAGGAACGGCGCACTGCGGACCAGCCCGTGCCCCCCCCGCCCGCCCCCGGCGACCTCAAGCCTCAGGAGCCGGATGCCCCGCGCGAGGTCCCCCAGGGGCCGGTTCCACGGCCCCGGCCGCGCTCTGGACGGCCGCTGCCGCCCCGCCCCTCCTCTCAGCCCACCACGGAATAGCCCGGCATGGTGCTGGCACATTTCCGCCGGGGGCTCTCCCGGACCCGCAACCGGATCTCCAACGCACTCAAGCGTCTGGCCGGTGACCACGAAACCGAGGACGCCCTGGCCGCCCTCGAGGAGATCCTCTTCACGGCCGACGTCGGCCCGCTTGCCGGCCCGCTTCTCGAAGAAGCGGAAGAGGCCCTCTCCCGCGGACGTCTCCATCAGGCCGGCGACCTTCCACGCTTCCTGGCGGAACGGCTGCACAGCTTCGTCCGCGGGCCGGAGGACGATCCCCTGCCCCGAAGAACCGGAGGGCCCGCCGTGGTTCTGGTCATGGGAGTGAACGGATCGGGAAAGACCACCAGCCTCGCCAAATTGGTCCACTGGCTTCGCGGACGCGGAGATCAGGTCGTGGTGGGGGCGGCGGACACCTTCCGGGCCGCGGCGGTGGAACAACTCACCATCTGGTGCGATCGCCTGGGGGTGGAGCTTGTGCGCGGGCCGGAACGCGGCGATCCCGCCGCGGTGGCCCACGACGCCGCCCAGACGGCCCTCTCGCGCAGGGCCGATTTCCTGGTGGTCGACACCGCCGGCCGGCTGCATACCCAGAAAAACCTGATGAAGGAACTCGAGAAAGTCGTGCGCGTGCTCCATCGCAAGATCGAGGGCGCCCCCCACGAAAGCCTCCTCGTTCTCGACGCCACCACCGGCCAGAACGCGATTCAGCAGGCGCGCCGCTTCCACGAGGTCGTGCCCGCAACCGGTATCGTGCTGGCCAAGCTGGACGGCACCGCCAAAGGCGGCGCCGTCTTCTCGATCGGCAAGGAACTCGGGCTCCCGGTGAAGTTCGTCGGACTGGGGGAGCAGCTCGAGGACCTGGAGGTCTTCGACCCGTCCGAGTTCGTGTCGGCCCTGCTGGAACCCCAGCCCGCATGAAGACCCGAGAAGCGGGACTTTTCTGGCTGCTTGCAGCGACCGTCCTGCTTCCCCTCTGGGCCTGGTCCCCTTCGCTGGCCTCCCCCTGGCGGCTCCAGGGCGCCCTCCTCTCCCTGGTCGTTCTTGTGCTGGCGGTGGTCTGGGTGCGGCGGCCGGCCCCCCTCCTCCCCGGCACGCTCCTTTTTCTCGGCTCCCTGGCCGCAGGCCTGCCGGTCCTTTTCCTGGGGTCCGGTCCGCAGCCCTGGGGCGGGCTGGCCGACCGGGCGCCGCTTCTTTCCGCCTGGGTGCTCGCGGTCCTGGCGGCCTCGCAGCCCGCTCTGCTGCGGCGGGCGGCCGCTCCCATCCTGACCTTCACCGCTCTGGCCTCCTTCTATGCGCTTCTCCAGATCGCCGGGTTCGATCCCCTGGGATTGCGGCCGGAACCCCACTCGCCCCCCACGGCCCCCTTCGTGAACACCAATGCCGCCGCCGAGCTCCTGGCGCCCATGCTGGTGGCGGTCACGGCCTGGCCCGTCACGGGCGGAAAGATCCCCCGGGCAGTCTGGGGAGCCATCCTCGCAATGGCCTTTCCGCTCGGTTTCTTCGGGGTGACCGCGGCCCGGTTGTCCCTCCCGCTGGGCCTCCTGTTCGTGGTGCGGCGAAGCCGGGGCAAGCTGCCCGCAACCCTGCTGATCCTGGGTGTGTTCCTGTGCGGGGAAGGAACGCGGATGCTTCTGCCCGCCCCCCCCCCGGCGGAGGCGGCCCTCTCCACGCTTCCGGAGCCTGCCATCCCCGCCAGCATGCAGGTGCGCTGGCTGATGGACCGGGCCTGCCTCCGGCAGGCTTTCGAACACCCCTTGGGCAGCGGTCTGGGGAGTTTCGAGACGGATTACCCCTTCTGGCGCCCGCGGGGAGAGCTGCGGCTCTCGACCCATGAGTTCACCGATCCGGCCACCCCGCGCCCGGCCACCCCGCACAGCGAACCCCTCCTCGCGCTTGTGGAGCTGGGCTGGGGTGGAAGTCTGCTTCTCGGCGCCGCCGTCTTCCTTCTCCTGCGGCGCAAAGAGCGCGCCCCCTGGACCACCGCCCCGCTCCTTGCAGTGGGATGCCACGCCCTCGTGCGCGCACCCCTGACCGGCAACCCGCCCGCCCTGGCCCTGGCGGCCCTCCTGGCTGCGTCGGCCTACCGGGAGACCCTGCCGGCCCCACCCGCTTACTCCGGTCTCCTGCGCCGCCTGTTTCTTCCCTTGCTCGCGCTTGTTGCCGCAGCCGCGGCCCCGTTCCAGGTTGGCGGGGAACTGGCGCTGGCCTCGCGGCTCGCCTCCTTGCGGAAGAAACAGGTTCCCGACCCGGAAGATGCGGTCCGCGCGCTTGAGGCGCGGCCCTGGGATGCCGTGGCGGCCAGCTTCCACGTAACCGACCTGACCCGCGAACACGCGCCGCCGGAACGGGTCCGCGCGGCGCTGCACGCCCTGCTCCTCCACGACCCCGCCAACCTCTTCGGACTCACGGCGCTCTACCACCTCGAGATGGTGGCGGCGGACGGAAGCCCGCGCGAGGCCCTGCAGGCCCTGGAACGAGCGGAGGCCCTGGCGCCGGAACACCCATCTGTGCGCACCGGCCGCACCCTCTGGCTGGCGCAGATGGCGGCCCGGGAAAAAGAGGCCGGCCTCGCGCGGGTGGCCCGCGGGGATCCGGCCGCCCGCCCGCGCCTTCTCCGCGCCGCCCTTCTGAGCGCCCTGGTGGCGGCCCGCGGTCAGGATCTTGAAAAAGCCCGCAGCGCTCTCTGGGAAGCCTCGGCATTCGCGGATTCCTCCCGCGCC
>CAZQAP010000040.1:4044-14861 GCA_964591365.1 uncultured Planctomycetales bacterium
TGGTGGTGATCTGGTTCCTGGCCTTCTCGCGCTGGCCGGTGGAACAGAGCCGCGACCACTACCAGAGCATGCTGCGGGAGCGGCGCCGAAAGGAAGCCGCTTCTTCCTGAACCGGCGGGTCCGGTCCCCGGCCGGCCGCGCCCATCCTCGCGGAGAGGATCAGGAGCCCTCGTCTTCGGACTGGGTCAATTGCAGGTTGTAGGCCTTCGCAAGCCCCGTGAAGGAGAGCTTCTCCTCCTGGAAAACGCGCAGTTTCTCGGAAAAGGCCTGCTGGCGGGCGTTGCGCAGTTCATTGGGCCAGATCTTCGACTTGTCGGGCGGGCGGCGGCCATCAAGGCGCACCACTACGAAGGACTTGTCGATCGGATAGGCGAGAGGATCAAGCGCCTGCCCCACAAGATCGTCGTCCAGGGTGCGGCCGACCGTGCTGCGCAGCCAGCGCAGAAGGCCCTGGTCCTTTCCCCATCTGGGATCGACCGCGGGCCTCGGGTTGCGTCCGATCCAGTCGAGAATCTGCACCTTCTTGCCGGCCGCCTCGACGGCGGCTGCAAACGCGTCCCCATCCAGGACCACGGGGTCCCCTTCGACGTATCCCTCGGGGCGCGGAAGCCCGCCGAGGAAGGCCTGGGCGGCCTCCTGCGCCAGTTCACCCTGCTTCTTCTCGCGCCAGAGATCGACCACGCTCGCGCGCACCTCCTCCAGCGGGGGCAATTGGCGGTCCGTCTTCGCGGTGGGACGCGCAAGGAAGACGACCCGGTCGCCGAAAAGGGTCTGGGCCGCCCAGGTGCCCACTTCCCCCTGGAAGAGGACCTGGAGCCGCGGAGAACCGATCCGGGGAAGTTTCTCGATCTCCGGGCGGGGAATCGGCTCGGTGAAGCTCTTGAACTCGACGCCCCTCTCTTTTGCCAGTCCTGCCGGATCTTCGGATTCGGCCAGCTCGTTCCGCAGGAGCTGGGCGGCCTTGTCCATTTGGAAATCACGCACCACCCGGTCGTGGATCTCCTTCAAATCGAAAAAGACGCCCTGGCTGGGATCGATTTCCTCGCCTTTTTCGGGAAGCGGCCGCCGGTAGAGGTCGAAACGGTGGAAGTTGTAGAAGCCCTGGATGCTGTCCTCGGAGGGTTCCTCCGTGCCCGCCCACTTCTTGACCGCTTCCGTTTCCATGGCTTCCGGAGTAAGCAGCACCGCATCGAAGGTGATGGTCTCCTCCTTCTCGAGGTCGTGCTTCTGGGCGGGAGTCAACCCGTCCTCGAAGAAGGCCTTCAGCTCTTCTTCCCCCGGTTCGGCCTTGGCCGCCGCATCCGCGAACTCGTCCGCGCTCCAGACCGCGAACTGGAGGCGCATCTCCTCGTTGTTCCGCGCCCAGAGGTCGAGGACCTCCTCGGTGGTCGGCATGGTGCCGGTGGCCAAAAGGCTCTTCATGAGATTGACCCGCAGCACCTCGCGCAGCACATTCTCGAAGGAGCGCGCCGAGCTGTAGCCCAGCGACTGGTAGAAGCGCGCGTACTGTTCCTGGCTTCCCAGCTGCTGGATGAGAGGACGAAGCTGGTCCACCAGCATGGCGTCGGTGGCCGCCACCTCGAACTCATCCGCCAGCATGCGCAGCGCGGCAAACGCAACCACGTCCTCGCTGCGCTCCCCCCCGGTCCGCGACCCCCCGCTCATGGTCCGGGCCAGGGAATAGAGATTGCGGGCCTGGCGGTAGGCCTCGAGATCGATGACCTTCTTCTCGCCGCCGATCTCGACGGTGGCCATGGACTGGGGACCGCTCCCCAGGATCCCGGCAAAGACCGAGGTCATCTGCGGGGTCACGGAAAAAATGACCAGGCAGAAGATGGCCACGCCGATGAGGGCAGGTTTTTCGAACTTCTTGAAGGAGGACATGCGGGTGGACGGGGCTGTGGGAAGCGCGGGATTCTAACCCGGACCCGCCGGAGCGGCTTCCGCCCCGGCCTCCTCGGGTTCCCCGGCCTCCCCGGGTTCCCCGCGGCCTGAGGGCGGCGCCTCCGCCGGAAAGGCCAGCCTTTCGGCCCGCGGGAGGTCCTGGAGATCCCTCAGGCCGAAGCGGTCGAGGAAGTCGCGGGTGGTCCCGTAGAGGAAGGGGCGCCCCGGAAGGTCGGCCCGCCCCAGGATCCGAATCAGGCGCAGATCGAGCAGGTGCCGCAGGTGCGGGCCGCTGTTCACCCCCCGGATGGCATCCACGTCCGCCTTGAGGACCGGCTGGCGGTAGGCAACCAGCGCCAGCACCTCGAGGGCGGCCGGGCCGACCCGCTCCTTGTGGACCTGCTTGCGGACGGGCGCCAGGGCCTGGGCCACCGCTTCGCTGGTGAGCAGCCGCCAGCTCTTCCCGACCCGGTGGAGCTTGAGCGGAAGGCCCTTCGCCTCGATCCAGGATTCGAGCGCCTGGAGGTGTTCCCCGGGGCTGTGGCGTTCTTCGTCCTCGGAAGCCGGGCCCTCCGCCCCATCCTGGCCCTCAGCCGGGGGGGCCGGATAGAGCACCTGCCGGATCCGGTCGAGCGTCACCGGTTCCGGAGAGGAAAACAGCAGCGCAAAAAGAAGCGCCAGCTTCTCTTCGGCAATGCCGGGGTCAGGGCCGGGGGACAAAGGGGTTTTCGGGCGGAAGCAGGTCCGGGAGACGTTCCTTGGCAGTATAGCGGCGAAGCATCTTCTCGAACCATGCCCGCGCCTCGAAGGCCGAAACCGGATCGGTCCGCAGGCTATGAAGCAGTTCGGAGACCGGCGGAATGTTTTTCAATGGCGGGAGCTTCTCGACCAGGCGCGCCACCAGCCAGCCCTGGTCCCCCTCCAGGCGAAGGGGACCCGCGATGCCCCCCGGTTCGAGGTCGGCCACCGCGGCGCCCAGGGGATCGGGCAGGTAGACCGGAAGCGGCGGCCAGGCTCCATTCCCCGCCGGCCCGGCATCGTCGGCCTCCTTGGCCAGGGAACGCAGGTCTGCCCCCGCGCGGGCCTTGCGCGCCCACCTGCCGGCCAGATCCTTGTTCCGGCTCATCAGCATGTGCAGGCGATAGCGCCCCGTAAGGAGGGCGTCCGCGCGCGCGACGAGCTGGTAGAGCTGATTCTCCTCCAGCCGCTTGCGGATCGCGCCGGACACCTCCTGCCCGTTGCGCCCGTAGCGCTCCCGGGCCCAGGAATCGAGATCCTGGCCGTCGTCCAGGGACTTGAGGATCCCCTCCCGGGTGGTCTTCCAGGACCTCTCCACTTCGGAAGCATCGGGGGCCAGCTCAAGCCGCATCCCCTCCCGGCGGGCGAATTCGGTCCGCAGCAGCCCGCGGATGAGCGCAGACGTCTCGCCCGGAAAATGAAAGGCCATGTCGGCAATCAGGGCCCGGGCGTCGAGCGGGTCTCCCTGAACACTGATCCCCGGGAGCGCAATCCCCGGTTCGTTCCGGGAGCGGAAGGCGGGGGCATTGTCGGCCGGGGGGCCGCCGGCGCAGGCACCCGCAGCCGCCAGGAGAAGGGCGGCGGAGAGGGGGAGGGAGTTCAAATCCGGGTGCGCGCCTAGCGGAAGGTGAGCTGGCGGTAGACCCCGACGGTGTGGCACTGGGGACATTCCACCTTGTGGGTCCGGCTACCGCCGGCGGTCAGATCGAGAACACTGATGAGGCCGGTGCCGCCGCAGGTGGGACAGTCCTGGAAGCCCACCAGGACGGTCTGGTAGTCCCCCGAGAACTCCGCGTAGTAGGCCAGGAGGAACTGGAAACGACGGGTGGTGGTTGCATCCCGCCACCAGTCCTCGGGAGTCTCCTCGGAATCGCCCGACTCCTTCTTCTGGGCCCGCTGGAGGTTCTGGAGGTAGCGCTGCATGCGGTCCTCCAGCTCGCGCTGTTCGGGGGTCTTCCCATCGTCCTTCTTCTTCTTGGAATCGTCGATCCCCGCCCGCGCCCGCTCCTCCCCCAGGATCCACGATCCGTCCCCGTAGCTGGCCTGATGGCTCTTGGGGGAATGCCGGAAACGGTCCTGCCAGAGGACGTCCAGCTCGGACACGGTGGCATCCTCCTTGAGGCGCTTCATTCCAGCCAGGAGTTTTGCCCGCACCAATCGGGGAAGCTCCGTTTGGGCCCAGTCCATGAGCTGCTGGACGGTCTTTTCCTTTTCCAGGGATTCACGCTGGAGGATCCCCGCGGCCGCGTTGAACCAGTGGCGCGCCAGATACTCGCCCATGGAATCGGCGCGCGCCTTCCCAAAGCGCTCTTTCAGGGCGACGTATTGCCCCTGTAGGGCGGAGTCGGAGAAGCGTTCGGGAAAGGAGTCCAGCTCTTCCTTGGCCTGGACGAAGCGCTGGCGGTGCATGAGTTGGCGGACGTGATCCAGGGCCTCGGCCTCGGCGCGGTGCGCCAGTGTGCGCCGCAGTTCCTCCTCGGTGCCTTCGATCCGGCGCACGAGGTCGGCGCGTCCTTCCGTTTCCGCCAGGACGCGGGCCTTCTGCAGGTGCTCCAAAGCGTGATCGAGAGCGAAGACCGTGCGCAGTTCGAGCGCGAACTCGTACTCCTTCTGGGCTTGCTTGGAATCCACCTCGGGCACCCGCTCCTGGTAGAACTGTTCCGGAGTCAGGATCTCGGAGGCCGGAACCACCACATCTTCGGGAGGCGAGGAAAGGCGCACCCGGGGCACGACCACCGACCGGTCGCGGGTGCGGATCTCAATCCCCCTGTCGTCCCGGCGCAGGACCCGCCCGACGATCTCCTTGCCGTTGACAAGCAGGAGCCGCGTGGCGGGGACCATCGGTTCGCTGAAATCGGTCCGGTAGCCCAGGTGGCGCTTCAGCCGTTCGGCCTCTCCCGGGAAGAGATCCTTCCACTCGAGTTCGAAACGGCCCCCGGTCCGCGCGGAAACGAGGGTGAACCCGTCCAGGTCGTGCCGCACGATCTCCCCCACCAGCATCCTTCCCCGGCGAAGGCGCACGATCTCGTCGCTGCCGTCCGGGACGGGGGACGCACGGAAGGAGAGCGCCAGGAGCAGGGCGGAGAGAAGGATCACGTCAGGGCTGCCGGGGTGGTTCGAGCCGCCGGGCCAGCGGCACCCGGCGCGGGAGCAGGAAGGCCAGCCGTTCCACCGGGCGCTCGGGAGTGTTCCGGTAGAAGACCAGCACGGCCCGCCGGAGGGAAGCGTCCTCTCCGGGGGGCCCGACCTGCAGGTCGTAATGGTAACCGGGGGCGCCCGGGACCGGCTCGTTCCGGATCTCGCGCAGGCCCGCCACCGATCCGGAAGGGTCCAGCCGCCAGGCCCCCTCGCGCAGATCCTGGACCAGCGGTTCGATCGCCGCGGCCAGCCGGGCGTGGGCGTGAGCGGAGGCCTCCAGGTTCCCGCCGGTCTGAAAGAGGGCCAGAAGCCCCATCACGCCGAAGAGGAACAGCGCCATGGCGATCAGCACTTCGAGCAGGGTGAAGCCGCCGCGCTTCAAGGCACGATCCTCCTGCCGCCGGCGGGGAGTGGGAAACGCCCCTCGGCGGTCTCGGGAAGAAGAAGCGCCGCACCGGCGGAGTGGGCGGCCAGACGGGTGCCCCGAGCGGCGCGCAGGACGGTCCGCAGGCGGGGAAAGAGCCCTCCCAGCCGGATCCATTCCTTCTCCAGCAGGCCGAACGGGGGCATCTCGACCGGCGGGGAACCGCGCAGGACCATGCTCTTGCCGAGGGGGGTCAGCTCTTCGTCGAGACGCGGGGCATGGCGCCGCGCATTCCCCGGAACCCGTTCCAGATGCAGCTTCAGTTCGACCGGGAAGTCGTTCCGGCCCCCGGGGGGAACGCGCAGGACGGACTCGGCCCGGCCCAGCCGGTCGCGGCCCTCGAACGAAGCCCAGGCCACCCCGTCCAGAAGAAGCTCGCCCTCTCCGCTGGCGACGAGCTGGCGGAAGAAACGATCGTCCCGCAGCGACCCTTGCGGCGTTTCGCGCCGGGCAAGGCGCATCAGACGGCTCAAACGGGAATGGGCCGGGTCGGAGGGCACCAGGTACCAGGCGATCTCCACCGGCGCGTCCGGACCGGCGGCCCCGTCGTCGGGTGCGACTCCCGCAGCAAGGAAACGCAGGCGCGGAAGCGTCCAGCCGGCTTCGGCCTCGCCGCCGGGCACGACGATCTCTTCATCGAGGATCATCCACCCGCGACTTCCGAGATGCAGCGCGGAAAGGTCGGAACGGAACAGCTCCAGCGTGGCCTGGAAGGCGAGAGCCCCCTGGCTGCGGCGCTCAGCGGTCTGCCAGAGTCCCAGCACCGAACGGATCACCTGCACAACGAAGACCGACAGGATCGCCAGCAGCGCCAGGGCCAGGAGGACCTCGATCAGGGTCATCCCCCGCCGGCCGGTTCCCGCACGGGGGGACTTCATTCCCCGATCCTCCGCTGGCGTTCCACCCGTGAAGCGGCCAGGTAATCGACCACCAAGCTGCGCAGGCGCGGTGCGGTGGTCCAGCCGGTGGCCAGGAAATCGACCGCATCGAAGGCCCCCAACCCCCAGTCGAAGGTGATGCGCAGATCGAGCCGGTCGCCAAGGATCCGCAGCGGGTAGCCCCCCGAGGGCGCGCCGCTCTTCTCCTCGATCTGCAGGCGGCCGGGAGCGGTTCCTGGGAGATCCTCCCAGCGGGCGGCGCCGCTGCGCACGTCCACCCGCACGGCCTGGGCGGCCGGATCGGGAACCTCGCTGTCGAAAACCAGGCTCTTCCAGTAGGCGCCCGGTTCCCGCAGACTCACTCCGAACCAGGCCCCCGCGGGGCCGTCGTCCTGGGGAACGTAACGGTCCTCCCAGCGCACCGGGAAGGAATAGACCAGGGCCCCCTGGGGATGGTCGGCCGAGGAAGTGCCGAAGCGGCCGCGCAACAGGCCCTCGCCGGCCTCGAAGCCGTCCACGCTGGACGAACGTCGGCGCGGCATGGCCAGCTCCCCGGCAAGATCGCGGAACGAGGTGTGGATCAGCTCCCGGTCGATGAGGAGCAGCCCGCGGCTGGGGAAGCGTTCGGTCTCGGCCACCGGGAGGATGGCATCCCCGGAGGAAATGCCGGCCGAAAGCACGCTGGCGGGTCTCCCGTCGACGATCCGGACCAGCGTCCCGGAGGCGTGTCCCCGCGGGAGGGTGCCGTGCAGCCCGCGGCCGTCGGGGGCCAGGTGCACCGTGCCATCCGCATCGATCGCGGTGAAGGCGATGCGCTCCCCGTCCATGTCGAGAAGCCCGCCCTTGGGCAGTTGCAGGAACGAGGAATCGAACAGGCGGCCGGCCCCGGTGAGCCAGATCGGCTGGCCGTCGACCTGGATCAGGGTGGGGTTCAGCCGAAACGAACGGGTTTCGCTGACGGAGAGGTCTTCCCGCAGGACGAAGGCCCCGCGGGCCAGGTTGCCCTCGGGGACCCCCATCCCCTCCGCCGCCTGGAGGCCCACCTCGTCCAGGAAACCTCCGAAATCGGGCTGGGCGCCGGTGGCATCCCCTCCCAGGGTCAGGTTTTCCAGGTCGGGGGGGCGCTCGCCGCAGGGAAACTTCACCAGGCGCGCCACGCGGCGGACATCGAAGCTCTCATCCACGGCCGAAACATCCGGCGTGGCCAGGAAGGGGATGCCGGGCGAATGGCGGAAGGCGAGATAGGTCACTCCGCCGAGAATCCGGCCATCGGGGTCGGGCCGCGGCGGGCTGGCCCACTGCACCGTGAACCAGACCGGGGCGCTGCCCGTGCCCGGCTGCATCACCGCAACGCGGTCCAGCCGGCCGGCGAAGCCCGAGGAGGGCCGGGTCCCGCGCCGCGTACGCAGGACCGGCACGAGATCCTCGCCACCGGCATGGGGATGGTCCCAGGTGCCCATCACGCCCCGAAACCCGAGGTCGCGGCGGACCCGCTCCAGAATCGACTGCGGGCCGCGGTCGGTCTCGGGTTTTCCCAGGGTGCGGGCCAGCCGCCAGTCGTCGGCCGCCTGGAACGGGAAGTGGCGTTCCAGTCCGCCCCCGGGCCCTCCCCTCCCTTGGCCTCCTCCCTGACCCCCGCCCGCCCCGGGCGGAAGATTGGTGATCTCCTGCCGGTTGATGGCGATCGCGTCGGAAGCAGCGCGCCGAATGGCGCCCCAGTCGTCGCGCAGGAAAGCATCGTCCAGGATGCGGTCGTAGCGGACCCACTCGGTCTGGCCGTCGTCCTCCCGGGGTGTGATCTGGACGAATTCCGAGAAGTCACCGGAACCGGGAAAGTAGGCCAGCCCGCCCACGTCGCTCCCGCGCAGGCTGATGGGCATGACGTAGAGGCGCATGCGCGGATCGCCGGCGAGCCCGGTCCAGTCCGCCCAGCGGGCCACGAAGCTGGCCGGGGCGCCGTCGTACTCCTGCTGACTGGAGGCCGACCAGCTCGCCGGCACGGGGACGTTGCGCTGGAGAAGCGGCAGCTCGTCCCCCTGGGGGGCCCCATAGCGGATGATCTCGAAGCCCCCGATGCGGTGCTTCTGCTCGTCGAGGAGGTTGGTGGGCACCTGGAAGAGAAGCGCGTAACCGCCGCCGGACTGGAAAGCCTCGGCATAGCCGGAGTCGCCCCAGACGGGCCGCGCGAGTTCCAGGGGGCCGAGGAATCCGGAATGGATCCCCTGCCCCACGGGGACCGTGAAGCTGGTCCCCCCCACCAGGAAGTCGGCGTTGATGGACTGCCGCGTGTTGGTCACGCGCGCGACCGAGAAGGTCCCCACCCGCCCGCTCAAGCGGCCGCCGCCGGGCGGGATGTCCGCGGCCAGGATCGCGTTGTAGCCGTAGATCTCCACGGCCGCCCCCTCGGGATGGACGCTGTCGAGGCTGTTCACCAGGGAATCGGGTCCTTCGCGCGCCGTCCGTCCCCCCAGGAAACCCGACCCGCTCTCGATCCGCGCGGTCACGAAGGAGTGGTCCGTCTTCGAGGAGTATTCGAGCACCTCGTCGCCGATCCGCAGGGCGCCCCGCGAGGGGAAGCCCTCGGTCGATTCCACCGCGATCTCCGGATCGGCATCCCCGGCCACGTACTGGGGAAGAGCCTGGGTCAGGTGGGTGAATCCGTCCACCCTGCCCCGGGGAACGCCGTCCACGCTCAATTGGATGCCCCGCGGAGAGACGTCGCGCAGAAGCAGTCCCAGGTGGATCCAGCGCCCTTCCAGCGGATAGTCCTCCGGATCGACGTGCACGCGCACGGCCTGTTCGAGGCCGTCCTCGTCGAAGGGATCGTCTCCGCCGTCGCCGAAGGCCCGCACCACGAGGGAGCCGTTCTCGAAAGCAGCCACCACGCGCTGGCGGTCGGTGAAGGCGCCGGAGAGATCCAAGAGGACTCCATCGGGGGCTCCCCGGGGCACCTGGAACCACCCCTGGAGGACCAGCGGAACCGAAGAGGCGAAGACCCGCGAATCCCGGCCCCCCGCCCAGTCCGCCAGGCGGGTGCGAAGCGGCCCGCGCTTGCCCGCGTCGTAGCCCAGCGGAGAAGGTTCGAGGTCGAAGTGCTCCATTCCCCCGGCACCGTGCGGCAGCTCCTCCCGCGCGGGCCGCGGGAGGACCACGGAGTCGCCTTCCTCCTCCGAGGGGAGCATGAGCCCGGTCGGCTCCCAGGCGCCCACCCGCAGGGTCAGGCCGGGGGAAGGGATGGCCCGGCCATCGGGGAGCCAGAACGATTCCAGATCCCCCAGGTTGTGGGGCATGGTGGTCACGCCGTGCGCGCCCCGCGACCAGCGCGCGAGATCCTCGAACTCGCGCTGCGTGCGCCAGTAGCCCAGAAGCGGCCCGTCCGGGGCGGCATGCACCATCTGCAGGCGCGAAGCCCGCGCCAGGGTGCTTCCCAGCCGGGAACGCACCGCGGCGTTGATCCGCTCCAGGTAGCGGTCCCCGCTCCGATAGGCGAAGGCGAGGGTGCTCCCGGCCAGGGAACCGTGATTGGGATCGAGTCCGTTGAGCTGCAGGGCCCAGGCGTCCACCTCGGCCAGACGCCCCGCTTTCACCAGGGGGGCCAGCACCCGCGTCCATAGATCCTCCGGACCTTCCAGCGGCCGGGCGCTTGCCACCGCTTCGGCGAAGGCGCGCGCCTTGGCCGGCGAGATCCAGCGGTCCATGGTCACGGGCGGCTCCTTGCGCGAGGTCGCCACCGGCGCGGGTTCGGGACTGCGGAAGCGGACGCCCAGCGCGATCGCCTGGAGGACCTCCGGGGCGGCGCTGTTCAGATCGACCGGTTCCCGGCGCAACGGGCGGACGCGGGAGGAAATGGGGGCCAGCCCCGCGGGGAGTCCGCCGGCGAGTTCGGCCAGGCCCCGGTTGGGAAAGGTGCCGATCACCACCCGGTCGAAGGGCTCCCCCTCTTCGGGTTCGATGCGCACCACGCTGCCGGGGTTGAAGAGGAAGCCGTCGAACACCTGGATCCGTTCGGGGGCTTCCGGATCGATCTCGCGCTTCAGGAGGGTGGCCGGTTCCCAGGCCGGCGATCCGAAGGAACCGGTCTCCAGCCCGCAGAAGCGGGCCAGGAGCGCGCGTTCCTCCGGCTCCAGGGTGCCGGCGCCCAGGGGATCGCTCTCGAAGAGATCCTCCAGGAACTCGGGCGGCCGCTGGCGTCCTTCCCGCTGGCGGGCCAGGACGAGGTTGAACACGCGCGCGTCGATGACCGCAGTGCCGGCCTGCAGGGAAGGCGGACGATCCGATTCCCTCACGGTGCGGGCGAAGGCGGCACCCTCGAAGGTCGTCCCGGTCCGGCTCTCGTAGCGCACCCAGTCGCGGCCCACGAGAAGCAGCCCCGAATCGGGAAACCCGTCGGTCGAGGTGACGTGGAGCTGCGGTTCCCCGGGGCTGTTCTTCCCGGTGAGAAAGGAGGGGTGCAGCAGGTTCTGCAGCACCAGCGC
>CAZQAP010000040.1:14961-20004 GCA_964591365.1 uncultured Planctomycetales bacterium
GGCTGTTCTTCCCGGTGAGAAAGGAGGGGTGCAGCAGGTTCTGCAGCACCAGCGCAGGCGCACTGGCCAGCGAGATCCGGCCCTGGAGGTCCTCGACCTCGAAGCCCCAGCCTTCGGTGCTCTTCTCCCAGCCCCCGCCGAGCGCCTGCGGCAGGACCTCCTCCCCCTCCGCGGGATCCCACTCGCCGGGCGCATCCCAGAGGGGCGTGGGGTCCACCGCGGGATGGCTCCGTGCCTCGCGCTGGGCGGCATATTCCGCAGCCGAACCGAGTGAAACCCGGGCCCGCGCGCGTTCGAATGCGTCCCGGGAGGCCTGGGAACGAAGCCGGCCGACGTAGAGGAAGGGAATCCCGAGCGAGAGGAGCAGGGCCAGGGCCAGGAGCACGATCACGATGGCCGAACCCCGCTGCAAGGGGCGGCACCCGTCCGCGCGGGCGTGCTTCACAGGCCCGGCTCCTCCTGGGTGAAACGCTCCACGCGGAACCTGCCGACGGATTCCCCCTGGGAAGAGACCTGCACCAGGACCGCCCCCCCCCCGGGGAGCTGCAGACGGCCCCGGCCGTCGAAGAGGATGCGGGGGGCGCTCATCTCCACCGTCACCCCCGCGGGCAGAGGCGGGCTTTCCTCGCGCACCCGCGCCTGGAGGAAAAACTCGTCGAGCCGTCCCCGGAAGGCCCCTCCGGGATCCCCCAGGTAGAGGGGAGCTTCGGGCGCGGGGAATGTTTCCGCTACTGCTTTGGTTTCGGCCAGGCGCCCGTCGAGGAAGAGATCCGCGCGCGCCCCGGCGGCCGTCAGCCGAAGATGGTGCCAGCGGTCCGGACGCACCGTCCCGCCGGGAAGCGAAAAACGGGTCTGGAGGATCTCCTCCTTCTTCTTGCCGCTGCGAAGCTCGATTCCCATTCCGCCGCCGCGCACGAGACGCACCGCAAGAAGTCCTTTCCACTCGAGCAGCGTGCCGCCGCCCGTCCCTTCGGGAAGGAAATCGAATTCGACCGAAAAACCGTCCGGAAAGGCGAAGCCGGCCGCGGAGGCGAGTCCCGCGCCACCCCCCGCCCGGAGGTCCAGCCCGCCGCCGAAACGCCCGCCCCCCGCGATCCGTGCGGGAGGATCGAGCCGCCAGCGTCCCGGGCCCGGGCGGCCCGGCTCGAAGCTCCCTTCCAGCACCGTCCGGTAGAGACGGCGCACCAGCCGCGCGCCGCCCTCGGCCTCGCTGGGCCCGGGGACGAACCCGATTTCGGCCGGCCGCCCCGTGCGGCGCGCCTGGTCGCGGGTGGTTTCGAGAAAGGCCCGCACCGTGGCCTGGACGCCGCGCGAGCCCGGATCCATGCGCTCCAGCCCCAGGGAACCCAGTCCGGCCACCAGGCCGAGCACCAGCAGGACCAGCATCAACTCCAGCAGGGTGAAGCCGCGGGAGCCGGACCGGTCGGGAAAGCACCGGCTCATGGCGAGGCGAAGTTGCCCAGGTCGTCCTCCGTCAGGAAGCGGCCGTCCTCTCCGGCGGAGAGGAGCTGAAAACTGTTCGGCCGTTCCCAGCCGCCGGTGACCGGATTTCGCCGGGCGGGGACGTCCTCCGTCCAGACCTCCCCATCCGCCACGGTCCGGACGGAGACGCTGCGGCCGTAGTGGAGGCTTTCGAAATAGAGGATCGGGTTGCCCCAGGCATCCTCGATCTCGAACAGGTCCCGGACGGGAAGCAGGGTCAGGTTGCGGGTCGTTGCGTCCTCGTCGCCGTTCCCCAGCCAGTTCTGGTCGGGGCGCGTGCCGGTGTAGTCGGGATGAAAGAGCGCCAGGAAGAGCGCCTCTGAATTGGAGTTGATCTTGTTGGCCACCCCCTCCGTAGGAAGGGCGTCGCCGGGGTAACGGCCCTCGATGGTGCGGAACTCCTCGATCAGCACGGTGAGCTGCTGCAGGCGGATCGAGGTCTCGTGGCCCTTGGATTGCTGGAACAGCCTGCCCCCCGTGATCAGCAGAGCCCCGCTCAAGATTCCGATGATCAGAAGCACGATCATGATCTCGAGCAGGGTGAAGGCGGCTTCGGTGCGGGATGCGGGAAGGCTCATTCGGTGCGGGCGAAGACCACTTCGACGTTGTCGAAACGGACGTCCACAGGCAGGGCATTGCGGGTCTCGGCGTAGCAGCCGGCCCGCAAGAAGCCGGAATGGGAGCGCAGGACGGCCGCCGCCCCCGAATAGGCCGGCTTGCCGTCCACGGTCACCGAAAGAACCGGCGGGACCGCCTCGCGGTCGAGCTGGAAGGCGATGCGGGCGGTCCGGCCGGCCGCAAGGCCCCCTGGAACCTCGCCGCGCTCCTCGCGCGCCCCCTGGCGCAGGAACCAGCGCAGGCGGCCCTCCCGGTCGCGGAAAACCCGGAACTCCCAGGTCGTGCGGGTGCGGTTCTCCAGCGAAAGCATCAGCCCGGCCTCGCCCAGGTGGCCGGCCCCGACCTCCAGATCGGCCGCGAAGGAAGAAAAGCCGATGGCGGGGATTTCGCGGTAGACCCGCGTGCGCCCGGCATCCGCGTGGTTTCCCGCCAGGACGAGGGCGCCGCCCAGGGGACGGGGCTCGACCCCGTGGCGGGCATCCACGCTCCATCCGTTGCGCAGGCGGCGGGTCGCGAAACCGTCCGTCCAGCGCACCAGCCGCGCGTGGGCGGCCACCCGGTCCTGCCAGGTCTTGGCGAAGACGTACTGGGGATTCTCCTCGTCCTCGCGCAGGAGATCCTGGGTGTAGCTGAACTCGGCCACCGTTCCGGGAACGTCGCCGTCGGCGTAGGCCGCCCAGGCGAGCGCGTTGCGCACCCCTTCCAGTTTTCCGTCCAGGTCGCGGGCGGCCTGGAGCGCCTCCCGCGCGGCGGGAATCAGGCCCAGCCGTAGAAGATTGAGCCCGCGCCGGAAGGAGGCCTCCGCCCACCCGGGCGCTTCGGCGGCACCCCGCCGCAGGGCAACCTCCGCTTCGGCGAAGCGTTCTTCGAGATGGAAGACCCAGCCGAGTTCCACCAGGGCGGCGGCGCAATGGGGGAAACGGCCCAGGAGTTTGCGGAAGTTTTCCTCGGCGGAATCGAGTTCCCCGTCGCGCCGGGCCTGATGGGCGCGCAGGTAGATGCCGTAGGGAAGATCGGGCTCCAAAGCCAGGGCGTGGGCCAGGAAATCGCGGGCCTCGCTTGGACTGCCGTCCACGCCGGTCCAGAAGGAAAGGGCGGCCAGAGCGGGGGCCGCAGCCAGCGGCGCGAGCCGGGCTGCATTCTGCAGATCCTGGGTCACGCGATCCGCGGAGCCCCCGGCCGCGGCCGCCGTGATGCCGCGCAGGTAGAGCAGCCCGGGATGGGGGCCGAAGGTCTCCACCGCCCGGCGGGCGGCTTCGAATGCTCCGGCGAAGTCGCCCGCGAGGTAGAGCGCCGCCACTTCTCCAGCCTGCAGGTCCCGGGCGCGGGCAAGCCCGCCGGCGGCGCGCACCCCTTCGGCGTAGGCCCGGCGGGCCCCGTCCCAGTCGCCCTGTTCCAGAAGCGCTTTCCCCAATGCGCCGGCGTTGCGCAGGGCCGCCGGGGAACTTCTCGAGGTCTGCATGCCCAGGCCGCGCCGCAGGAACTCTTCGGCTTCGCCGGGCCGTCCGGTGTCCGCCAGAAGGAGCCCGAGTTCCAGCGGGGCTTCCGGATTGCCGTCGGAAAGGCGGACCCCTTCGCGGAGGAGCTTCTCCGCCTCCCGTTCCAGTCCCAGGCTGCGCAGAATGCGGGCCAGCCGGATCCGCGGGGCCGAACGCCGGGAAAAGCGGCCGGAGGGGAGCGCGGCGACCGCATCCGGAAGGCGGGCCGGATCGGGAAGTGCAACGCCCGCCATGCGGCCGTAGAGCGCGAAGGCTTCGTCGAGATGGAAAGTGCGCTCCCAGGCATCTCCCAGGGCCAGCCAGGTCTTCTCGTCGTCGGGTGCCAGCCGCACCCCCTCCTCGGCCAGGGCGATGGCGTGCTCGAAAGCGGCGGGTTCCGCGTTGCCCTGGTCCAGAAGCCAGTGGACCAGGTCGAGCCGCTCCTCGATGGTTCCGGCGACGGGGCGCAAGGCATGGACCCGCAGTTCGATCTCGTTGCGCAGCGTCCGGGCGAAGGCGAAGGACTCGTAGTCGCCGCCCTCGAACCGGCGCGGCGTGAAGCGCGCCCGCCCGGTGCGCGGGTCGACCTCCTGGAAGACAAGGGGGGCGCCCTTCTTTTTGTCGAACCGGTCCGCATCCAGGATGCGGCCCCAGAGGGTGGTCAGCGGATTGAGACGCACCGAGTCGTAGAGGGCGGCGTAGCCGGCCTCCCCATCGGGAGCGGGGGACGGCGAAGCGGCGGCCTCCTGCGTGGAACCGGCACCGGGAGCGGGTTGCGCTTCCGGAGAAGCAGACTCCGCCGCCGCGGCGTCCGCTGCGGGGAGCGGTCCGGGACGGACCAGAAGGTGGGCGCTCCAGAAGTCGGCCCCCGGATCGGGCTGCGGCGGGGGAAGAACCACGGCGAGGGGACCCACCGGCGGAAGCGGCATGGGCAGCGGAGGGAGGGGCTCGGTCTCCCGCGGTTCACGGAAGGGATTGCGGTTCCCGGCCTCACCCAGGTCCGCAACCGGATCGAGATCCCCCAGCGGCTGGAGATCCAGAGGGGGGGGGGCGGCCGGGTGCCGAAGCCTGCGCCGGGTGCCGCCGAAGAATCCCAGGCTCGAAAGCCCCAGAACGAGCAGGGTCAGGAGGAGCAGCACGACTTCCCGGCCGGGCTTCACGGCTGCTCCCCCTCCGCCGGCCCGGGGATTCCGCCCGCAGCGAGCTCGATCTGAACGCGGCGCACCTTGCGGCGCCGGTCGGGGGGGGGGACCTCGATGCGCACCAGTCCCAAGGGGGGCTCGGCCTCCGCCAGGGCCTTGAGGAAGGGAAAGACCCGCCCGTCGTCCTGCAGATGGACCGTCGCGAGGACCGGCGTGAGATCGAGCGGGGATGCGGAGGCCCCGTGAGCGCGGCGGCGGGCCTTGCGCGGGGCGATCTCCAGGTCGGAAACCTTCCCGGCTCCGGATTCCACCGCCAGCCGGAC
>CAZQAP010000041.1:0-2705 GCA_964591365.1 uncultured Planctomycetales bacterium
GGAGCCGCCGCACTGGGAGCGGGAGCCTTGTAGCCGGCCAGGAAGGCGGACAGCTTGCTGCGGTAGTCCTTCTGGCCGCCGTAGCCGACGAAGCGTTCCAACTGCTTGCCGGAGACGTCCAGGATCCGCACGTCGGGGATCCCTTCCACCCCGAACTTCTTGGCCAGGTCGCCATGCTGGTCCACGTTCACCCGCACGGTTTCGAAACGGCCCACCAGATCGGCGGAGTCCTCGTTGTCGAGCACTTCGCGTCCCAGGGCCCGGCAGGGGCCGCACCAGTCGGCGAAGAAGTCGACCAGGACCGGCTTGCCGCTCTTGCGGGCGGCCGCCAGGGCGGATTCCAGGTTCTCGTGCCAGCCGCCCGCCCGGGGGGCCGCGGCGCGGGGCGCCGCTTCCCGGTCGGCCTGGGAGGCGGGCTCCTGGGCCCGCGCGTTTACACCGGCCTTCTCCAGGGCGCCGCGCAGCTTGCCTTCGTAATCCTTGGCGCCGCCGAAGCCGATGAACCTGGCCAGCTCCTTGCCCCCGCCATCCAGGATGCGGACATCGGGAATGCCGTTCACGCCGTACTTGCCGGCCAGTTCGCGGTGGTTGTCCACGTTGACCCGGACGGCCTCGAAACCGTTCACGAGATCCGCGTACTGCCCGTTGTGGAGCACTTCCCGCGCCAGCGCGCGGCAGGGGCCGCACCAGTCGGCGTAGAAATCGACCAGGACCGGCTTGCCGCTCTTGCGTGAGGCCGCAAGGGCGCTTTCCAGGCTTTCGTGCCAGTTCCCGCCCTCGTGGAGAGCGGATTCCGCGTGTTCCGGACCTTCTTCGTCCTCCTCCTCGTCGAGAAGCTCCTTGAGGCTCTTGCGGATCTGGATCTCGGCCTTCTCCTCGTCGCCCCCGTTCTTCAGGGCGAGGGACATCATCATCTTGTCCCCTTCGAACTCGACCCGGGTGTTCGGGCCGAACTTCGCCTTGGCGGCTTCGATCAGTTCCTCCCGCTTGTCGCGGGGCGTGCTTTCCGGGTAGACGAGATGGACCTTGGCGTCTTTGAGGTCCATGCCTCCCATTTCCACATCAAGATGCTGGAGAATGTCTCCAAGGTCGCCTTCCTCCCGGTTGGACTCGAAATGGAGCTTGAGACCATGGCCTCCTTCGCCCAGCAACTTCTTCAAGCGGGCTTCCGCCTCTTCTCCCCGCTCGTTCCGGCGTCCTTCCTCATGCTCTTCGGCCTCCTCGCCCTCGCCCTCGCGGCGGCCGAGGAAGACCACCTGGTCGACAACTTCGCCGTTGCGGCGCAGGCTCAAGCGGACCTGGTCTCCGGGACGATGCCCGGAGATCAGACGGATCAGGCTTTCGGTGCCTTCCACCTTCTTGCCGTCGACCATCAGGATGACGTCGCCGGCCTGCAGGCCCACGGCGGCAGCCGGGCTGTCGGGGACGACCTGGACGATGCGCGCTCCGCCGCCCGATTCGGGCGGGGAGATCTGGACGCCCAGGAAGCCTTGCTGGGCGGCCAGGGGGGCCGCCATCAAGGTCAGGGCGGCCAGGGTCAGGATGGTTCTCATGGTCTTCTGCACTCCTTGGGTTTCAGTCAGCAGTCTTCAGTCTTTCGGGTTTCCGGCCGGGTGTTTCTCGGGGGGATCCGCGCTCCGGCGCCGGTCGGGGATGGCCCGGGTGGCCCCTCTGGGAAGCCCCCAATCTACGCGCACCCCGGGGATGCGTGAGAGGAGTTCGAGGGGGACCCCCGGCGGCCATCGGCCCCAGACAAGGGCCGCACTGGGGTCACGAGCTCCCAGCGGCCCCCCGGGCAGGCTGGCCGGCCCCAGATGCTCGGATTCCAGCGCGCAGGCCCTCAGGAAGGCCAGAAGGTCTTCCAGATCCCGCGGGGTGAGGAGATCGGCGAAGACCGGGGTCATGCGGGTGCGCTGGACCGGGGTCCGTTCGGCAATCGAGTCCCGGGGGATCCACTCGAAGGTCGGGCCGGCAGGAGTGGCGTTCTGAAGCAGGATCCCGGGTCCCCCCTCGGCAAGCAGGATCCCGCTCAAGAGCCGTTCGCCCGGAGTTTCCACCAGGACTTCCTCGATGCCCGGCGTGGGGTGGAGCTGGGGCCGCAGAATCGATTCCAGCACCTTGGCGGGAGGCTCGACCTGCGCGATGCGGGTGAGTTCGGGCCCGCTCAGCCCTCCTTGCTCCCAGAAGACCGCCGGGTAGCGTTGCCGCAAGCGAGGCAGGCGCAGGATGTGGCAGCCCGCGCAGGAGGCGTCGTCGGGGCGGAAGAAAAGCTGTTCGCCCCGGCGGGCGTCTCCCGCGGGAAGCGTGCTCCAGGGGTCCGGTCCGGGGGGGAGGAGCAGCGGGACCCACCGCTCGGGCTCCTTCTCCCCCGCCGGGACGGGATTGAGAAAGGCCAGGAGATCGGCCAGATCCCGCGGCCCCAGGCGCAGGAGCGGCCCGGCGGCGGCGGGCATGAGGTCCGGGTAGCCCGGCACAAGCCAGGCTCCCGGCCGCAGCAGGCTCTCCAGGAGGTAGGCGTCACCGGGCACCTTCTCCGCGAAATCCGCAGGGCGCGGCCGCTCCCGCAGCCGCTCGGCCAGGGCGGACCCGTCGCACCAGCCGGAATCGAGCGAAGGTCCCCGCAGGAAACTCCCCCGCCCCCCGATCCGGTGGCACTCCAGGCAATGCCCGCGCCCGCGGAAGACTTCGCCGCCCCGGGCAGCGCT
>CAZQAP010000041.1:2805-4716 GCA_964591365.1 uncultured Planctomycetales bacterium
CTTGGGATCGGGCTTCCACTTCTTCTTGGTGACCTTGCGGATCTCCACGAAGACGTTGGCGATCCCCTTGCTGGCGGGGTCGATGAGCAGCGCCCGGCTGGCCTTGTCGGGAGCCTGCATGCAGCGCTCCTTGTGCTCCGGTTTGGAACTCATGTCCAGCATCGGACGCATGGGCACCTTCTCCCCGGAGAAGACGACCTTGCCCGTGAGGGTCACGCCGTCGGCAGGGGCGGGGGAATTTCCCCACTCCGAGGCCGTTCCGGGTCCGGAGACCAGGCTGAAGGCGAGGAGGAGGCCTGTGAGGCGGTAGGTGTTCATGGCTGTTTCTTGTAGGTCCCTAACGAGGGAATGGAAGGGAAGGTTCACCTGGGTCAGTCGGTTCCGACGCCTCCGGCCTGGGCGGGGACCCGGTCGGAGTTCATCAGGTAGTCCTTGACAGCCTCGACCATCTCCTTGGGAGGCACGTCCAGGAATTTGTGGAGCTTGGGGTCGGCCAGGAGGTCCAGCGCCGTGGGCATCTTGGTGCCCGGGTAGAACTTCTGGGCATCCGTGATCCAGCTTCGGATCCAGTCGGGCCGCAGCCGCTCGCGGGCGAAGGTGAGATCCGGGGCCCAGGAGAGCTTGTCTCCACCCGGGGTCTTGCCGTTCTTGATGTGGCAGGCGAAGCAGTTGATCCCCTCCGGCCCCAGCACCTTGGAAGCCTGCGCCAGGTAGCCGGGGTGGGCCTTCTCGCGCCCGGCCAGGTATTGCGGCGAGCGTTCGGTAACGGCCTCGAAGGGGATGGCCGGCGGCGGGTCGAAGTGGAACCCTTGGGAATCCCCCCAGGCGATCAGCTTGTCGAGCGTGTTCTGGTTGAAGCGGCCGCCCGACTCGATGGCGGCCACGTGTTCCGCCTTCAGGCCGGAGGCTTTCTCGAGCTGGTCCAGGCTCATGTTCTTCGAAAGGCGCAGGGCCCGCGCATAGCGGCTGGGCCATTCCTGGACGGCCCGCGCGGCGAAGAAGAGCGCGAGGGAGCGGGCCTCTTCGGAAGTCATCCCGAAGGTGGGCATCTTGACGTCGAGCCAGGGCCGCAGGCGGTAGGGCGCCAGCAGGAAGTCCGTGACCCAGGGGGCGCGCACCTTTTCGCCTTCCCGGTAGAGGATCGGGGGGAGCAGCGGGAAGGCTTCCATGTCCGAATCCACTTCTCCGCCATCGACGTAGAAGCCGGTCAATCCGGCGAGGATTCCGCCGCCCTCGCCCCTTTTCACGCGCGGAGGCTGCAAGTCGCCCTGGACATCCTCCTCCCAGGGGATGACTGCGATGTCGCCGATGTTTCCAGCCTCCTCCTCCACCTGCAGGTCGGGATCGGGTTTCCAGAGGGTGAAGTAGGTTTCTTCCTCGTCTTCATCCTCCAGGCTCACGAGACCGTGGTAACGGCGCGTGGCCGTGGTTCCGTCCTCCTTCTCCACCACGGCCTCGATGGAATCCATGTCGAACTTGTGGCAGCCGTAGCAGTTCTTCTGGCGAACCAGGAACTCGCCCCGGTCGAGGGCCCGGGTGAGCCCGTCGGGATGAGGAATGGCCGGATCGAGGATGGTCTTCCCGGTCTTTTTCAGGCCCAGAAGTACCGTGACCAGAGCTTCCACCTCGTCAGGTTTGAAGTGGAAATCGGGCATCCGCAGGCGGTCCAGCGGCAGGACCTCCAGGCCGCGGTCGAAGCGGCGCGGGTTGCTCAGCTTCAGCTCCGCGAAGGCGTGGCGCGAAGGTTCGACGGCCCCTTCGAAGTGGCCGGGAACCCGCTCATCCCACAATTCGAAGGCGAGCTGGTGGAGGTTCTTGTTGCCCCAGTCGGAGAGTTCGGTTCCGATCGGCATGCTCTTCTCGAACCCGGCGATCTCGTGGCAGGAGTAGCAGCCCTGGCGGGAGATCCAG
>CAZQAP010000041.1:4816-19994 GCA_964591365.1 uncultured Planctomycetales bacterium
ACCCACTGGTAGATCCAGTCCGCGTTCAGCTTGGTGCCGATTCCGGTGAGGTCGGGCCCGAAGCGGGAATACTCGTGCGGTTCGGTGAAGGGCGAATTGTGGCAGGCCGCGCAGCCCGATTTCTGGAACAGCTCCTTGCCGCGTTCCGGGTCGGCCTGCTTGCGGAGTTCGGCGGGCATCGAAGGGACGGGAGCCTTTTCCGAGCGGTCCCAAAGGTAGGCCTGAATGGCCGCGATGGCGGTGTCGTCCCACTCCTTGGAGACGCTGTTCTCGCGGTGGAAGATCTGGGGCATCCGGGTCGTGGGGCGGAAATGCCTCGGCTCGGCGATCCAGGAGCGCGCGAACTCCGGGCTGATCTTGGCGGAGATCCGCCGCAGGCTGGGCCCGACCCGGCGGGTGAGGCGCCAGCCCTCGATCTTGTGGCAGGAATAGCAGCCGTAGGTCTCGATCAGGTGCAGCCCCTTGGAGAGCTTGGGAGCGTCCTCCTGGATCTCTTCCAGGGTCCCGCCGCGCTCATGGCAGGCGTAGCAGCCGGCCTCGATGTAGCGCTTGGGATACATGGGCCAGTCCCAGAGGTGCCAGTGCTTCCACTGCAACTTCTCCTTCCACGCCTCCTTTTCCTCTTCGCTGTTCGGAGTGTGGACGGCGCGAACGAAATCGGTCGTTTCGGCGGCGCCTTCGTGGCAGACGGTGCACCCGAACTCCTGCAGCGGGTGCGGGGAGGTCGGGCTCAGAAAGAGATCGAGCCGCGGATGGGCCGCAAGCGGGGCGGGGGCATCCTCGAATCCGGCCTTGTCCTCGGCGATATGGCAGGTCGAACACATGTCCACCCTCTGCACGGTGGTGAAGCTGTAGTTCTTGCGCAGGTCGGGCAGCACCTGTTTCTCGACCTTGATGCTCGGCGCAACGAAGTCGAGCATGGGAGCGTCGCGCAGGGTCTTGAAGACCCCTCCGGCCAGAAGGGTGATCTTGTTGTCGATCTGGGCGGTTCCGCGCTGAAGCTCCTTGAGCCGGGTTTCCAGGGCGTCCCGCTTGCTCGTGATCCCGGCCAGCTTCTCCTGGGCGGACTTGAGGACCGCTTCGGCCTCCTCCGAGGCGATCCGTGCGGCCTCCATGCGCCGGGAGTGTTCCTGAAAGTTCTCTTCCAGCTCCTTGCGGTCGTCCGGCGCGGCCTTGTTGAGCAGGATCCGCGCCCAGTTCCATTCCGCCTTGGCGATCTTGGCGTCCGCGGCGGTCCGGTACTGCTCGCCCCGGGCCGTGTCGAGTTCGGCTTCGGCCTCCCGGAAGGATTCCTCCGCATCGAGCTGCTCCTGGACCGCTGCGATCTTCTTCTGGAGCTCGTCCCGCTGCTTGAAGTACTCGGGAGTCTCGAGGCGGGCCGCCGAGGCCTGCGCCTTCTGGAGTTCGAGCCCCTGAAACTCTTCCTGGAAGTCCTTCCACGGCCGGTCCCAGTCGTCGATCACCATCCAGACCAGCGAAACGAGCAGCAGCGCTGAAGAAACGAAGAACCACCGGTTGAGTTGCCGGAGATCGTAGTGGGTGTCGCCTCGGTCAGCCACGCTTCTTGCCTCTCTTCATCAGATGTTCAGGAAGAACTCCGAAATGTGCACGAGGTATTTCAGGTTGAAGGCCCAGCGCAGGACCATCTTGATGGGCAGGAGGGCCATGAGCAGGAAGAGCATCGACATGACCTGATAGCGGGCGAAGCCGATCTGGATGAAGATCTTCCGGAAGACCGTTTTTGCCAGGATGATGGGCAGGATGCCCAGGTAGAAGATCAGGAGCAGGATTCCCGGCAATTCCCGCACCAGCCAGAAGCCGGGAAGGGGCCGGTTCAGGCCGTAGACCCAGACAAGCTCGCTCAGGTCCACGTTGATGAGCGGTTCCAGCTTGCCCGTGCTCCAGAACTCGAACGGCCCGAAAAACGACCAGTTCGGCCCGCGCAGGAAAGTGCCCAGAACGACCATCGAGACCCAAAGCAGCAGGAAGCCGACCAGGAACACCGTGATGGCGAAGGGGCGTTCCTTGAATGTGTAGTAGCCGTTTCCCTTGGGATTGCGGTCGATGTAGGGGATGGCCTGCAGCCCCATGATGATCAGGGAGGGGAAGACAACGCCGGCCAGCCAGGGGTCGAAATAGACCAGCATCTCCTGCAGCCCGAGGAAGTACCAGGGGGCCTTGGAGGGGTTGGGCGAGATCGAGGGAGCGGCGGGTTCCTCGAGCGGGGCCTTCAGGACGATGGCCCAGACCACCAGAAGCGCGCTGACCAGGATCAGGGCCACAAGCTCCTCGTAGACCAGATCGGGCCAGGTGAAGACCTTCTGTTTGGCGGCCCGCTGCTCGAGGTTCGGCTCCCCGCGTTCCATCAGGTCGTCGTTGATCACCGCGCGCCGCAGCGAAAGCCAGGTGAAGAACCCCACCAGAAAGAGCATCCCCGCGATGGGGACGTTGTCGGGCTTGGTGACGATCTTCTGGAACTGGGGATCGCGGATCGCCACCACCATGAAGACCACCACGGCAACGAGCATCCCCAGGGCGACGAGAGGCTTGGTCAGCGTGCGCCGGAAATAGAGGAAGACGAACAGTCCCGCGAAGGTGAGGAAGAAATAGATGCGCGGGTCGGCCAGAGCGTTGAAGAAGCTCTTGAAGCTCTCGAACCAGTCCATGGCAGCTCTCTATCTCCCGTTGCTCGAAGGGGACTCAGAGCGGTCCGCTGATCCCGCCGTCCTTGCGGACGCGCCAGAAGTGGATGGCCATCAGGAAGGCGGCCCCAAGTGGAATTCCCACACAGTGCAGCACGTAGAAGCGCAGCAGGGTGGCCTCGCCCACGAACCGGCCCGCGATGAGGGCGAAGCGCGCGTCGTTGCCGGCGTGGATCAGGCTGACCCCGTTCCAGGTCAGGTTGCCGGCGAAGGGGCCCTGGTGACCCACGATGGGCGTCGCCCGCGCCATGTTGGAGCCCACCGTGATGGCCCAGATGGCGAGCTGGTCCCAGGGGAGCAGATAGCCGGTGAAGGAGAGCAGCAGGGTCAGGACCAGCAGAATGACGCCCACATTCCAGTTGAATTCGCGGGGCGGCTTGTAGGAGCCGGTCAGAAAGACCCGGTACATGTGCAGCCAGACCGTGATGACCATGGCGTGCGCCCCCCAGCGGTGGATCTCGCGCATGATCCCCAGCGGCACGTGCGCGGCCATTCCCTGGATGTCGGCGAAGGCGCTGGCCGCTACCGGCCGGTAATAGAACATCAACAGCAGGCCGGTGATGGTCTCGACGATGAAGAGGAAGAAGGTGATCCCCCCCATGCACCAGGTGTAGGAGAGGCGCACGCCGGAACGGCGCATCTTCACCGGGTGAAGGTGAAGGAAGAAATTGGAGAGGACCGCCAGCGTCCGGTTGCGGGTCGTGACCGGCGGCCCATGCCGGAAGATGGAGCGCCAGATCTGGCTGGCGCGGATCGACTCGAAAACCTTCTTCAAGGGTGGCGTCCTGGGGGGTTCAAGCGGTCAGGGAAAGGGAAGGGAAGCTGGGGGTCAGGCGGCGCTGTAGGGGAGGAAGCTTCCCGGCAGACCCCACTGGCCCTTTTCCTGTCGGAAGACCACGGTCTTGTCGACCACGATCTGTCCGTCGTCGGCCAGCGTGATCTTGAACCGTTCCAGGGGGCGGGGAGCGGGCCCCTCCACGTTGACGCCCGTGATCAGGTAGCCGCTCCCGTGGCACGGGCATTTGAACTTCCGGTCGGCGGCCAGCCAGTTGGGGGTGCAGCCGAGGTGGGTGCAGACCGTGCTCAGGGCGTAGAAACCCCCGGCATTGCGCACGATCCAGCAGGCGAAGGCGGCCTTGAAACGCTCGTCCACGATGTCCACCGCGTATTCGTCGGGGTAGCCGGCGCGGAAGGTCTGCCGGGGTTCATAGAGGACGTTGGGGAAGAGGAAGCGCCCCATGGCGGCGAGGAACGCCACCATGCCCCCCGTGAAGAGGGTCCACCCGGCGGCCAGCACGAAAAAACCCCGCCGGCTGGGCCTGTAGGGGTGCAGAGGCTCCTCGAACCGGTTCTCCTCTTCGTTCTTGGCTTTCTTCAGGGCCATTGCCGCACGCTTTGCCCGGCCGGGGCCGGAATCGGGGCGGATCAGTCTATCCGGCCCGGAAACGAGGTCAAGAAAACCGCCCTCCCGGGGGCGCAGCCGGCCTCATCGGTCGGCCCAGCCCTCCGCCTCCGACTCCAGCCACGCCAGGGCGGCCTCCTTCTCCCGGGGCGTGGCGGCCTCGTCCTCGGACAGGGCCTCCACGCGTGGCCGGGCGTCGGAAAGGCGCAACGCCCCCAGGGCCTTCAGCGCAGCCTGGACGGCGTCGCTGCGGTGTTCCAGATCCTTGTAGTCCGAATAATTTCCCAGCTCAAGCATGGAGAGCAGCACCTCGCGGCCTCCCGGGTCGCCGTGGCGGGCCAGCCCCACCGCGGCGTTGCGGCGCGTGTCGGCATCGGCGTCCACCAGGGCCCGGCGCAGGGCCGGGACGGCGGCCGGGGAGGGGATCGCGCCCAGGGAAGCTGCCGCCATTTCGCGCACCCCGGCGTCCTTGCTTTGAAGCATCTCGGCCAGCAGAGGAGTCGCGCGGGAATCCCCGAGCTGGCCCAGGCACCAGAGTCCGGTGGTGAGGGGATCCAGGTGCCGATTCTCCACGACGCCGAGGCTTTCCAGCGGGGTTGCGGCCTCCACCCCCCCGCCATTCTCCCGGGCATCCCGCACCAGGGTCACCAGACGGTCGTAGGCCAGCGGCGACTTCACCGCGGTGAGGGCGTAGCCGAGCGCCACCCGCGGCAGGACCTCCGTGGCGGGGAGGGCATCGAAGGCGCGCGCAGCCTGGTCGTCGAAGTCCGCGGGCAGCCGGTCGAGCCCGCCGCTTCGTTCCATGTCCGCAAGGGTGGCCATCAGCTCGTAGAAGGCCTGCTTGCGGACGTTGTAGCCACCGGAAGCGATCTCCTGGATGAGTTCCTGGGGCGCCTTGGCGCCATTGCCCACCATCCAGTTCATGAACAGGTAGAGCGCGACCGCCGCCACCACGAGACCGGCAGGGACCAGGATCAGGGGGCCGAGCCACGCCTGGCGCCCGCCCCCGCCGGCGGGGGCGGAGGACCCGCCCAGCTCGAAGGTCTCCGCCGGGGCGGGTTCGGACGAGCGGGCCGAATCGGGCGGAGTCGGAGGTTCGGAATCGTTCATGGCGGATCTTCTGCGCGGGTCAGACCGCCGCCATCTCGCGGCAGGCGTTCTCGAATTCCTTGCGCAGGATGGGCAGTTCGAGCACGGCCTCCTCGTGCCAGCCGTCGGTGCTGATGCTCCAGGCACGGGAGAGGAGCCGCTCGGCCACGGCCACCCCTTCCCAGACGCGGGCGTAGCAGCGGAAGCCGACCAGGCCGACCAGTTCCTCGCTGCGCGAGGTGAGGTCGAAGTATTCCCCCCGCAGGAGGGCGTCGATGCGCCGGCAGAGTTCCTTGGGGGGGAGCTCGCCCTTCTTCTGGTCGAGTTCGGCGATGCGGTCGCGGATCGTCTCCATCATCGCCACGAACTCGGCCTTGCGGCCTGAGGGGGCCTGCCCCTTGCCCACTCCTTTGGCGCGCAGGCGGCGCAGGAAGATCCCGCCGGCGGCGGTCACCGCCAGTCCGCCCAGAAAGAGCGGCCAGGCCAGCGGTTCGGGGGTGCGCGCGAACCCTCCGGCCCCCACCGTGGCGGTGCAGAAGCCCAGGATCAGGATGACGTTGGCGAGCAGGACCATGATTTCGGTGCGCCCCTCGGGCCTAGGTCCCCCCCAGGGAGAAGGAGACTTTCACGATGGCGTGGATCACGCCCACGATGGCGTCGCCCACGATGAGACCGGCGGCCAGCGGCACGCCCCAGTCCTCCGCCCAGCGCGCGCCCTTGAGGCGCGTGGCCAGGATGCTCAGGATCCCGCCGATCCCGAACACGATCATGTATTCGAACGGCAGGTACATGGAGAGCCCCACCATGACGCCCAGGCCGGGCGAGACGAGCAGCGAGACGAGGATCCCCAGCACGGCCCCGGTGAGGTACTTGCCGAGCGGAACGTCGCCCGAGCGCACGATGTTGATGGCGGCCTCGAGGGCGCCCGCCTGCGGGGCTCCCAGTTCGGGCGTGCCTTCGGGGCGCTCGGTCGGATTGCCCAGCTCGGCCGCGTGGGCGCTCACGAAGATGTCCAGCGTTTCGGGACCGGCTTCCTGGGCGGTCTGGTAGGGCTGTTCGAGCCCGGCCTCGGCCACGCGCCGTTCGTAGAGGAAGCGTGCCTGCTCGGGACCGAAAGCGTAGGCCTTCCAGAGCACGATCACGGTCACCACCGAAACGGCCGGGCCGATCCAGCAGGTGGCGATCTGCGCGATCTGCTGGCGGCGCGGGATGCTGCCGACCAGGTAGCCCGACTTGAGGTCGGCCATCATGTCGGCACACATCGAGGTGGCCACGCAGATGGCGGCCCCCATGGTCACGGCGGGGACGATGAACTCCTTGCCCGTGCCCATGATGCCCATCATGATCGCGATGGCGATCAGGGCCAGGCCGGAGAGCGGGGACCAGTCGGTGCGTCCGGTGGTCTGGGCCACCACAAGCCCGGCCAGCCAGAGCCACATCCCGCCGGCAAGGGTGACCAGGAAGGCGGTCCCCCACCCGAGCGCGTCTCCGCCCGAGAGTTTGGCGGCCAGGAAGAGCATGACCAGACCGAAGACCAGCCCTCCATTGAGCACCCCCATGGAGATCTCCTCCTGACGGTCGCCGCGCGAGCCCCCGCGCAGGCTCCCTACGGCGGCCTTGAGGGCCGGAAGGGCCACCAGGATCCCGGCCACCGCCCCGCCCAGGATCATGCCGATGCCGATGTGGCGCGAAGTGAAATGCGAGAACGCGCCGACGAACCTGGCCGCACGGGGGTAGTCCATGGAGGAGAGCTGGAAGTCCGCGAAGGCGGCCGGCACCCACCCGAGCAGGATCGCCAGCGGAATCAGCACCCAGTAGTTGAGCAGCGTCCCGTAGAGCACCACCAGCCCCGGGCGGCCGGCGAGATAGCCCGCCCCCAGGCTCAAGAGGCTCACCGCGAAGACCATGCGGATGCTCCCCGGGATCCCGAACGTCTGGCCCAGGTTGAACGACTCGGGGATGATGGAGGCCCCCTCGCCCGCGCCCCAGTACTTGGCCAGGCCCGAGACAATTCCCGAGAGGACGATCCCGAGAACGAGGAGCTGGGCCTTGCGGATGCCCGCGCCGGGCGACTTCAGGATCGCGCCGACGGCGGTCCCCTCGGGAAAGCGCAGGCGTTCGAAGTCGATGATCTGCTTGCGCAGCGGAATGATCATCACCACCCCGAGCAGCGACCCGGCGATGGAGGCAAGGATCAGGGAGGGATAGTCGATCTCCTTCTCGAGCCCCAATAGAAAGAGGACCGGGACGGTGAAGATGATCCCGGCATTGACCGTGTTCACCGCCGAGGCGACCGTCTGGAAGATGTTGACCTCGAGGATGGTCCCGCGCCGGAAGATCCCGCGCAAAAGCCCGAAGCCGAGCACCGCGGCCACCGCCGAGCCGACGATGGTGAAGCCGATCTGCAGCCCGGCGTAGCAGATCCCCATGTTGAGGATCAGGCCCACCAGCACCCCGCTGATCACGCTGACCGCGGTGAGTTCGGGATAGGGCTTGCGCGCCCCCTGAGGGGCGGGATTCGGGGGGGTCGCTTCCATTCCGGGGCACGGGGCCGGGCGGCGGGAGAGAGGATAGGGGCCCCCGGGAGGCGGGGATACCGCTTCATCCCGCTCCCCTGCCGTCGCATGCCACCGGGCGGGGCCGGCCCCGGCGCGGGGCTGGCCCGGGGGCGGGGGCAGGGACAGACTGGGGGCCGCTTCCCCCGCAAGGGAGACGATGGAGGAAGATTCCATGGCCGCAGCCCCCCGCACACCCCGTTTCCGGCTCCCTTGGGCCGTCCTTGCCGCACTGGTCCTGTTCGCAGGCGGGCCTTCCCCGGCCTCCGCCCAGAAGCCCGCCCCCGCGGGGAAGGCCGCGCCGGCGACACCGGCCGGCCCGGACCAGGGGGAGAAGGCGGCCCCGCCCCCCAAGCCCAAGGATCCGTTCGGCCGCGAGACGCCGCGCTCGAGCGTGGAGGGTTTCCTCGCCGCCTGCCGCAAGGGGGACTACATCCGCGCGGCGGCCTATCTCGACCCCGGGCTGGCGGCCGGGCCGCTCGGACAGGCGCTGCTTCCCAACCAGGCCTGGCAGTTGCAGGTGGTCCTCGACCGCAAGCTCCTGATCGAACCGGCCAAGATCAACGACGATCCGCAGGGCGCGCCGGGCGACGGCCTTCCCGCAGCGCTGGAGCGCATCGGGGCGATCCCGCTGCCGCAGGGCGAGGTGGACGTCTTCTTGAGCCGCGGCCCCGGCCCGAAGGGGGTGCCCATCTGGCGCTTCGCCCCCACCACGGTGGCCAGGATCCCCGAACTCTACCGGGAATACGGCTACGGCTGGCTGGGCAAGGTGCTGCCGGGCTACTTCTTCGAGATCCGTTTCCTGCAGATGGAGCTTTGGCAGTGGCTGGGGCTGATCGTGCTGGTCGTCGCCACCGCGCTGCTCGGCTTTTTGGCGACCGCGTTCGGGGTGCGCGTGGCGCGCGCCTTCGTGAAACGCACCAAGACGACCTGGGACGATCTCCTGCTCAACATGGTGGCCGGGCCGCTGCGACTGGGGACCACGGTGCTCTTCTTCTACCTGGCCAGCTTCCTGCTGGCCTTGTCGGTGCCCGCGGAAAACGCCGTGGCGGCGCTCTGCAAGGTGGTGGCCATCCTGGCCTTCGCCTGGATGGCGCTGCGCGGGGTGGACATCTTCGGCACCATTCTGCAGGGGAGGTTCCAGCACAAGGATCCGGCCGCGGCCAACACGCTGGTGCCGATGGGCCGCAAGCTGACCAAGGTCTTCGTGCTGCTCGTGGCGCTGGTGGCGCTGCTCCAGGAACTGGGCTTCAACATCGCCGGGCTCGTGGCCGGGCTGGGGGTGGGCGGGATCGCGGTGGCGCTGGCGGCCCAGAAGACGATCGAGAACTTCTTCGGCGGGATCACGGTGATCGCCGACCGGCCGGTGAAGGTGGGCGACTTCTGCCGGGTGGGCGACAAGGTGGGGACGGTCGAGGACATCGGGCTGCGCTCCACGCGCATCCGAACGCTCGACCGCACGATTCTCACCATCCCCAACGCGCAGTTCTCGACCTCGCGGCTGGAGAACTTCGGCAAGCGTGACCGGATCCTCTTGAGCACCACGATCGGAGTGGGCTACGAAACCACGCCCGATCAGATCCGCTGGCTCCTGCGCGAGATCCGCAAGATGATGTTCGAGCATCCCAAGACCGACAAGGATCCCTGCCGCATCCGCTTCGTGAACTTCGGGTCCAGTTCCCTCGATCTCGAGATCTTCGTCTACATCCGCACGCGCGACTGGGGCGAGTTCCTTTCGATCCGCGAGGACCTTTTCCTGCGCATCATGGACATCGTGCACGCGAGCGGCACCTACTTCGCCTTCCCCTCCCAGACCCTCTACCTGGGCCGTGACTCCGGCCGCGACGAAGACCGCAGCACCCGCTGCGAGGCCGAAATCCGCACCCTGCGCGAAAAAGGCGAACTCCAAATCCCCTGATCCAGGCCGGGGGAGTTGTTGCCCGGTTCACTGCGGGATAATCTGCGGTGGAAGGATGGCGAGCCCCTCCGCCGATCAGAATCCCGATCCCAAGCCCAGGATAACTCCGGTCTGGGTGGTCGAGGACTCGGCCTACGAGGCATTGAAAGCCGAATTATGGCTGGAAACCTGCGAAGCATTCGAAAAGTCTGGGGTCCATTTGCCACCTTCCTTCTATTCCCGATTTCCCGTTGCGTGGCGCGGATATGCGGTCATTCCTCGAACGGTGTACCGAAGTGACCGTCGTTTCCGCCAGGGCACTGTTGTTTTGAACCCGGCCTGGAAGAAGCCGCCCGGATGGACGTTGGACAAGGACGAGGGAAACAAGGGTTCTTGAACCGCCCGGTACAGGTTAAGGCTGGGGACTTGAACTCCTTTGGGTTCCTCAGCGCCTTCGGGGAACGTCGTTGAATTCCCCCCGTGGAAAAAGAGCGCATCCGACCCTATGGAAGTCGACCCGGAAAACGGTTGTGGCCGCCGGACGAGCCGACGGCCACAGAGCCTGCGGATCTGAGTCCTTGGTGTGAAAAGCTGCGGACTCTGATCAGTTACACTGGAAGTGTTTATACTCACCGCAGGGCCCGGAGGCAAGTCCCGGATGGGCCTTTCTTGAAAATCTTCAGAACGGTGAACGATCCATGGCGGAAGACTACATCATGGGGCTGGATTTGGGGCCGAACTCCATAGGTTGGGTCCTTCTTACGGCCGAATTCGACGAACAGGGAAACGCGGTCCGCGAAACCGGTTTCCTGGACACCTCTGCAGCCGGGCACCCACCTGCGGGGGTCCGGGTTTTCGAGGCCGGGCTGGACAAGATCGGAACCCAGAAGGAAGCCTCCCTGAACCAGACCCGCCGCATGGCTCGCTCGGCCCGGCGGGTCCACGAGCGCCGACGGGCCCGGAAGACGAAGCTAAAAAGGGTCCTCGCCCAAGCGGGATTCCTCCCGTACGAACCCGGCGAATTGGAGCAGCTCTTTCGCAAGGATCCCTACGCCTTGCGGGCTCGGGGCCTTACCCAACGGCTGGAACCGCACGAGTTCGGTAGGGCCCTTTTCCACATCTGCCAGCGAAGGGGTTTCCAATCCAACCGAAAATCTGGGAAGGCCAAGGAAGACCGCGGAATCCTGAAAGCCATGGGCGACCTTCAGAAAGCCATGGAAGGCGCCGGCGCACGCACGCTGGGAGAGTATTTCTTCTTGGAGGCGAACAAAGGGAAGAGGGAGAAAGGACCGTCAAGGCTGGAGCGGGGGGAACTCCGATTGCGGGCCCGGCACACACGCCGCGACATGTACAAGGAGGAATTCGATCTCCTTTGGAACAAGCAAGAGGAGTTCCACCCTGGACTCCAGGACGGGGTCTTGAAGAAAGAAGCTTACGACGCAATCTTTTTCCAGCACCCCTTCGAGCTCACCGAAGAACGGCGCCTCAAGGCCCCGTCCCGCGCCAATCTTCACCGGGCTCCCTCCCTGAAGGAATGTCCCCTGGAAAAGGGAGAAAAGTGCTGCCCCTCGGGGACCTGGGCGGCTCAGAGATTCCGGATCCTGAAGGAGGTGAACAACCTGAAGGTGGCTGAGGGATTCCGACGTGAACGGCCTTTGAATGGAAGGGAACGGGACCGGATCCTCGAATTGCTCGACGAGACCAAGGAGGTGAAATTTGGCAAGATGCGGACCGAGTTCGAGAAGCTTGGCCTCGAGCCCGAATCGGAATTCAACCTTGAGCGGGGCGGAAGAAGCCATCTCAAAGGGAATGCCATCGATGCCGCCCTGGCCGCGGGTCTCGGCAAAAAGACCTGGCGCGGGCTTGAGGAGGAAGAACAAGAAGAGCTTCGAAAGGCCCTTCTCGAGGAAGAAGATCCCGCCCATTTGAACCGTTTGTTGGCTCGATACGACATTTCGGAGAAGAATCGAAAGCGCCTGGTGGACTTCGAGCCCCCTTCCGGATACATGGGGTATTCCCGCAAGGCCATCGAAAAGCTGCTTCCCTACCTCGAGGAGGGCTGCAACGAATACGAAGCGGTTTCGAGAGCTTACCCCGACCGGCAAGAGGGCAAGGCCTTGGATTCCCTGCCGGCCTTGATCTCGAAGGGGTTGCCCGGGGAATTGACCAATCTGACCAACCCGGTCGTGCGCAGAGCTCTGGTGGAGGTCCGGAAGGTTGTCAACGCCCTGATCCGGGAATACGGGAAACCGCGTCAGATCGTTGTGGAACTGGCCCGCGAGATGAAGGGGGGTCCCAAGGAACGCAAGGAAGCGTCCAAGCGCATGCGCCACCGGGAGGCCGAGCGCAAGAAGGCCGCGCAGGAAGTCGCCTCGCTGGGCGGGAATCCCGAAAGCCGGGAGGACATCCTGCGTTATCTCTTGTGGAAGGAACAGGGCCAGCGTTGCCCCTACTCGGGAAGGACGATCGCTTGCAGCCACCTTTTCACCGGAGAAGTCGACATCGACCACATCCTTCCCCGCTGGCAGAGTCTCGACGACTCGCAGCTCAACAAGGTTCTCTGTTTCAGGGACCAGAATCGTCAAAAGGGGCAAAGAACGCCAGCGGAATGGCTTGGGGAAAACAGCGAGGAGTTCCAGCACCTTCTGCGCCGGGTGGACGAGATGTGCCGCAAGAGCGGAATGAACTGGGGGAAGTACCGGAAGTTCCAGCAGATCCACGTGGAAGCGGAGGGGTTCGCCAGGCGCCAGCTCAACGATACCCGCTACATCACCCGGCTCGTGGTCCGTTATCTGAACCTCCTCTATCCGCCGGCACTTCGGGAAGGCGAAAAGGCGGTTCGCACGAGCCGCGGAGGCCTTTCGGCGGAACTGCGCAGGCACTGGGGCCTGAACAGCCTCCTGGCGCCCGTCCAGGCGGGGAAAGACGTGGAGGTCAAGAACCGCACCGATCACCGACACCATGCCATCGACGCGGTAGTGGTCGCTCTTTCCTCCCGCGCCAATCTCAAGAAATACCAGGACTACTGGCGCTCCCGGAGCGACCTCGATCCGGCGGACGCGGAGCGCAGGAAGATGGGCGAGGGCTCCTTCCCTCCGCCCTGGGAGGGATTCCGGCCGGATGTTCTCCGGGTGATGGAAAGGATCCACGTCTCCCACCGGGTGATCCGGAAGATCCACGGAAGTCTCCACGAAGAGACTTTTTACGGTCCGGCAAAAAATGGAAAAGGCGGCAAGGTCGAAAACCTCTACTGGACCCGCAAGCCTCTGGAAGCCCTCACGGGCCCGATGGCCCGGGAAATCCAGGATCGCAACGTCCGGGAGATCGTGGTGGATCGGCTTGGGGAGAAGGGCTGGGATGGGAAATCGCGGAGCCTCCCGAAGGACTGGTGGCGCGAACCTCTATTTCTTGAGCCGCGGGAATCGGAAGGAATCCCCATCCCCATCCGCAAGGTCCGTGTGAGGACGACCCTGAACGACCCCTTGAGCCTGGGACACCGCTTCGCCGTCCTGGGCAACAACCACCACATGGAAGTTTTCAGTAGGGCGAATGGAGACGGCACGGAAGAGTTTTTCGCCGTTTGCGTTTCGCAAAAGGAAGCCATGGAGCGGGTTCGGCGCAGGAAGGAGCCGATTCTCCGCAGGGATTTCGGCCCTGGCACCCGGTTCCGGATGTCTTTGGCCCGAAAGGAATCCTTCATGGTGGAAAACCCGGATTCGGGAGAAAGAACCCTATGCGTATTGCAGAAACTGTCTGGGAGCTTTTCGCCTTCAGGGAAAATGGACTTGTATTTCCGGGATCACCGAGATTCCCGGACGGCGACGGAGGCCGGGAAGAACCCGTTTCAACGGGTCGTTTCTTTCGGAAAATTCATGAAATGTAAAATCCAGAAGGTTCAAGTAGACCCCCTCGGCCGTCTCTACCCCGCCGGCGACTAACCGGGTCGGTTTTTCGGTTTCGGGCTCAAGTTTTCGGCTTTCTGGCCGATGCTGGCGGATGGGTATTGCCTTTTCGGACCATGAAACGGACCATCGAGGTATCCACCCGGGGCCTGCATCTCTCCCTGAGGGACCGTCAGCTCGTCATTGCCGCTCCGGACGCCGTCCTGGCCCGAGTTCCCTTCGAGGACCTCGGCGTCCTCATTCTGGATTCCACCGCGCTTACCGTTACCACGGCAGCCCTGACAGCAGCCGTGGATTCCGGTTCAGCCGTCGTTCTTTGCGGGGACGATCATCACCCCCGCGGACTCCTTCTTCCGATCAGCGCGAATACCCTTCAAGCCGAACGACTTGCCGCCCAGGTGCGGTCCGGTCTTCCGTTGACCAAGAACCTCTGGAAGGAGATCGTCCGCGCCAAGATCCGAAATCAGGGCGTGCTTCTTCCCCGGGGCACTTCCGGCAGGCAACTGCGCATTCTTGCCAACAAAGTCCTTTCCGGGGATTCGGGCAATCTGGAAGCGAGAGCGGCCCGGATCTACTGGGCGGGGCTCTTTTCCCGGGTGGAGAACCCCGATCTCGATTTTCCCTTTCACCGCCGCAGGGACGGCCCGCCGCCGAACAACCTGCTCAACTACGGTTACATGGTCCTTCGCGCGGCCATGGCCCGGGCGGTTTGCGCGGCCGGCCTTGCGCCTGGACTGGGTCTCCATCACCACAACCGCTACAACCCCTTCTGCCTCGCAGACGACCTCATGGAACCCTTTCGCCCCTGGGTGGACGGCCGGGTTCTCGAAATGGTGGGCACCGGAATTCTGGAAATCGAGAAGGAATCGAAGCGTTTTCTCCTGGAGGTCCTGACCGACACGGTGCGGATCGGAAACGAGGAAGGCCCCTTGTTCCACGCCATGGAACGAACGGCATCCTCCCTGGCCCTCATTTTTCTGAAAGAAGGCAAAGATAAGGACGATTCGGGGCGAATCCCGGCGGCGGAGTTGGCCCGGAGGCTGGTTCTTCCGGCATTCCAGGATGGAGAAACATCCGCCAAGGAGCCATGCTGATCAGCGGATATCGGGCCATGTGGGTTCTCGTCATGTTCGATCTTCCGGTGAAGAGGAAAAGCCAGCGGAAGAGGGCCACAGAATTCCGAAAGAAACTCCTCAAGGACGGCTTCACCATGATTCAGTTGTCGGTCTACCTGAGGCCGGCTCCGAGTGAAGAAAATGCCGAGGTCCACTTGAAGCGAGTCAGGAATTTCCTGCCCCCGGAGGGCCAGGTCCGTATCATGAGGATCACGGACAAGCAGTTCGCGAGAATGATCTGCTTCCAGGGAGAAACCGAGCATGCCCCGGAGAAAATGCCCCGGCAACTGGAACTTTTTTAGGGCTTCCCCTCCCCAAGCCCTGCAACAGCAAGGACTTGGAGAGGAGCCAGTGTAACTGATCAGAGCCCGCGAGCAATCCACAACCAAGATCGTGTCGAACATGTACGGCAGAGAAGTGTAACTGATCAGAGCCCGCGAGCAATCCACAACGGATCTGCTCGCCGCCCAGGCGTCGCATCAAGTGTAACTGATCAGAGCCCGCGAGCAATCCACA
>CAZQAP010000042.1:0-5558 GCA_964591365.1 uncultured Planctomycetales bacterium
AGCGGGCGGCCTCCTCCAGGAAACCGCGCGCCAGACGTCGAACCCAGGCGGAACTTCGGGTGCGGGGCAGGGCCGCCGTCCAGAACAGGGTCCAGGGCCGGGCACCCGCGGCGGCAAGATCGCTTAAAGTGCGCCCCACCAGCTTGCGTCCCATGAGGAGCGGCGAGGTGCCCCTGGCGACGTGAAGCCCTTCGATGACCTGGTCGCAGGTGACCACCAGTCCGCAACCGGGGGCGGGGAGAAGCCGTGCACAGTCCGCGCCGGGCCCGAGGGGAAGATCCTTCCTTTTCCGGAAAGCGGAACGGAAAATCTCATGCAGCACCTCCTCTTCGGTCAGCCTTTGTCCCATTCCTCCCCCCCCGGCCGCCGCGGGTTCACCCGCGCCGAGCTCCTCTGGGCCATCCTCTTGTTGGGGGCCATGGTCTGGGTGATTCTAGGAACCAAAGCCCGCGAAATGGATCAGACCCGGATCCAGCAGGCCCGTGACACCCTGATCCACCTGGCCGCCATGCTCGAAATGGAGTCCCCCACCCGCGCCCCTTCCGGCTGGCCCTCCCCGCTGCTCGGTCCGGGAACCCTGCCGGCCGGTCTGGCCCCTGGCCCCCGGGGCCGGATCCACGACATCTTTCCGGGCCTCTGGGTTCCTCCAGACCCCTGGGGCCACGCCCTGGTGCTGCGGCGGTTCTCCACCCCGGACGGCGTCCGGGCAGAGCTTGCCAGCGCGGGTCCCGAGGGACGCTTGCCTGAACCGGGGGACGAGAACGGCCTCCAGGTCAGCTTCCCCTACCGGAGAGATTGAGCGGGCCCCCGCCCGCGGGCTCCCGCCAGGCCCGGACCAGTTTCCCGAATAGGGCGGGTTCGCGGGCGGCGCGCAACACCGCCACAGCGTAGGCGCCCGCGGCCCGGGCTTCCCGCGCCCGGGCTTCCCGCCGGATGCCTCCGATGGCGACCACCGGAACCCCGAGTTCGCGGCAGAGACGGGCCAGGAGATCGGTGCCGCGTGCGGCCAGGATTCCGGCCTTGGAGGGCGTGTCCCAGACGGGCCCGAACAGGAGGAAGTCCGCGCCTTCTTTCACCGCGCTCGCGCCCTCCTCCAGGCTGTGGACCGAGCGGCCGCAGGAAAGCCCGGGGAAGAGCCGGCGCAGGAGCGGAAGCGGAAGGGAGCGGCTGCCGGCTAGGACCCCGGCGGCTCCGCACGCCTGCGCCCAGTCTCCACGGGCATGAACCGCCAGTTTCTTGCCCAGCCCCGCCAGGATCTTCAGCGCAGCCAGGGTTTTCTTTTCGCTGCACGCTGGAAGTCGAAATGTCCAGGCATCCGCCTCGGCGGCGGAACGGGCCCAGGCATGGGCATCCTGGGGCCCTCCAAGCCTTGAGGCCACCGCCCACACGCCCCGGGGAAAAGGGAGCGGATTCACCCCACCTGCCTGAAAACCAGGCCGAATCCCCGCACCCACTGGGCCAGTTTGCCATCGGGGAGCGGTTGGCGAAGCAGCAGGATGCCGGGTTTCTCCCGCGCCAGGACAAGCGCTGCAATTCCGGGATGCTTTTCCAGCCGGTCGAGCAGTTCCGGCTGGCTGCATTGGAGGCGCCCTTTCGCGTCCAGGGTCACCATGCCCCCGTTCCGGGCCCACGACTCCAGGGAGTAGACCACGTTCTGCGGCAGGGGGGTCCTGCTGCGGCGGTGAAGGAGATCGAGGATGGAATCGAGGCCGACTTCCTGGGAGAGGGCCCGCTGGAGGCTTTCGGGGGTGATGCGGTAGTGGTAGAGGCTGTCGGTCAGTTCCCGTTCGCAGAACCGGTCCAGTTCGTAGACCAGGGTGTGGGAATGCTCTTCGGGAAAGAGAACCACCTCGAAATCCGGGTTGACGACCAGATGGCCGGCTCCTTCCAGCTCGCGCCCCGGGATCATTCCCAGAAGCTCGGCGCCCATCGGGGTCAGGCGGATGGCGGAGGCCCGGCCGGCTTCGTCATAACCCATGTCGAGGACGCCGAGCAGATAGAGATCCTTCCGAATCCAGTGAAAGAGGTTCCAGGCGAGGGAGCGCAGATCGGCGGAGGAACGGATCGGGAAGGAGGCGGCTTCCCGGGTGCGGGCGCCTTCCAGGCCCAGTTGTGCTAGGTAGTGGTTGCGGACCACGAAAGGCAGGAACATGGCGTCGTACCAGACCCCTGGCTCCAGGCGCTTGAGGTATCGCAGAGTGGTCCGGCGAAGGCGAAGCTGGTGGCGCAGGTCTCCCGGCAGCGTGCGGTCCTCGATCAGCCAGTCCAGGATCTGGCGCTGTTTTTCGGAAAGCGGAAGGCCCAGGAATTCCCGGCCTGCATCGGTCAGGCGGAAGGAGCGCTCCCCGGTCCGGTCGATGAAGCGGAAGGCCAGGGAAAACCGGTAAAGATGTTCCAGGATTTCCCGCCGCCGGAACTCGCGGCCGGGATTGGGAATCAGGCTTTCCGTGATCCGCTTCCCGGTGCTCTTGAAGATCGTCCCGCGCACCGTGAAACGGACGTTCTGATCCCCGACGAAAGCGGCAAACCGGGAGAAGTTGGAGACGAAATCCACGCCGATCGAAGCCACGGCGTGGGGGTTCACGGGGGCGCGGCGGGCCTCGCGGCGAAGCCAGGCCAGGACGGCCTCGTTGAAGACGGCGAGGACCAGGCCCCGCTGCCGGATTCCAAACCATTCCAGGTCGAGTTCGCCGACCGTTCCCAGGGAGGACTCCTCGAGCAGGCTCCGCAAATGGAGGGTGTTCCAGCCCCCGAAACCGAGTTTTTCGAAAGCGGATGTGGAGAGGATTCCTCCGAAACGGCTGATGGCGGTTTCCACCACCTTGCGGTCTTTGTCCTTCAATGCATCCAGCCGGGTGCAAAGGGCCTTTTCCGTGGCCAGCAGGCGGTACATGCGGCGGGCGGCTTCTCCATGATCCTGGCCGCCGCGCCGGAAATGGCGCTGGAGGTGCCCGCGCAAGGTGAGGATTTCCGCGGGGCCGGGGCGGTCCGCGGCCGCCTGCAGAAGGGCCTTTCCGACTTCATGGGGGACTTTCCATCCGGTTTCGGATTCCCCGTCGGGAGTCCCGTCCATTCCCGAGGGGACGGCGAAACCAACGCGGGAAAGGGCCGCCAGGGCACTGCGCACGGCACCCGGCTTGAAACCCTCCCGGGCTGCGGCTTCATGCACGTGCTTGAAGGTCAGGGCGCCGTTGCGGGCCTGATGGAGCAGGATTCCCAGCACGCACTCGGCATTTTCTTCAAGACCGGCACGGATGGAATCCGCGGCGGCGCCATCCTGCATGCGTCCGCGCAGCACGCGGACAAGATCCCGGCGCCGGGAGGGGGGCGTGCCTCCCACCCAAACGTCGTGCAGCTCCACGAGTTCGCTGTCGGACCGCTTGGAAAGTGCGCGAGAGAGAAGGAATTTCATCCGCGGGGGGGGGCTTCAGCCGAAAGAAGGGCATTTGCGGGCAGAATGGTGTAACGATAACCCTGCTCTGTCAGGAACCTCTGGCGTTTGTCCGCGTATTCCTGATCAAGAGTCTGTTCGGTCACAAGGGAATAGAAGAGAGCGCGGCTTCCATCCGTTTTCGGACGCAGGATGCGGCCGATCCTCTGGGCTTCTTCCTGGCGCGAACCGAAGGTTCCCGAGATCTGGATGGCGACGTTGGCGTCCGGCAGGTCGATGGCGAAGTTGCCCACCTTGCTGACCATCAGGACCTCGAGAGTCCCCTCGCGGAAGTCCCCGTAAAGCCGTTCCCGGTCGGCCGTGGGCGTCCGTCCCGTGATCAGGGGGATTCCGAGTTCCTTCTGCAGGCCGTGAAGCTGGTTCAGGTACTGCCCGATGATCAGGATCCGGCGTCCGGCTAGCTGGCCCAGCAGGGTCTTCAGGACCTCGTTCTTGGCCGGGTTCTCGCTGGCGATACGGAACTTTCGCCGCGGCGTGCTGGCCATGTAGGCCACCTGGGCTTCGCCTTCCAGGGGGACGCGGACATCCGTGCATTCCACGGCGGCGATGAAACCCCGCCGTTCCAGATCCTTCCAGGGAGCGTCGTAGCGTTTGGGCCCGATCAGGCAGAAGACCTCGTCCTCCTTGCCATCCTCGCGCACCAGGGTGGCCGTGAGCCCGAGCCGGCGCCGGGCCTGGAGATCGGCCGTGGTGCGGAAGACCGGCGCCGGCAGGAGATGGACTTCGTCGTAGATGATCAGTCCCCAGTTGGCGCGCTGGAAGAGGTCGAAATGGCGGAAACCTTGGTCCTTGGCCCGGCGGTAGGTCAGGATCTGGTAGGTGGAAAGGGTGACCGGACGGATCTCCTTGACCTCCCCCGAGTACTCTCCGATCTGATGATCTTCAAGGCTGGTCTTTTCGACAAGTTCCTTGCGCCACTGTCGCAGGGCGACGATGTTCGGCGTGAGGACCAGGGTCTGGGTCTGGAGAAGTTCCATCACCGCCATGCCGACCACGGTCTTGCCGGCGCCGCAGGGAAGAACGATCACCCCGCTCCCCCCCAGAAGGCTCCCGCCGCAGTGAAAGGCCGCCACCGCCTCCTTCTGGTAGTCCCGCAGGGCGAAGGGGTCTCCGCCGGGAAGTTCCTCGTTGAGTCCGATCTTGAGCGGATCCCCGTCGACGTACCCGGCCCGGTCCGTGACCGGATAGCCGAGGTGGACGAGCCTCTGTTTGACCAGGCCCCGGTGGACCCGTGGGAAAAAGGCCCTGCCTCGGCCGGGATCGGTCTCCTCGAGCAGGCCGGCCAGCTCGGGGTCGTGGAGCAGGGTGCGCAGGACCGAGGCCTTGCGCGCCGACAGAAGCAGGCGCCCGTCTACGGCCTGCAATTCGAAGACCCTGCAGCGGGAGAACCAGGATTCGATCTCCCGGCGGAAATTGGAGGGCACCTCTTTGCGGCTGTTCTTCTCCAGGAAGCCGAGCACCTTGCGGGCTGTCAGCCCCGTGGCGGCGGCGTTCCAGATCGAAACGGGGGTGACCCGGTAGGTGTGGAGATGCTCGGGAGATTTCTCCAAGGCTGCGAAGGGGAGCAGCCCCGCTCGCATGCCTGCGAACTCGGGGTGGTCCGTCTCCAGGACGATGGTGAGGTCGCTCTGGAGGATCAGAGGTCGGTCCGCAGGGGTCACTGCTTCCTTTCCACGGCGGTCAAAAGGGCCGGATGGTGGTCCTTCCAAACAAGGTCTCCCATGATCGAGAGGTAGCCCTTCATTCTAGAAAGAAGCTTTGCGGCTTCCAAGGGGGTCAGGCCCGCAGCGGGAGCCAGGAGCCGGAAGCTCCTCCCCGGGTCCCCGGCCGCAAGCCGCCCGGCCAGGGGGGCCAGGACCCGCGCTCCGAGAGGAAGCCGGAACAGGGGGGTGTCCAGAGGGATCTCTCCCATTCCCAGCCCGGCGGCCACCTGCAGCACGGCCGCCAGGCGCGGAGTCTGGGAAAAATGCTCTCGAAGCTGGGCCAGGGACTGGCTGCCCAGGTCGGTCCAGCGCAGTCCGCGGTCCTCGAGCACCGCGGTCTCGCGGGCGAATCCGGATCCCCCGCAGCGGGGGCAGGCGAGCCGAAGGGCCGGATGGGGCAGGAA
>CAZQAP010000042.1:5658-7460 GCA_964591365.1 uncultured Planctomycetales bacterium
GGTGAAGCCTTCCGGATCGGTGAAGCGGTGCACTCCCGATGCGGGCGCCCGGAGGGCCCGGCCCAACCGCACCGCCAGGGCGGGGGGCAGCCCCGAAAGGGGCTGATCGTGAAGCAGGACGACGCCGGGGAGCGGAAAGAGAAGCCAGCCCGCAAGGCGCGCGAGACGCCGTTCCAGGAAGGTCAGGCGGCCGATGGAAATGCCGGCCGGCCGGCCCAGCAGGGAGCTTCCTCGCAGGAGATTCCGCGTCCGCCCGAAAGGGTTCCTCCGCAAAGCGGCGGCCTCCAGATGGTCGATCGCTTCCCGCAGGGGAGCCTCCCAGAGCCGCGCCCGGGTCCAACCGTCCAGGCGGGTTTCCAAGGGGGCCGGTTCGTGGATCCCTCCCCGGCCGCAGTCCCGGCAGGCCCCGGGCCGGAAGCTCCGGGTCCTGCTTCCCGGACCGCGGATCACGACGTCCCCTCCCCCGAGCAGACGCGCATGGTGTTCCACGTCCCGCAGGCGCCCGGGAGCCTCGGCATCCCGGGGGTCGAGCCGATCGAGCCAGACCTCATCTTCCGGGCCAGGCCGCTCCCCGGGTCCGGGGCTCCAGACCTTCCCTTTCCGAAGGAGCCGCCGGAATCCGGCCGCCTGGAGCCAGGCCAGGACTTCGGGCCCGGAAAGCCGCTCAAGGGAAAGCGGGGTGGAAAAAACCAGCTCCCCCCCCCCAGGGCGCTCCTCCTGCCAGGCTGCAAGCGCCTCCCGCAGCTCTTCCCAGGCCCCCCCTCCGCCGCAGTGGGCACAGACTGCGATCCCTTTGTTGCGGAACAAGCTCTCCATGGAGCCTTCCAGGCCGAGAAGTCCTAAAAGCCGGATCCGCTCTTCGGGGATCACCGGCCAGGCCGTGGGAGGAAGAGCCCGGCGGGCTTCCCCCGGGGAACGCTCGGGGGGGTGAAGGTCGGCAACCAGGGGGGAGCGGGTGGCCATTTCCCTCCAGAGGTCTTCTTCCAGGGCCCCCCGCCCCTCCCGTTTCCACGATTCCCGCAGGACTTCCGTGTGCGGGGAGGGCTGGGACCTTCTTCGAGGCGGGAGGGGCACCGTTCGGCCCCGCGTGGCCAGCCAGGTTCCAGTCGGAGTTTCCGCTCCCAGGACCCCGGCGGGCGTTCCTTCGTAAAGGAGCCTGCCCCCTTGCGGGCCGGAGCCCGGGCCAAGCTCCACCAGCCAGTCCGCGGCACGCAGAAGAACCTCATGGTGTTCGATCACCCAGAATGTGTGGCCCTCACGGGCCAGCTTCCCCAGCAGGGCCACAACCCTGCTGGCTTCGGGAAAAGGGAGACCCAGGCAGGGCTCGTCCAAAAGGAACAGTTTTTCCCGGCCGCGGCGGGTTGCGGCAAGCGCTCGTGCCAGCGCGATCCGGCTGCGTTCTCCCAAAGAGAGCCAGCGGCCGCGTTCGCCCAGGCAGCGGTCCCCCAGACCCAGGGCCACGAGATGGCGGACCAGGTTGCGCAGGCGGGGATCGCCCGCCATTCCCAGGCGCCGTTCGATGCGGTTCAGCGGGGTGGAGAGCCATTCCCGCAGGGGGCGGCCGCGAAGGCGCACCTCCAGCAGATCGTCCCGCAGGCCGAGTCCTCCGCACGCCTGGCACTGCGCACCAAAGGGATCGCAGCCTGTCCCACGGCAGGATCCACACGCCCCCTGGTGCGGGCGGGCCACGAAATGGGAAGGCGTGAGGCCGCGGATGCGCCCCTCCTCCCCATCCGCGAAGGCGCGCCGGAGAAGCGGCCAAGCACCCGAAAGAGTGGCCACTGTGGAGATGGGAGCATGCC
>CAZQAP010000042.1:7560-17870 GCA_964591365.1 uncultured Planctomycetales bacterium
CGGAGAAGCGGCCAAGCACCCGAAAGAGTGGCCACTGTGGAGATGGGAGCATGCCTGAGCGCGCGTTCCAGGAGGACGGCGACGCCGCCGGACGGCAGGCTGCCCCGAAATCCGGTCCCCTCCCGCAGCCGGGGAACCAGCTCCTCTTCGAAAAGCGTGGTCTTCCCGCTTCCACTCACTCCGGCCACGGCGGTCAGGCATCCCAGCGGAAGGCTCAGCTCCGGGATTTCAAGAAAGCGGCTTTTCAGGCGCGGAAAGGCCAGGACCTTCTCCCGGGGAACCTCCAGAGCGGCCGGGGCAGACTCGCTCGGGACCCTGGGCGGCAGATCCTCACGCCCTCCACGAGCCACCAGGCGACCGCCGCGCGGTCCGCCTCCGGGGCCCAGCTCCACCCACGCATCGGCGGCTTCCAGGAACTCCCGGGATGGATCGGCGGTCAGGACGGTGTTCCCCTGCTCCACCAACCCGCGAAGAAGGAGAGCCAGGCTGCGGCGTTCCTTGCCGTGCAGGCCCATGCCGGGTTCGTCGAGGAGGACGAGCTGGTCCCGGCGGATCTGTCCCAGGAGGGCGACGAGCTCCAGCCGCCGGGCCTCCCCCAGGGAGAGCGTTCCCAGGGTCCGGTCGGCGGACAAGTGGCCGAGGCCGGTTTCCACAAGATGTTCGATCCGGCGGCGCGCAGATTCTCCCCCGCCGGGGAAGCGCTGCCATTCAGCCAGCGGGGCCCCGCGCCAGGCATCCCAGGAACGCCCGAGAAGGACCAGATCGGGGGCGTTCCGCAGGGCCGGCAAAGTCTCGGGGGGACGGGCTTCAAGCTGTGTCTGGCAGGAGGGGCAGAGATCGCGGGCGGGGACGCGTTCTTCCCCGCCTGGGGATTCCCAGACCAGTTCGGTCCCCCGCCGCAAGGCTTCCGCCAGGGATTCCCGCAGCCGGCCCTCCCGGCCGGGCGACCAGCGGAACCTATCCAGCAGAAGAAGCGCATCCGCAGGAAGGGGATCGGGAGCGTCTTCCAAGCGCACCAACCGCTCCCCCAGGCGCGCCCGGGTCCATCCTCCCGCAAGCAGGGTCTCGGGCGACCGTCCCCCCGCATGGGAAAAGAGGTGCAGGATTTCCCCCGTGCGAATCCGGCCGGCGATGTCCGCGGCGACCTCCTCCACCGCGGGAGGCCGCCAACAAGTTGCGCATGCGGGGCACTGGCGCTCGCCGCAGCGGATCCAGGCGGCAGCCAGAAAACCCCATAGGTCAAGCGCCCATCCCAGTTCCACCTTCCGCCGGTGGCGGGGGATCTCACCGGCCCAGGCGAGAACCGGCGGCAGCCCGTCCGCACGGCGGACCATGGGAGCGAGCCATTCCTCCTCGTCCCCGGGAAGGGCACGGGGATCGTGCAGAACCCGGAAGCGGTGCCGGGCCACGGGTTCGAGAACCCGGAAGAGAAGAGCGCTCTTCCCGGATCCGCTGGGACCGTGGACCGCGGTCCAGCGGTTGCGTTCCAGCTCCAGCTTCGGAATGCGCAGGTTCGCAGCCCGCAGGCCCGTAAGTAGGATCGGCTTCACGCCCCCTGCGGCCGGCGTTCTGCGAGGGACGGATAGTCCCGTCCACGGCCTTCCAGAAGAACCTCCCGCAGGGCCTCCGCCAGGCGAGCAGGGCCCGCGAGAAGGTTGGCGCCGTGGATCCAGTCCCCGCCGGGAACGATGGTGTCGACGACCCCGCCGGCTTCGGTCACCAGAAGGCCGCCGGCCGCCACGTCGTAGGGACCCAGATGAAGTTCCCAGAACGCATCCAGGCGGCCGGCGGCCACGTAGGCGAGGTCGATGGCGGCCGCCCCCATGCGGCGGATGCCCTGTTCCCGAAGGAAAAGGCGCTCGAAATTTTCCAGGTTGTTGTCGAGCAGGAGATGCCGGCGGTAGGGAAAGCCCGTGGCCAGGATGGAATCCGCAAGCCGAGTCTTGGCGGAAGTCCGCAGGCGGCGGTTCCCCAGCCAGGCGCCTTCGCCGCGCACGGCGGTGAAGGTCTCCCCCAGCACCGGTGCGTGGACGACGGCGACCTCGGGCCGTCCCTGGCGCACCAGCCCCAGGGAGACGGCGAAAAAGGGGAGCCCTTGGACGAAGTTGGTGGTGCCATCCAGAGGATCCACGTACCAGACCCTTTCGGCGTCCTGCACTTCCCGCCCGCTCTCCTCGGAGTGGATCCCGTGCCCGGGAAAAGAGGCCCGCAGGCCCTCCAACAGCAGGCGCTCACTGGCGAGATCGGCCCCGGTGACCAGATCGCGGGGGGTCCCCTTGGTGCGGACATCCAGCCCCTCCAGGTCCCGGCGGTAGGCGAGAAGAAGCCGTCCCGCATCAAGGGCCAGCTCCACCGCCCGCGCACAGATCTCCTTCAAGGACGAGGCCATCGGTCGAGAAGGGTTCCGAGGAGCTCTTCCTGAAAGAGCTTGAAGCGGCTGTTGTTCGTGCGCGGCGTGCCGTCCCAGTGATAGTTGACCAGGATGGAGAAGGCCAGAATCGTCTCATCCGGCGCCAGAAGGTATCCACTCAAACTGCTCGCGCCGCGGATCCAGCCGGTCTTGGCGCGGACCCGGCCGGGCTTGAAGCGCTCCGAGCGGAACCGTCCCTGGAGGCGGCCTTCCCGGCCCCCGATGGGGAGCGAATCGAAAAGGATGCGCCCCACCCGGACCTCCGCGAGCCGGCGCAGAAGGCGGCAAAGACCCGCGGGACTGGCTTGGTTCCCCGGGCCGTCGGCAGTGCGGGCCAGGCCGCTTCCATCCTCGAGGCGGTAGTCCTTCGGATCGAGGCCCGCGCGGGTCAGGACGTCCAGGACCGCGCGGGTGCCCCCGGAGAAGCTTCCCGGCAGTCCGCGCTCCACCGCGAGCGTCTTGAGGAGCATCTCGGTGACGAAGTTGTCGCTGTCCTTGTTGGCCACGGCAACCGCTTCTGCCAGCGTCCAGGCCGAAGGGAATTCCAGGAAGGGATCCCCCGCGGGAACCTGCTCCCCCGCTTCCGCCAAGCGGAAGGCGCCGGTTTCCACCCCGCGGGCCGCCAGCCCTGCGGCGAGGAAACGGCGGAAGACTTCCAGAGGATCCGGATCGGCCAGCACCACCTCGTCGTCGTGCAGGAGCCGGCCGCGCACCACCAGGGTGGGCTGCGCCTGAGCATCGGGACCGGCCTCGCGCCACCAGGCCGCGAAACGGTGAACACCCTTCCGGCCGTTCCACTGGACGTCCAGGGGGAATGGAGGCAGGAGCGCCGGAAGGATCTGGACGGTCCTTCCGGCACTCCCGCGGACGGCCAGACAGTTCCCTTCCAGGGCCAGGCCGCTGACCGGGGCCGAATAGGAAGCCTGCCACTGGTCGGCGGGCCAGAGCGGATGGCGGAACTGGCGGTCGAAGATCCGGTCGTCCAGGACCACCGTCTCCAGGCGCCGGATCCCGGCCTGTTTCAACCGCCCGGCCAGCCGGTCCAGGAAACGGTCGGGCCAGGAAATCCCGGCCAGGGTCCGGAAGGAGGGATCGCCGCCTCCCACGACCCACCATGCGTCCTTGCCGCGCACCACCCGGGTGTTCCAGCGGCGGTTGAAGGGGATCGCCAGGAGGGCGGCCCCGGTGGTGAGCAGCTTGGTGTTGCTGGCCAGGACGAAGGCGTTGCGGGCCTGGTGGGAAAAAACCGGCTTGCCGTCCAAGGTGTCCACCTCCACCCCCACCCGGATGTCCCCTTCTCTTTCCAGCGGGGCGACCAGAGCCTGGAGTTCCCGCTGGAGTCCGGGGTCGAAGACCGGCTCCTGCACCGGCGCGGCTCCCGCCGGAAAGAGAGCCAGGAGGAGAGGGAACAAAAGCTTCATTGGGAGGCCGGATCTCCCGGCTCGAACGCCGTGTCGTAGGCCGTGGCGGCGCAAAGCTTCGCGATGAGGGCCATCTTCCTTCCGTCCATCGTCGCGGGGACGTCTTCGGGCCGGTGGTAGCTCGAGTTCTGCTCCAGATCGGCCTCGAAAAAGAAGAGCGCCACGACTCCTTTCCGGGAAAAGGAGAACTGGTCGCTGCGGGCGTAGAGATCGCGGCCGGAACGAAGGTCGAGCCGGAGCGGGCTGTGGATCCTGTCATGAACGGCCCGCACGCGCCTGGCCCATTCGGGGTGCTTCCAGAGTCCGCCGATGTTGATCTTGCGCGGATCCCCCCGTCCGACCATGTCCATGTTGATCATCAAGACCGTCTTCTCCAGCGGATAGAGCGGATGCTCGCAGTAGGCCTGCGACCCGAGAAGGCCCTTCTCCTCCCCCGTGAACCAGAGAAAGAGAAGATCCCGGGAAGGTTTCGTCCCCGCAAAAGCCTGAGCGATCTCCAGGAGGGCGCCGCTCCCGCTGGCGTTGTCGTCGGCCCCTGGATGAACCTGCATCGCCCCTCCGGAAAGCGCATGGTTGAAACCCAGATGGTCGAGGTGGGCGCCCAGGACCACGACCTCTCCAGCGTCCCCGCTACCCGGGATGCGGGCGGCCAGGTTGAAAAGCGGCGCCTCCCCCTCTTGCCACTCCACCGCCAGTTCCACCCGCGTTCCTTTCGGGGGTTCGAGTCGGGCAGGCCGGTACTTGCGGTCGATTCCTTTCTGGTACTCGCTGAGATCCGTCCGGAAAAGTTCTTCGGCCACGGAGCGGGACACGCTCACGACCGGGATTTTCAAGCTCCCCAGCCGCGAAGGGGGAAGGCTTCGGGGAAGGAGCCTCGGGACGAGCTGGGGAATCGGACCGGTCTCCTCGGGGAAGCCCGCCGGATCCGGAACCAGGACCAGGGCCACCCCGCCGGCCTTCCGCACGGCGTCTGCCTTCTCCTGGAAGCGCGACCAGGCGGTCGGCTCGGCTCCGTCGAAGGTGCGCGCGCGCGGGTCATCCGCGCGCGGCTCCCGGGTGAAGGCGAAAACGACCCGTCCCCGAACGCGGGCGGGGTTGAGGTCGTTCCAGTGATCCTTGCGGGATTGGATGGCGTAGCCGGCGAACACCGCCAGGCCGGAAACCGGCCCAGCGGCGGAACCGGGAACGGGCTGGAACTCCTTGCCCGGCTGGAGTTCCCGCCGCCCGGAATCCCCCTTCCAAAGGAATCGGCATTTTGCTCCCGCCTCCAGGGCCAGGTGGCGGTAGGGAAGCCGGTAGCTCCCCTCCTCTCCAGCCGGTTCGAGACCCAGGGCCCCGAGCTGCTTCTCCAGGTAGGCAGCGGCTTCGTTCAGGCCCCGGGAAGGGGTTTCCCGGCCCTGGAAGCGGGGAGCGGCCAGAACCGCCACCTGGGCCCGGCACTCTTCCGGGGTGATGGTGGCGAGCAGAGCCTTCAGACGGGGGTCGTCGCCCCCCCGGGGGCCCGAGAAGAAAAGCAGCAGAAGAAGGAAGACGAAACGCGGGATCATTGCGAGTATCCGCGGGGGTTATTGCGGTGCCATCGGACGGCGGTCTCGAGCAGGGCGGGGAATTCAGTCCAGGTCGCGGTCCAACCCAGTTCGAGGCGGGCTCGGGAAGGATCTGCCACCAGAGCCGGAGGATCGCCGGCGCGCCGGTCGCCGTTCTGGAACGGAACCGGCCGGCCGAGAAGAGTTCCCAGCGCTTCGATCACCTCGCGGACCGAGACCCCCCGTCCGGTTCCCAGGTTCCAGGATCCCGAAGCCTCCCCGCCGGCCAGGCGTTCCAGTGCCGCCAGATGTGCGGAAGCCAGATCGAGCACGTGGATGTAATCGCGCACACAGGTTCCATCCGGAGTGTCCCAGTCGCTCCCGAAGAGCGTGAGGGGCTCCCCTTCCCCAAGTGCGGCGCGGATGGCCCGGGGGAGCAGATGGGTCTCGGGCCGGTGATCCTCCCCGTGGTTCCCGTCCGGTTCCGCCCCGGCGGCGTTGAAGTAGCGCAGGGCGGCGTAATTCCCCCGTCCGGCCGCGGCCCGGTCCGCCAGCAGGCGTTCCCCCGCGGCTTTGGTGGCCCCATACGGATTCACGGGCCGTAGCGGATGGGCCTCGTCCAGACGATCGCCCTCGGGAACTCCGTAGACCGCGCACGAAGAACTGAAAACCACCGGAACCCCGTCCAGGGACTCGCACAGATGGATCAGAGGAACGAGGTTATGGCGCCAGTAACGGACCGGCTGCTCGACACTTTCTCCCACGTAGCAACGGGCGGCGAAATGGATCACGCCATCCCAGGAGGTCCCGGCGAGAAAGTTGCGGACGGCTTCCCGATCGAGAAGGTCGAGCTTCTCTTTCTTTCCGTCCCAGGCCCCTTCGTGACCTTCGGAAAGATCGTCGAGCACCCAGACCGCATGTCCGGCCCGGCGCAGGAATCTCGCGGTGGCGCTGCCGATGTAGCCGCAGCCTCCTGTGACGAGGATCTTCACGGGTTACGGGCCTCCCGGTCCTTGTCCGGCTGCTCCGCCCACCAGTCCTCCCACTCCTTCCGGATCCGTTTTCGCTGGTCCAGGCTGGGATCGAGCTCCACCCCGATCACCATTCCGGTGATGGCTTCCAGGGACTGGCGGACGCCCCGGAAGAGGGCCCGGTTCTCCGGATCGAGGAGCGGAAGAAGAGCGGGGATCTGTTCGAGGGTACCCAGGCTGCCCAGCGTCCGCACGGCGGCCAGACGCACGTCCTCGTTCTCGCTCTTGAGAAACGGCACGAGCAGCGGCGCATCGGCCCGGGATCCCCGGTAGGCAAGTTCGCGGATCGCCACGCGCAGCACGCGAGGATCCGAGTCTCCGAGAGCTTTGCGGAAGACGGCGTCGTCGTCGGGAAAGGCTCCCCGGGCCAGATAGAGGGCGCCGTCCAAGCGAAAGTCGGGGTTGGGGTGCAGGGTCATGAGGGCCACCCCGTCGGCGACGCTCTGGGGAATGCCGGTCTGGAAGGCCTTGAGCCGGTCCAGGAAGTGGCGCTGGCCATTTTTCAGATCGGAATCCTTCAGGGCTTTCTCCAGGGTCTCCAAGGCTCCCTCCAGATCGCCGGCCTCCTCCCGAAGACGGGAGGCGGCCTGGAGCAGGGCCTTGGGTTCGGCCACGCGTGCGTCCCGGGCCAGCCGTTCGAAGGCGAAGGCCGCTTCCAGCTTGCGGCCATCCCGCAAATAAAGTTCGCCCAGGGCGCGAAGGGCCAGGATGCTGGTTTCAGGATCGTCCGCGACTTCCTCCAGAAGCTGCGCCCCCTCCTCGCCCTGGCCGATCCGCTGAAGATCGTCGGCCAGATCGATCCGCAGGAGCAGGTTCCCGGGTTCCAGCTTCAGCCATCCCCGGCGATACCTTGCGGCAGCCTGGTCGTCCCCGGAGCGATCCGCCGCACGCACCCTGCGCTGGTACCAGCCCTTGTCCGGGGGATGGTTCTGGGCCCAGTGGTCCAGGGCGAAGGCGGCTTCCTCCCAGGCGTGCCGGTCTTCGGCTTCCTGGGCCCGTTTCAGCCAGTCGCTGGGGAAGCCACCTTCCTCTTCGTACGCGGCCAGGGTCCCGGCCGGATCCTCCCCCGCCGTGGAACAACCTGCGGCCGCCACGACTCCGCAGAAAAGGAGGCACCCAATCCAGGAGGCGGCCATGCTGCCGGCGGGGGTCACTTCCAGGCCTCCAGTTCCTCCCAGAAACGGGGAAACGATTTCCCCACACAGGAGCGATCCAGGATTTCGAGGCCCTCGAGCACCAGGGAGGCCACACCGGCCGCCATCGCCAGCCGGTGGTCCCCACAGGGGTCGAAAACGGGTTGGGCCGCGTTCCCGGGAAAACCCGGTTTCCCGGGGGGAAGCGGCGCCAGGAGGAGGTCCTCCCCGCGGCTTTCGAGCCGGCGGCCGAACAGGGCGGCAAGCCGCACCATCCCTTCCACGCGATCGGATTCCTTGAGCCGCAGGCGGGATGTCTTTTTCAAAAGCATGCCGCCCGGGAGCGCCGCCCCCAGGACTGCCAGCGCGGGTCCGGCGTCGGGAGCCGGATCGAGGTCGACCTCCAGGGGCCGGGCGGGACGACGGCCGCGGAAGCGCAGCCCGTTCTCGTCCGCTTCCAGGAGGCCCTGGTCGAAGAAGATGCGATGCAGGCGGGCTTCGGGATGAACCGGCGACCAGCCCGGCCGGAGGATGGCCCGGCCCCCGCGGAAGACCAGGGCGGTCAGGAAGAAGGTGGCCGCGGAAGGATCCCCGGGGAGGGTCCCGGTGAACGCTTGGGGAATCCCCGCCGCCACTCTCCACTCTCCGTGCCCGGCCTGCACCGCGAGAGGGCCGCAAAAGAGGCGCATGGCTTCCAGAGTGAGATCCACATAGCCCGAAGAGGGAAGCGGGCCCTGGTGGCGCACGCGGACTCCGCCGCAAAAACCCGCCGCCAGGAGAAGCCCCGAAAGGATCTGGCTGGTCTCCCGCACCGGTGCCTCCCAGACCTTTCCATGCAGTCCGGATCCCCGGATCCGGACGCCGCCGCGGCCCTCTTGGATGGGAAGAGCATCGAGGCGGGCCCCGTGGGACCGCAAGAATCCATAGAGGGCGGCCTGGGGGCGTTCGAAAAGCCGTGCGGCGCCGGTCACGGTGACGTCCGTCTCCCCCGCAGCAAGCAGGGGAAGGAGCAGCCGCAGGGAGGTGGCGGCGGCCCCGAGGTCGATCCGAACCCCCTGGACCCGCGGCACGCCCCCCCAGCCGGACAGCCGCGTGACCCCGGCGGTTTCGCCCACTCCCGCGCCCAGAGCCCGCAGGGCTTCCAGGAGAACGCCGGTGTCCTGCGAACGGCTGAGACCCGTCAGCCGGCTTTCACCCTGGGCACAGGCGGCCAGGATCAGGGCCCGGGCGGAAAGGGACTTGCAGCCGGGAAGCCTGACTTGCCGAAGGGTGCCAGCCTCCTTCTGCATGTTGAGGATTCTAGCCGGGAGTCCGGGTAGGATTCCCATCAGGATGACTTCCCGACCGCTCCCCTCGCCGGCCCAGGCCTCGGAACGCGAAGGCTTCCGGGGCGGAATGGAGATCCCCGGATGGGAACTTTTCTATTCCGGCAAGGTGCGGGACCTCTACCGGCGGCCTTCCGATCCCCGGCGCATGCTGATGGTGGCCACCGACCGCCTGAGCGCTTTCGACGTGGTCTTCGCGGAGACGATTCCCGACCGGGGCCGGATCCTTACCCACATCACCGAATCCTGGGTGAGCCGCCCGGAAACCAGGATCCCCTGCGCCCGGATCACCGTCCACCCGGAAGAGATCGATGGCCTTCCGCCCTCCTTCCATGATCCGTTGCGGGGCCGGGTGACCCTGGCGTATGTGGCCGAACGGATCGACGTCGAGGTGGTTCTGCGGGCCAGGCTGGCGGGAAGCGGCTGGCGGGAATACGAGAAGACGGGCACCCTCTGGGGCCAGCCGCTGCCCAGGGGATTGCAGAAATCCTCGCCCTTGCCGGGGGTTTTCTTCACCCCCACCACCAAAGCCCTCAAGGATGAACCCATCACTTGGGAGCGGGCTGCCGAGATCATCGGGGATCGGGACGACGCCGGCCGCATTCGGAAGATGGCCCTGGAACTTTTCGAGACCGCCGGACGCACCTGCCGCGAAAAGGGTGTCATCCTGGCCGATACCAAGTTCGAGTTCGGCCGCCTGGACGGCAAGCTGGTCCTGATCGACGAGGTCCTGACGCCCGATTCCTCCCGTTTCTGGCCTGCCGGCCAGGTCAAGGAGGGCGAGGAACCCCCTTCCTTCGACAAAGAGATCGTGCGCGCCTGGTTGCGCACCCAGACCGACTGGAACCGCAAGCCGCCCCCGCCGGCCCTTCCGGCCGAGATCCTGGCGCGCACCCGCAGGCGCTACCTCGAGATCGGGGAGATCCTGACCGGATCGCTCCCCCCCGGCGTGCCTGCTTGAGCCTGTTCCCTTTCCCGGCGGGAAAGGAAGACCTCAAGCAGGGCGACGTCGGAAGCATGGACTCCGGCCAGGCGCCCGGCGGCCCCCAGGGTTTCCGGGCGGAAATGCTGCAAGGCTTCCCGGGCTTCGGTTCGCAGCCCATGCACCTGGGAAGCGTCAAAGCGGTCCCCGATCGGAACCGATTCCCGTCCCCGGGAACGGCGGACCCACTCCTCCTGGCGCCGGATGTAGCCCGCATACTGCAGATCGGCTTCCAGGGTTACCCAGTCCTCGCGGCGCAGCCCGAGCCCCCCGATCTCCGGGTAGCGGGCCTCCAGTTCGCGGTGGGAGGTCCCCGGAGTTCCCAGGAGATCCAGCAGGCTCTTTCCGCCTCCCGCTTCCCCCGCCGCGGGCCGCGCAGCAAGCCGGCGGCGTCCTTCTTCGAGCCGGGCCCGCCTTGCGGCCAGGCGCCGGCGGCGCCGGGGGGAAAGGAATCCCCGCTCCTCGGCAAGGGGCCCGAGCCG
>CAZQAP010000042.1:17970-19910 GCA_964591365.1 uncultured Planctomycetales bacterium
AGGGTGCGGCGCAGCACGCGGGGATGCACGTAGGTGTATTCGACGGCGTAGCCGGGCTGCAGGATGCGCGCCTTTTCCAGGCCGGCGATGGTGCGGACGAATTCTTCCTGGACCCCGGCCGGAAGGCTGGTCGAGATTCCGTTGGCGTAGAGGACCGGGGAGCCGTACCCCTCCGGCTCCAGGAAGACGGTGTGGGCCTCGCGGTCTGCGAAGCGCACCACCTTGTCCTCCAGCGAAGGACAGTAACGCGGACCCTTGCCATGGATTCGTCCTGCGAACATGGGCGCTTCCCCGAGATGGGCACGCACGATCGCATGGGTGACGGGGTTGGTGTGCGTGCGCCAGCAGGAGACCTGGGCCCGCTCGATGCGGTCCGTCAGGAAGGAGAAGGGGGCGGGTTCGGGGTCGCCGCGCTGTTCTTCAAGCCCGGCCAGGTCCGCGCTGTCGGCCGCGATCCGCGGCGGGGTTCCGGTCTTGAGGCGGGCGGTGGGGAGTTCGAGGGCCCGCAGAGCCTCCCCCAGCCGGGCCGCCCCCCGTTCCCCCATCCGTCCCCCGGGGCGCTGGCGCAGGCCCTGGTGCAGCGTCCCTTCCAGGAACGTGCCCGTGGTCAGGATCACCGCCCGGGCGGGAACCCTTCGTCCGTCCGCCAGCTCCAGGCCGCAGATCCGCCGTCCCCGGGCCACGGCGGCCTCGGCCTCTCCCGGCCGGGACGGCCGCCAGAGAAAACCGACCGCCTCGCCTTCCAGGATCCTGACTCCTGTTTGAGCGGCTATGTGCCTCCGGGCGGCCTGCTCATAGGCGCCCCGGTCGCACTGGCAGCGCGGGGACTGGACGGCCCGCCCCTTGCGCGTGTTCAACAGGCGGAATTGGATGCCGGCCTTGTCGGCCAGAAGGCCCATGCAGCCGCCCAGGGCGTCCACCTCGCGGGCGAGCTGTCCCTTGCCGATCCCTCCGATGGCCGGATTGCAGGACATGCGGCCCAGGGCCGCTGCCCGCAGGGTGATCAGAACCACGCGAAGCCCGAGGCGCGCGGAGGCGGAGGCGGCTTCCAGGCCGGCGTGCCCTCCGCCGACAACGGCCACGTCGAAGGAGGACGCGGCCTCCCAGGTGGGGAAATCCATGGGGACAGGGAAGCGGGTCGGTCGGGTTCCTGCGTATTCTAGAGGCCGAAGCATGACCGCGATCCTCTGGTGCCTCGTCCTGCTGCCAGGGCCCGCCCTGCAGGCCCCTGCAAGCCCGGGGAGCCTGGAGGGCCTCCACCGGACCCTTGCCGAACGCGCACAAGAGCGCCGCCTGGAGGCCCTCCAGGCCTGGAAGGAGTTCGGACCGGCCTACCTGGCCGCACCCGGGGAGAAGACCGCCGGGCCCCTTCTCCCCTGGGCGCCCGAGATCCAGGAGCCGCTTCTGGGCGCTCTGGAAGCCGCCCTGCCCGCGCCAGGGGTCGGCGAGACGAAGGAAGCGCCAGGGGCCGCCCCCGATCCTCGCGCCGCCTTGATCCATCTGCTGGCCGAAACCATGAACCCCGCCGGCGGGGATCGCCTGGCCGGTCTGCTGGATCGCCTGCCCGCGGGCCTGTTCCCCGACGGCCTGGAGGCGGCCGCCGGTCGGGGCAGCCCTCTCGCCTTGGAAGTGGCCGGGCGTCTTCTGACGGAGGGCTCTCCTGCGGATCGAGGGGCTTCCCTGGAGGTGCTTCTGGCTTATGCCGATCCCGGAGCGGCTCCGGAATGGCTGCGGGTCAGCTCGCCGGGAAGCCTGCCGGGGCCTGTCGTGGGCCGGGCTTTGGAGCGCCTGGCGTCCCGCAATCTTCCCGCTTCCCTGGTCCTCCCGGATGCGTTGTTCCAACGGAAGGATCCGGCCGTGCTTGCGGCCCTGGCGCGCCTCCTCGGCAAGGTCCCGGACCCGGACCGGGCGGATTTCCTCCTCGACGGAGTGCTCGACCC
>CAZQAP010000043.1:0-6123 GCA_964591365.1 uncultured Planctomycetales bacterium
AGCCGCGCAAGTCGGCCCCCGACGTGCTCGGCCTCTCCGCACGGGAGTTCTCCCAGCTTCTCAATCAGGCCCTGGAACAGGGGCCGGTGAAACTCAAGCTCAGCCTCTCGGGCAGCCCCACCCGGCCTTCGTTCCGGATCCGCAACGAAACCGAACTCGACAAGCTCCTGGGAGGGGCCTTGAAGAAGAAGGGCGCCGATTTCCTGAAGGAGAAGGCCGCCGGCCTCAATCCTTTCGGAAGCTCTCCCAACAGCGGGAAGAAGAAGAAGCGCCGACGGGAAGGGAAAGGGGGAGGCTGATCTTCAGGGCTTCCGGGCTTCCCGGCTTCCGAAGGCCCGGGTCAGCGGCGGACGAGAACGCGGTAGTGGAAAGTGGTCTTCCAGACCGCCCCCGGTTGCAGCGAAGACTCCCAGGTCAGCGTGCGGGCCGCGTTCACCTGGCCCAGACCCAGGGCACGGCTCTCGACCTCGGGTTCTCCCTGGGTGGAAAGGACGTCGCCGCTCAAGTGTTTCACGACGTGCATGCGGACCGTTTTCGATCCCCGGTTGTGCAGCACGAGATCGCCCTGGATTTCGATGCTCTCGTATTTATTGCCGAACAGTCCGAAAAGCGATCCCGGTTTGCGCGGCTGACCCTCGGATTCCGCCCGGACCTCCAGGATCTCCCCTTCCAATTCGGTCGCCTGCGCGAGCGTGATCTCGGCATCTCCGCCCGCCGGGGCGAAACCCAGGACCGCCTGAGCCAGGGGCCCGTCCGGCCCGGCCACCAGGACGGGAGCCGGCGGCCAGGGGACCTGTCCTTCGTTGTGGAGTTTGAGGACATGCCGGACGGGCGGACTCTCCTCCCCCGCCAGGGGGCGAAAACGGGCCCGGCGATCCACCCGGTCGGGAATCTCCCAGTCGAAGCGGTGTTCGATGGCGATCTCCTGCTCCAGGAGCGGCAGGTAGGCCCGCTCCCCCTTCTTCAGGGTCAGGCTCCCAGCTTCGTAGATGTGCAGATCTTCCGAGGAAACTTCGGGAAGGGGAACGACCGGCCCGGCGGGAGCGGCCGGGGCGGAGTATCCAAGTTCCCGAAGCATGGGAATCCCAGCCATGGATTCTTCACGGTTTTCCGGAACAGAGGGCCGCGGAACGGGAAACGAGGCTTCCGGGAGCAGGAAACTGGGAAGCCCGTGGAAGGCGAAGTTGGGACGGCCGAGAACCAGCCGAACCCGTGTCTCCGTCAGATCCTCCAGGTCGTTGATCACCAGCGCCTTGCCGACCAGCCGGGCGCGGTCTTTCCCGCCAAGTTGAAGGTAGAAGCTCGGCGACCAGCTCAAGCCCTGCGCCAGACTGGAGATCCAGAGGCTGGGGGTGGAACCGGCGCCGGAATGGGGTTCCAGCTCGACCTCGAGGAGTTCCCGCCGGAGGGGAGCCGTATAGGTCCAACCGGGCTGGAAATCCGGGGAGAACCGGACTCCGCGGACCTCGGTGAAAGGAAGAACCTGGATGCCAAGTTCGGTGGCCAGGACCACCGACTCGGGAACCCCCGCCTCCAGCGGCCGGCCGATCGGGATCTTTTCGGGACTTTCGAGCAGCCGCAGGAGGGTGCCCGGCACGAAGCGGGAATCGGGTTTTCCGGCCACTTCCAGGACCACCTGCCCGCCCACCGCCATGCGCACCGCATCGGCCAGCGAACGCACCGGGCGCTCCAGCGGGATCTCCTCCCAGCGCGCCTGCGCCCGCTGGACGGCATGGCTTTCCGAGGAAAGCCAGAAGGAGCCCCGCTCCGCGGCCGGGAGCAGGAATGAGGCCCGGCGGGCATCCGGCTCCAGGGCGAATCGCCTGGAAAGGAAGGCCTGTCCGCCGGGAAAGACCAGCGCCTCCCGGGGCGCGGGGAGTTCGGCCGGGGCCTGGAACAAGAGGGCGAGGAGGAAGATCATCGCGGCGACATCATCCACCGGGAAAACGCCAAGCCTCCAGGATTTTCCGGACTTTTTTCGCCACACCGGCCGGGGATTCCCCGGTCTTCACGTCCACCCAGGCGAGGTCGGGAAAGGAGCGCAGCCAGGTCATCTGGCGGCGGATCAGGACCCGGGTGCGCCCGATGGCCCGCCTGCGGGCCTCCTCCAGGGGGATGCGCCCCTCGAGGTGCTCGAGGATCTGGCGGTAGCCCAGCGCCCGGGCGGCGGTGGCCCCGAAACCCTTCCGCGCCCGGAGCCGCCGGACCTCCTCCACCAGCCCGCCGGCGAGCATGCGGTCGAAACGGTCCTCCACGGCCCGCCGCAGCTCCTCCCGGGGAAGCCGCAACGCCACACCCGGTGCGCCCAGCCGGGCGGGCCCCTGCCACTGCTTCTGGAAACTGCTCAAGGGTTTGCCGGTCGCCCGGAAGACTTCGAGCCCGCGCAGGAGGCGGCGTTCGTCGCCGGCCGGAAGCCGGCCCCAGAGTTCCGGGTCCACCCGCCGCAGTTCCTCCCGCAGGGGCCCGGCGCCGTCCCGTTGAAGTTCTGCCCGCAGATCCCGTCGGAGCGATCCCGGGATGGCCGGCACATCCAGCAGCCCGGCGGTGAGGGCCTTGAGGTAGAGTCCCGTGCCCCCGACGAAAAGCGGCCGGGCGCCGCGCCCGCGAACCTCCTCCTCCGCCGCCCGCGCGGCTTCCAGCCAGCGGGCGACCGAATAGTCCTCGTTGGGCTCCGCCAGATCGAGGAGGTGGTGCGGCACCCGGGCCCGATCGACGGAACCCGGTTTGGCGGTCCCCACGTCCATGCCGCGATAGATCGTCATCGAATCGAGGCACAGGATCTCGGCCTTCAGCAGGAGAGCCAGTTCCACGGCCACGGCCGACTTTCCCGAGGCCGTGGGTCCCAGGAGGAAGACCCGGGAATCGCCGGCCACGATTCAGCCCCGGCCGGGAGGCCGCAGCACGGCCACCGAAGAGTTGTCTTCCCGGAAGAGTTCCCGCGCCCGGGAACGGACTTCTTCGAACGTGATGTCTTCCAGGACTTCCAGGACGGAAAGAGGCTCCAGGTCGTCGAGCAGGGAATGGAGCACCGACCCCGCCAGGGAATCCGGTGTCTCCAGGCCGCTGACCATGCCGCCCCAGGCCGCGCGGCGCAACCGCTCGAAATCGTCCGAAGAGGGGCCCTCTTCCACAAAGCGTTCCAGCGCGGAACGAATCTCTCCGGCAAACATGACCGGGTCGGAAGTGAGTCCATGCACCCCCGCATATCCATAGTCGGCTTCGGAGCGGTAGAACGAAGAAAAGGTGTCGTCGAGGATCCCGCGCAGATAGAGGTCCTCGTGGAAGGAGCTGGAAAGGTCGAACGCCAGATCCAGGGCCAGCGAGGAGAGCAGCCGCCGGCGCTGGAGAACGGGACCCAGCCCGACTCCCCGCTTCTCCCGCCAGCCGATCCAGGCGTGCGGCCGCGAAACGGGAAAGGTCTCCTCCAGCCAGGGTGAAGCGATGCCTTCGGGTTCGGGATCCTGGAGTCGCTGCGCGGACCCGTCGCGGGGTGGATCGCTCAAGGCCTCCACCCTCGCCATCACCTCCTGCGGATCGAGGTCGCCCGCTAGGCTCAAGACCAGGTTCTGCGGACGATAGAAGGCGTCGAAACAGTTCTGGAGATCGGCGGCCGTCGTGGCACGGACGCTCTCCACGGTCCCCCCGGGTGGAATGCGGACGGGGTGGAGGGAGAAAAGAGCCCGGTGCAGCAGGAAGATGCCGCGGAATCCGGGATCGTCCTCGTACATGCGCACCTCCTGCTCGATGATGCCCTTCTCCTTTTCCACCCGCGCTTCCGTGATGAGGGGGTGCTGCACGAAATCGAGCAGGATCTCCAGCCCTTCCGGGAAACGGCCGGCGCTCAGAAAGTAGTAGACCGTCGTTTGGAAGCTTGTTCCGCCGTTGAAACGCGCTCCGATCCTCCCGAAACGATCGAAGACCTTCTCCTTCCTCCCCTCGAAAAGCTTGTGCTCCAGGAAATGGGCCGCGCCGTCGGGAACCTGGATCACCTCCCCCCCTCCCCCGCGAAAACGGGTGTCGTTGCTTCCAAAGCGCAGGCCGAAAAACCCGGCAGCGGTGGAAAAGCCGGGCTTGCGGGCCACCGCGACGCGGATGCCGGAAGGGGTGGTCCCGCAAACAACGTTCTCGCCCAGACGCGGGCGGGGAAAGGTCCGCAGGGCCATCATGAAACCGGAGCCGGTTCGCCGGCGGAGGAGAGAAGATAGACAAGGTCGGGTTTCCAGAGGCCTGCAGTGCGGGCCAGATCTTCCGGACCGAGGGTCTTGAGGAGGGCGGCCCTCTGGGCGGGAGATCGCCGAGTGCCGAGCAGACGTTCCCGCAGGTGGAAGCTTGCCAGCGACCGCCTGCTGTCGCCCACGGACTCCAGATGGTCGAGCAGGGAAAGGCGCGCGGGTTCGATCTCTTCCGCGGAAACCTCAGCGCAACGGAGCCGCTCGATCTGCCGCAACACTTCGCTTTGAACTTCTCCGAAGCTGGCCGCATCGATGCCCGCGCTCACCACCAGGAGGCCCTTGAGCATCCGCAGGCTGGAACCGATCCCGTAGGCCAGGGAGCGCCGTTCGCGGACTTCCCGAAACAGAAGACTGTGCGGGCCGCCACCCAGGACTCCGCTGGCCAGGGAGTGGGCTTCCATCTCCCCGGCGGAAGCGGGAGGAGGGAAACGGAACCCGAACAGGAAGCGGCCCTGGTCCACGGGGAGCTGCTCCCGGACCGTGCGGAGTCCTGCCGGGTCCACCGCTTGGGGGAGCGGAGGAACCTTCCGACCGGCGGCAGGTTTTCCCGGCCGGGGTTCGAACCAGTCCCGCAGGGCGGCTTCCAGCCTGGCAGGAGAAAAAGGCCCGACCGCAAGAACGGTCACGGGGCTTTTCTCCAGCAGGTCGCAGCGGACGGATTCCAGGATTCCACCGTCCAGACACCGGACCTCCTCTTCGGTTCCGTAGGGAGGCCGTCCATAGGGCTCCCCGGCGCACATCTTCCGGAGAAACTGTTCCCTCGCAAAGCTGTCCCGGTCGTCCATACGGGAGCGGATCATCCTGACGAGCTGTTCCCGTTCCCGTTCCAGGGTCTCGGGCGGAAAGGGCTGCCCGGCCCCGCCCCGAAGAGGCTGTTCCAGAATCTCGCGAACAAGCTTCAAAAGGCCCTCCGCAACCCCGGCCCCGGCAGGAAGAAAGCGCTCTCCGACCCATTCCAGGTTGGCCGAAACCCGGTGCATCTCAGCCACCCGGTCTCCGCCCAGATGAAAGACCCCGCCAAAAAGGTCTTCCAGAGCGCAGGTGAGCTTGCGGCGGGAAGGGTGCAGCGCGCTTCCCTGGGCCAGGACGGGAAGAAGCAGGGTGCGGGCCGGAGAGAGTTCGTCGAGGGGACGGTCGAAAGCGATCCTGAGCAGGACCCGTTTGAAACGCGCATCCGGAAGGCTGAGAAACTCCACCCCCGGGGTCAGGGTCCGGGCCTCGGGGATTGTCTCGAGAAAGGGCAAACCGTCCGTATCCTAGGGTGTCCCCGATCGGGATCCCACCTCCAAGATGCTGCTCCTGTTCCTGGTTCCGGGCCTGCTGCTCCAGCAGCCGGCTTCCTCCAACCCGGGGGTGTCCGCCGCAGAGGTGGAATCCCTGTTCCAGCATGCCGCGGCCGCACAATTCACTCCGGGCTCGTCCCCGGCCGAAGTCCACGGCTTCCGCATGGACCTGAACCTCCGGGAACGGGGCGAACATCCCCGCGAGATCGCCTTCGAGCTGGCCTACCGGGACGCTTCCGGGGGCATGATCCGCATCCGGGTGGACGATCCCGAACGCGGGGCCCTGGTCGAGGGGTTCGACGGGCGCCGCTACTGGCTGCGAGAAGACGATGGAACGCTTCGCTTCCTCCAGGGCCACGAATTCACCCGCGACCGTGAGAAGATCGACCAGGCCCTCGATCTCTGCCAGGATCTGGTCATCCTCCTCGACCTGGATCAGCTCCACAAGCGCAGCCGGGATTTCCGGCTGCTCCCCGAGGACGACACCGGACCGGGGATTGCCGGAACCCTGGACCGCGCAGGCAGCCCCTGGCGGTTCACCCTGCGTCTCCACCGCGATTCCCTCCTGCCGGCTTCCCTGCGGGTGGAATCCCTGCCGGAAAAACCCG
>CAZQAP010000043.1:6223-16738 GCA_964591365.1 uncultured Planctomycetales bacterium
GTCGGCCAGGGAAAGAAAGACCCGCACCGGCCGTCCATGCGCACAGGTGCGGTCCTGGGGGAGAACGGCCCCCCGGCGCAGAAGATCCCGCAAGGCTTCGCCGTCGAGCCGGTCTCCCGCCCGGACAGCCGCCCGGCAGGCCATCGTGTGCAAGGTCTCCTCCTGGAGCCGGTCGGGGGTGGCCGAGGCCGGACTCGCGGCAAGTTGGAGGAGATCGCGGACCAGGGCTTCGGGCTGCAAGCGGGTGAGCCGGGCGGGAACCGCACGCACAGCAACGGTGGTTTCCCCAAAGGCTTCGAGGTCAACCCCCAAAGAGCGAAAGACTTCGCCGTTTCCCAGAAGGAGTTCGGCTTCCGCGCGGCTCACTTCGACCAGGGCGGGGACAAGAAGCGGCTGGCTCACCACCTGGCCCGCACGGATTTCGCGCCGGAGCTCTTCCAGGTTGACCCGCTCGTGCAAGGCGTGCTGGTCGAAGATCTCCAGTCCGCCCGGGACTTCCCGCACCAGGAAGGTGTTGGCCACGCTGAGGACCGCCCCCACGGCGAAGGGTTCCTCGCGTCCGGCCCGCGCAAGCGGGGGTTCCCGGGAAGGGAGGGCATCGGCCGTGGTGGGACTGTCCGGAGCGGATCCTGTGCCGGCAGGCCGTTCCCAGACCCGGGAGGGGGATGGGAACCGCCCCGGCAGAAAACCCGCCCCGGCATCTTCCGCGGAGCGGCCGACCTCCCCCACCCGGCGGGTGGCCCAGGAGGATCCTGCCAGGCCGCGTTGCAGCGCCCGAAGGATGCTGGCGAACACGAAGCTCTGGTCGCGGAAGCGGACTTCGGTCTTCTGGGGGTGGACGTTCACGTCCACCCGGCCGGGAGGAACGGCAAGTTCCAGGAAGAGGGTGGGATAGTGGCCGACCGGAAGGAATTCCTTTACCCCTTCCCGCACCGCGGCTAGAAGCCGGGCATCCCGCACCCAGCGCCCGTTGACGAAGAGATGCACCCGCGATGCGTTGCGCCGGGCCATTTCGGGCGGACCGATGCGGGCATCCAGGCTGAGCAGATCGCCCCGTTCCTGGATCGAAATCCCGTGCGCGGAGAATCCCGATCCGAACACCGCATTGCAGCGCGCCGCCAAATCATCCCCGGCGGCGATTTCGAGCAGCCGCCGGTCCTCGTGTTCGAGAAGAAAACCGCTTCCGCGATGGGCCAGGGCCAGCCGTTCCACCCAGGCGGAGCAATGGGCGAGTTCGGTGGAAGACCTTTTCAGGAACTTGAGCCGGGCAGGGAGATCGGCGAAGAGATCCTCCACGAGCACCCGGGTCCCGGCAGGCCCGGAAGCAGCCCGCGGACCTTCAAGCCGGCCGTAGATCACCCGCAGGGAGGCGGCCGCTTCCGAATCCCGCGGCCGAGAGGTGATCTCCATCCGGCTCACCGCCCCGATCGAGGCCAGTGCTTCCCCCCGGAAGCCGAGCGTGGCCACCGCATCGAGATCGGATGTCTGGCAGAGTTTGGACGTGGCGTGCGAAGTGACGGCGAGGGGAAGTTCCGCCTCGGGGATTCCCGCGCCGTCGTCGCGCACTTCGATCCGTTTGCGCCCGCCCTCCCGCAGACGGATCTCGATCCGCCCGGCCCCGGAGTCGAGCGCGTTCTCGACCAGCTCCTTGATCACGGAGGCGGGCCGCTCGACCACTTCGCCGGCGGCAATCTGGTCGATCACCTTGGCGTCCAGGCGGCGGATGGGATTCATCCGCCGGCCTCCCGGGAACGATGGGCGGTGAGAATGAGTTCCTCCAGGGCGTGCCCGGCCTGCTGCCAGCCCTCCATCTTGACGCGGCGTTCCGCCCGGCAGAGAGCGGCGAGCAGGCGTTCGAGCTGCCCGCTTCCACAGCGCTCCAGGCGGCGCTTCATCCGTTCCAGGGGGGGGCCGCCGGCGGCAACCCCGGCCTGACGACAGGCCTCGGAAAGGGACAGCCCCTGCGCCAGTCCCTCCCGGACCTGTGCCGTGCGGCGCCGCTCCCCGGCGGCCACTCCGAGCAGCAGGCTGAAGGCCTCGCGCACGGCAAGCACGCGCCCGTTCCAGGTGCGCAGGCCGCAGCGGCCGATGCTCCGCAGCCTTCGCAGGGCCGAAGCTCCGTCACCGGTCAAAAGCGCCTCGGCGAATCCGAAGGCGCCGCCCTCGGCCCCCTGCGCGGCCACTTCGCGGATGGCCTCCTCGTCGATGACGGTCATCCCCAGCAGGGAAAAATGCTCCAGTGCCTGGCAAACCTCACCGGGCCGCGAGCCGACCACCCTCCCCAGGAGTCCGGCGACACCCGGTTCCAGGGTCATTCCCCGCCCGCGGGCCTCCGCGACGGCGAAGCGGGCCAGCTCGCTGGCATCTGGATGGAGATTCCAGGGAGGCGGATCCGTGTAGAGCCGGCGCAGCCGTTCCACCCGCACCGGGTCTCCGGCCTTCCAGCTTCGGGGCAGTCCCTTCAAAGCCCGGGCACCCGGAGAACCTGCCGCCTGCACCACCATCCAGACCGGCCCGCCGGGATTCCTGGCAGCCTGGAGGAGGGCCTCCCCCAGCCGCGGCCAACGCGCCAGCGGTTTGGCCGCCCTCCCGAAAAGAAGCGCGCGTTCCCCGCCGAAAAGGGAGCTGGCACGCAGGAATCCATCCAGAGGATCGGGAGCGAAGTCCGGCGATCCCCCGTCGAGTTCCAGAAGCTCGAGCTCCGCGGCGTCCCGTCCGGCTTCGCGGGCCGCTTCCAGGATTCGCTCTCCGAACCAGACCTCCTCCTCGCCGCGGGCGGGCGGCAGGAGCAAGAGAAGCCGCGGAAGGCCGCCGGCGGCGGCCGCCTCGCAGAGTTCACGGCAGATCGTGGCCGGATCCGCCCGGCGTGCACGCCCGGAAACCGCCATCAGGAAGAAAGGGTAGCAAGCTGCAGGTCGAGGAACAGGCCCGCGAAGTAGACCAGACCGACCCAGGCGTTGATCCGGAAAAAGGCCAGGGGGACGCGGTCCAGGCGCCCGCCGCGGAGAACGGCATGTTCGCCCCCCAGCAGCAGGGCAACCGCGGCCACGCCTGCGAAATAGAGCCGCCCCAGGCCCGCCTGGCTACCGGTGGCGAGAAAGAATCCAAGGGCGACAAGGTGCAGTAGGCCCGCAAGAAGGCGGGCGGGGCGGTTCCCGAAGCGGGCGGGGATCGAGAAAATCCCCTGGCGGCGGTCGTGCTCCTCATCCTGGAGGGCATAGAGAAGGTCGAAGCCCGCCACCCAGGCCACGACGCCCCCCCCGAGAAGAAGGGGGCTCTCCCAACCCGGAAGGAAAGCACCCTGGACCGCAAGCCAGGCGCCCGCGGGGGCGCAGGCCAGGGCCAGCCCCAGCCCGAAATGGCAGAGCAGGGTGAAGCGCTTGAGAAAGGAATAACCCAGGAGAAGGGCCAGGACGGGGAGGGAAAGCCAACCGCAAAGAGGAGCCAGAAGAAAAGAGACCGCCACGAATACCGCCGAACTGGCGGCGGTGAAGGCCACGGCCGCACCCAGGGAGACCGCACCGGTCACCAGTTCCCGCCCGCGGGTGCGGGGATTCTCGGCATCCAGGCGGCGGTCCGCAATGCGATTGAACGTCATGGCGGCGGTGCGGGCGGCGACCGCGGCAACCAGGATGCCGGCCAGACGCCCCAAGGGCGGCAGCCCGCCTGCAGCCAGCCAGGCCCCCGACAGGGCGAAGGGGAGGGCGAACACGGTGTGCTCGAAGCGGATCATGTGCAGGATCCTCTTCATTTTTCCTTGCCCCCCGTCCAGGGGGGGATCCGGGTCTGGGGAATGCGGCAGACTTCCAAGATCTTGGCGCCGACGTGATCGACCAGCTCGAGCACCGTGCGGGGCCGGTGATAGAACCCGGGGGATGCCGGAAGAATGGTGGCCCCGGCCCAGGCCAGGCGCGACATCCCTTCGAGGTGGATCCGCGAAAGAGGGGTCTCGCGAGGAACGAGCACCAGCGGACGGCCTTCCTTGAGAGCCACGTGAGCGGCCCGCTCGATGAGCCGCTCGGCGCAGCCGCCGGCGATGCGGCCCAGGGTGGAGAGGGAACAGGGGACCACCAGCGCCAGGTCGCCCAGGGCGGTTCCCGAAGCGGGCGGGGCCCCGATGTCCAGGTTCGAGTGCACGCACACCCGGGAAGCATCCTGGCCGGGGGCGAGAAGAGGGGCGGGATCCGCTTCGAATCGGATATCGCACTCTTCCCAAAGCACGCGGCGGGCGGGATCGCTCACGCAGAGGGACACCTCCATCCCGGCCTCCACGAGCATCTGCAGCGTTCGGACTCCGTAGAGCGCCCCGCTGGCGCCGGTGATTCCCAGGAAGACCTTGCGGGGAGGTTGGACGGAGGAGGTCATGAGGCGTTCCGGCCGGGCCATCCCGGGCGGTTTACCCAAGCAGAGTCAGGGCATCGTAGGCCGCGTGGGAATACGCGGCGACGGCAAGTCCCCGCCAGGCGAACAGGACGCCCAGAAGAACCCCTCCCAGGAAGCGGAAGGTGAAGACCTGGGGGTCCAGGGCGTGCGGATCCCCCCAGGAATGGGCCAGGGCGAACAGGACGGACGAGGCGAGCAGAGCCAGGCCCGTGGCGAAGATGGGCGCCCCGTGCTTCCATCCCAGAGCGAAAAAAGTGCCGCGCAGAAGAACCGCCAGCCCCGCCAGGACCCCCGCACGGAAGACCAGTTCCTCGTAGAGCCCTGCCCCGGCCGAAAGGGCCAGGAACCCGAAGGCGCCCGGCCGCACCCCCGCCGCGGGAAGGGCCAGCGGCCCCCCCTGGGATTGGGTCAGCCAGGAGGTGAGCTGGGAAAGGACCGGACCCAGCAGCAGACCCCAGAAGGCCCCTTCGATGAAAGTCAGGGCCATTCCCCCACGCCAGGGAAGGCCCTCCCGCCGGATGCGGCCCATCGCCCACAGAAAGAAAAGGACGAGTGCGGCGGAAAGGGCCAGGGCGCTGGGAGACCCCACCCAGGCCAGCAGGCGTTCCACCAAATCGAAGGCTGCGGCCTGGACCTCCCCTCGGAAGAGGAGGTGGATCAGGGCCAGGGGAAGAAGCGCCAGGAAAGTGACCGCCGGATCCTGGCTGGCCCGCAGAAGACGGCCGCTCTCGTTCATGCAGGCGGACCGGATTCCGGTTTTCGAAGAATCAGGAGCCGGGCCACCCCACCGGCCAGCTTCTTTTCGCTGAGGAGGTCGAACCCCGCGGCAGAGGTCCATGTCCGAAAGGTTCCGGCGGATGCGAAGGCATCCACGCTGGAGGGGAGATAGGAATAGGCGCCCTTGCGGGCCACCCGGGTGAACCGGGCAAGCCGGGGAAGCAGCACGTGGAAATAGAAGCGGAAGAGCGGGCCCCAGAGAGAACCTTCGATCCGGAAGAATTCCAGGATGGCAAGCCGCCCGCCCGGCCGCAAAATCCGGTTGAGCTCCCGCAGCCCGCGGGACGGGTCTTCCAGGTTCCGCAGGCCGAAAGCGACGCTGGCTCCGTCGAAGCTGCCGGAGGCCAAGGGAAGGTCCATGGCATCCCCCTGGAGGAAGGGAAGCCGCATCCCCCGCCGGCGCGCTTTCGCCCGGCCGAGGGGAAGCATGGGGCCCGAAAAGTCGATGCCGACGGCCCGGCAGCCTTTTCGGGCAAACGCCAGGGCCAGGTCGCCCGTTCCGCAGCAGACGTCCAGAAGCCGGGCTCGGGGAGCCAGGTCCAGGGCGCGCACCGCCTTCCGCCTCCAGAACTGATCGAGGCCCAGGGAAAGGACCCGGTTGAGGAAGTCGTAGCGGGGAGCGATGTGGGAGAACATCGCCCGCACCTCGCCGCCGGAGGGCGCCATGGCCGCGGAGATTAGCAGCCCGGATTATTCATGAACACCTGCCGCGGCCGCCCGATCATCCCGGGCGGCAGGGAGAGGAGGCCTACTCGCGCCAGAAGTGGCACAGGACCTTCGCGCCGGGAATGGTGAGCGAGGGGATGAACTGCTGGCCGGTGTCGATCTTGATCACGTCCACTTTGCCGTTGGAATTGGCGGCGAACAGGAAGCGCGGGAAGCTGACCCCCGTGGAACTGTTCCGGATCATCGACTTGGAGGAGTGGGGAATCGCCTTGAAGACCGTGGCAAAGGCACTGGTCGTGGTGGCCACCGCACCCGTGTTGTTCAGATCGTCGAAGGCGATGTCCACGATGGAGGGCGAACTGAACACGCCGTTGTAGTCCCGCCGCACCTTCCATTCCTTGGTGCGGAAGTTGGGGTCGGGAAAGAAGGCCCCCGGCTGGATGTTCTGGGCGCCGAAGGGGGCATTCTGGAGATCCAGGATCGAAACCGCACCTTTGGTTCCCTCCCGGTGAGCCACGAAGATGGCATGGAAGAGGCTGCTCGGGTCGGGCTGCACAGCAGTGGGTCCATCGAAACCCGCACGCCCTTCAAGGGAAGGGATGCCGATGAAGTCGTCGAACCCGATCCCCTGGGGGCCGTCCGGACCCGACTCGAAGATCGTCACCCGGCCGTCCTGGGCGATCACGTAGGCGTAGTAGAGGTCGGTCTGGAAGCCCCAGGCGGCATCCCGGTTCGAAACCGCCAAAAGCCGCGGCTGGGCGACTCCCGGGATGATCTTGCGGGTTTGCAGGTCCCCGGTGGAAATGATCGCCATCGAGTTGGACCTTTCGCAGACCACCAGCACGTCCTCGTCGTCCGGCTGCCAGACGATCTCGGTGGGCCCCAGGCCGATGCGGTTGTTGCGCCGGTCGATCAACGGGGTGATCTTGATCACCTCGTGGAAGGTGGGCGAAAAGGGATCGGTATCGATGAACGTCACCGAATTGATCCCCTTGTTGGAGACGGCCAGAAGATTCAGGTCCGGGGCGATGGCCATGTCCTTGGGATCGGAAACCGGGATCGTGTCGATCACGGTCATGCGGTTGCTGTTCAGGGCGACCACCTGGGATTTCTGGACATCCAGGACGTAAAGAATATGGCCCACCTGTTGCCGGAGAGTGAAAGTGGGGCAGCCTGTCGTCCGGTCGAAAGACGGGCCGAAGAATCCGGCGTAGTTCGGATTCTCGGTCAAAAGGCCGCTGGGCCCCTGGCCCCCAACCGTCCCGAAGGCATCGCCGGGACTCAGGAAGTTGGTGGCGCCGCCCTGGTTGAAGGAGGGCTCCTCGGTCTGGATCAGAGGCGAGAAACAGCTCGGAGCGAGCCGGATCCTGGGAGGATTCGGGTGCGGAGCGAAAGTGATCGGGTTGCCGGGCGCAATGGTTGCGTTCAACGGGTTCAACTGCAGACCCGACTGGGCGCAGCGGTTTTGCCCGCCACTCAAGCAGTCGAAGTTGTTGAACAGGAGATCCATGGGATGCCCCAGGGTCATGTCGGCGACGGTTCCCACCGTGTCGCCGGTCACAAGCTGGGTGGACAGCTTGGAGTCCTGGGAAAGCTGGAAGACCCCTCGTGAACCGCCCGCCAGCGAAGTCGTGTCGGCGGTAAGGGGCGGGAAGATCCCCGGGGACTGAAGGTTCGGATTGAAGGGGAACTTGGAAATGTCGCCGGTGATGGGTTCCCCGTTTTCGTTGAAGGTCACGTTGTAGAGCGGATCGTTGGAATCGAAAGTGGGGTCCCCGGTTCCCTGGCCGAACCCGTCGAGATCGATCACCCGGATTCCTCCGGTCTGCCCGCCCCCGTTGGAGGCCACGTAGATGACCCCCGGGGAGACCGGTGCGTTCACCAGGCCCGGGCAGTCCCCCGTGGAGAACTGGATGTTGTCGAAATCCGTGTTGGTCGAGTCCTGGTTGCCGAACAGGTCCGTAGCGGCATTCTGGAAGTAGGTGATGAAGACGTCCGTGATGGCCCCCATCGGATCCGAGCCGGGGAAGGGAGTCACAGGTTTCACCTTGAACTCGGTGAAATTGAACGGGCTCACCGGAAGGACGGTGTACGGGAGCTGGACCCGCTGCCCAGATGGCGGCTGACCGACCGCAACGGCGGGCCGGAACTCCACCGTGAACTCGCTGGAGAGAGTGGGGGCGACCTTCTTGGGCAGCGGTCCGATCGAGTGGGGCTGGCACGATTCCGGGAAGGACCAGTGGATCTCCACATCGCAGGGGACGTCGCTGGAGAGGTCCACCGGGAAGGTCACGGGATTCCCGCCCACGCCGTCGAGAAGGGATCTGGGAGGGGTGGTGTCGGCTCCCACCACGGAGGTGCCGATCCCCGGCGCTTCGAGGGTCCGCCCGCTCCGGTCCTTCACCGAAGCGTTGATCACGACCCGGATCACGCGGTTCTGGGGGAAGGTTTCATAGGTGGAAAGATCCCCGTCGGAATCCACCACGAACACGAAAGTGGTCTTGTTCAGGAAGGCGCCGGCGTTCTGGAAGGCCCCATTGAACACCCCTCCCGCAGGATCGTCGGTCCCAGGAAAGCCCACGCCGGGGGTCACGATCACGCCGCCACGATTGACCCCCAGGACCTTCACATGGTTGCGGCCGCTCGGCGCGACCCAGCGTTCCCCCGCCGGGGGATTGCCAAAAAAGGTCGCTCCATTGATGAAACCGCGGCCCTTGACCTGTTCCGAAGCCCCGGTCGCGGGATCGTAAGCCACCACAGTGATTGCTCCGGTCAGCCCGTTGTTCCCCTGTCCCGCCGCGGTCGGATCCAGGATCGAGGTGACGTCCAAGGTGCGGGAGAAACGCACCACCACGAAATGGTTCCCCGGCTGGTTCGAGGGCGTCACCGCCGCGGTGGGCCAGGCGGAAGGCGGCAGGACCGGATTCAGGATCGAGGAAGGGTTGGCCAGGAGATCGTCGATGGTGCGGATCTCGACCAGCTGGGTGGGCGAAACCGCTCCCGTCAGGGGATCGACGGCGTGGACCACGTGCGGCAGGAGACGGCCGAACCCGTTCACGACCGACTCGATCCGCAGGGTGGTGGATGTGGCGTTGGGATCGCCGGCGATCCCTTTGGCGCCGGACCCGCCGCAGGATCCAAGGACGAAAAAGCTTCCCAGCAGCAATGCCGGGCCGGAAAGGAGGCGGAAGGGGTTCTTCATCGGGTAATCAGGCCTGAGGACGGGGGGAGCCCCCGGCAGGATCAGGCAACTATCATGCCATCCCGGTTCCCATTCTTCCCAGTCTCCGGAGGGAAAGCCCTCGCACAAGCCGTGCGATCCCGCACGAAACCCTCTTCTCCAGGAAGAGGATGGAAGCCGAAGGCCTTGGAAGGCAGAATCCCCCTCCATGGCCTCTCCCTCCCCCTTCGACCCTCAAGCCCGGGGAAGGGAGGAAGAGGATTTCGACCGCAACCTGCGGCCGACCCGGTTCAGCGAGTTCCTGGGCCAGGAGGACCTCCTCCGGCCCCTTCAGGTCATGATCCAGGCCGCCCGCGAGCGAGGGGAGCCCCTCGAGCACCTGTTGTTCTCCGGCCTCCCCGGCCTGGGCAAAACCAGCCTGGCCCTGGCCCTGGCTCGTGAAGTGGGCACCACCCTAAAGGTGACCAGCGGCCCGGCCCTGGAACGGCCCAAGGACCTGGTGGGCATCCTGAGCGACCTCCAGGCCGGCACGATCCTTTTCATCGATGAAATCCACCGCCTGCCCCGCAACGTGGAGGAATACCTCTACGGGGCCATGGAGCGCTTCCAGATCGAGTTCACCCTGGACCAGGGGGTCCACGCCCGGCTGTTGAAACTCCCCCTCCAGCCGTTCACCCTGGTGGGAGCCACCACGCGGGAAGGGCTCTTGAGTCCGGCCTTCCGTTCGCGCTTCGGCCAGGTCTTCCGCTTCGAGTCCTACTCCCTGTCCGCTCTCACACGCATCCTGGAACGCTCGGCCGGCCTGTTGGGGGTCCCGTGCGAGCTGGGTGCCCTGGAAGAACTGGCCCGTCATGCCCGCGGGGTTCCCCGGCTCGCGAACCGGCTGCTGCGCCGCGCACGCGACCTGGCCCAGGTGGAGCGCCAGGACCGGCTCGACCCTGCCGTGGTGAGCCGCACCCTGGAGCTTCTGGGGATCGACCCGAACGGGCTGGAGAAGGTGGATCGGCGCATTCTCCAGGCTCTGGCGGACGCGGGGGGCGGCCCCTTGGGCCTGAAGGCCCTGGCGGTTGCCGTGGATGAATCCGAAGACACCCTCGATTACGTCTACGAACCCTGGCTCATCCGCCAGGGCTGGATCGGCCGCACGCCCCAGGGCCGGGTTCTCCAGGAACCCGGCTGGCGCCTCCTGGGCCTGGAACCCCGGACCGTGGAGCAGCCGTGAGAGGGGATCCCCGCCGGATGCTGCTGTTCTTCGCAGCGGGCCTGGCCCTGCTCTGGGGAGGCAGCCTCCTGTGGGATCACCTCCACCCGGAGCCCCTTCGCGCCGGAAAGGCCGGACCCCCTCCGGCGCGGCTCAACCCCACCGTCTGCCTCGAATTGAGCCGCTTCCAGGGCCTCCGTCAGGTCCCCATTCGCCTGGCCGGCGCCTGGCGGGTGCTCCGCGAAGACGGGGCCCTGCTCCTCGAGGGGACCGGCTTCGAGGGCCCCCTGCACCTCGATCCCCGCGG
>CAZQAP010000043.1:16838-19107 GCA_964591365.1 uncultured Planctomycetales bacterium
CCCTGCTCCTCGAGGGGACCGGCTTCGAGGGCCCCCTGCACCTCGATCCCCGCGGTGCGCTGCTGGGCTCCTGGCTGATCGGAACCGACCGTTTCACTCTGATGACCGAGGGGGACGCCGCCTTGAGAGTGGCGGACACCACCTACCGCGGGGTGCTGCGCATTTCGATCCAGCGGGAAGGGAGGGCCGCCCTGCCCGCCTCCTTCGACCTGGAACTGGATCTGCCTCTGGAGGATTATGTCCTGGGAGTGGTCTGCGGGGAGATGCCGACCAGTTCCCCGGGCGTCCAGGAGGCCCTGCGGGCCCAGGCGGTCGCGGCCCGCACCTACGCCCTCTGGCGGCTGGCCCAGGACGGCCGCGGCCGGCTGCACGACGATTCCCGCGACCAGCGTTTCCACGGGGTGGACTTCGAAACCGAGGCCGCCCGCCAGGCCGTTCAGAGCACTCTGGGGCAGGTGCTCACCTGGGCCGGCCGCCTCCTGCCGGCCTTCTACCACGCGGACTGCGGCGGCCATACCGCGGATGCGGGAGTGTTCCGATTCCTGGCCGATCCGGCCCCTCCCCTGGCGGGCGTTTCCGACGAAGACACCTGTCACGCCTCCGCGGAATGGGAACGCATCGTCTCCCCCCAGGAACTCGACGAGCTGGCCGTTTCCCTCGGTTTGGGAAGCTGGATCCGGAAACTGGCCTCGCTCGAACGGGATGCTTCCGGCCGCTGGATCCTGGCCCGCGTGGAGGGCGACCGGGGGGGGACCGAAGTCCCCGCCGACTCCCTGGCCGCCCGCTTCGCCACCCCCTCCACGCGCTGGACCTTTCTCGATTCCCGCCCCGACGGCTCGCTGCTCGTGCGCGGTAACGGCCGCGGCCACGGAGTGGGCCTCTGCCAGAACGGAGCCTTGATTCGCGCCCGCCGGGGAGAGAAGGCCGCAGGGATCCTGGCCCATTACTACCCGGGGGCAAGGGTCCGGAATGCGGCCGAACTCGCGATCCCGCTTCCGTGAGCTTCGGATTTCAACTTTTACAGGCCGGCGCGGAAGGTCCCCGGCTGGGATGCTTCACCACCCCCCACGGGGAGGTCCCCACGCCGGCCTTCATGGCCGTGGCCACCCGCGGCATGCTGCGCGGGATCTCCCCGGCGGTCCTGCGCCCCATGGGAGCCTCGATCGTCCTCTCCAACGCGCTGCACCTCTTCCTGGGACTGGGTCCGCAAACCGTCCGCGCCCTGGGGGGAGTTCACGGGATGCTCGGTTGGGACGGGGCGGTCCTCACCGATTCGGGCGGCTTCCAGATCTTCTCGCTGGCCTCGCTCTGCCGGGTGACGGATGAGGGCGTCCTCTACAAGGATCCCGTGCGCGGGCGGATCCTCTGGACGCCCGAAAAGGCTTTCGAGGTCCAGGCCGCCCTCGGTCCCGATATCGCCATGGTTCTGGACCACTGTCCGGTCGAACCCACCGACAAGGATCTCGTGGCGCCGGCCGTGGCGCGCACGCTGCGCTGGGCGCAGGCGCAGCGCGATCTCCACGCGGCCCGGGGGGGGGCGGCGAGCGGCCAGGCCCTCTTCGGGATCGTGCAGGGCGGCGTCTTCCCCGACCTGCGCGAGGAGTGCGCCCGCGGGATCCTGGAGATGGAGTTCGACGGTTACGCCGTCGGCGGGGTCAGCCTGGGCGAGGGGCCAGAGGAGATGATGGACAGCGTGCGCACCACCACGGCCCTGCTTCCCAGGGAGCGCGTGCGCTACCTCATGGGGGTGGGCTCGCCCCGCGAGCTGGTCGAGGCCGTCGGCCGGGGAATCGATCTCTTCGACTGCGTCTTTCCCACCCGCACGGGGCGCTTCGCCACCGCCCTGACCTGGGAAGGCCGCCTGCACCTCAAGAACGCCCGTTTCCGCGAGGATCGCTCCCCCATCGAACCGGGCTGCCCCTGCCCTTCCTGCAAAAGCGAAGTCCCTCGCGGCGCCTTGCGGGCCGGCTTTCTGGCCGGGGAATTCCTGCCTCCGATCCTGGTCTCCCAGCACAATCTCCATTTCACCCTGACCCTCATGGCCCGCATCCGGGAAGCCCTCCAGAAAGGCTCCTTTGCGGCCCTTGCGGCCGGAATCCGACGGACCTATCCGAAAAGATCCCCCACTCCATCTCTGGGGGGAGCTATCCTTGAGACAGTAGGTCCCTCAGTCCCGGGGGGCCTCCAACCACCCGAACCCAAACCGTGAAAAACACCACCAAGCAAAAGGAATCCCAGGTCCAGCTCTTCGAGCTGTTCTCCGTCGAGG
>CAZQAP010000044.1:0-1586 GCA_964591365.1 uncultured Planctomycetales bacterium
CGCCGCAGGAAGGGGTTGTACCAGGGGGTCGCGATCACGAGGTCCTCGCGGCCCAGGGAGGGTGCCGGGTCGATGAGGAACACTTCCTCCTTCTCGGTCACCAGGATGTTTTCCGGCTTCAGGTCCCCGTGGGAGGTCCAGACCCCCCGGGTGGCGAGGTCCTCCACCGTGCGCACAACTTGAAGAAGCCAGCGCAGCTTGACCCCTTCCCGGGAACGGATCCGCTCCCGCAGCGTACGGCCTGCCAGGAAGTCGAGGACCAGGATCGGGCGGCCCTCCAGCTCCAGCACGTCGAATATGGGAACTACGCCGTGCCCGCCGGCGGCGCTCAACAGGCGGGCTTCCGCCCTCAAGAGGCGGTCCACTTCCGCGGTGTCGAGCACTTCGGCCCGCGCCCCGTCGAAGGGATCGAGGAAAAGAGCCTCCGCGGGGGTCTCATCGGGACTGATCCCCGAAGGATGGCGTTCCGAAGTGACTTCTCCGAAGCGGGGGATGTAGCACCCCCCCCCGCTCTCGTCTCCAAACTTGAGGGCGAAGTGGTTTCCCTGCCCGTCCACCGCTAGGAAGACCTGGGAGAAGGCTCCCCTCCCGAGGAATCCCTGGGTCTGGAAGGGGCCGATCACCTGTCCCGACTCGATCTGGATCATTGCGCCGCCATGAGCTTGTTGTCGTTCCTTGTTTCGGCCGGTTCCAGCCCGGGGCTGAAGGAGCCCGGTTACAATGAGATTTCGCCTGAAACCCCGTAAAAAGCCCGTGCCCGCCCTGACTCGCCCCGCCCTGGATTCCCTGGCCGCGGAAAAATTCCGCCAGGCCAGCCGGGTTGCCGGTGAAGCCCGCCGGCTGGGGGCCTCCCTGATCCAGCCGGGAACTCCCCTGCGGGAGGTCATGGAGGCCGTGGAGGCCTTCATCTACGGCCAGGGCGCCCTGCCGGCCTTCCCCGCCCAGACGAGCCGCAACAACATCGCCGCCCACTACTGCCCACACCCGGGAGACGCCACCTCCTACCAGGAAGGCGACGTGGTGAAGATCGACATCGGCGCTGCGGTGGACGGGTACGTCGGGGACACCGCCGAAACGGTCTACCTGGGCACGAAACCGGTCTACCAGAAATTGGTGGAGGCCTCCCGCATGGCCCTGGCGGCGGCCATCCGCGCGGCCGGTCCGGGCGTCCCCGTCAACGACCTAAGCGCGGCCATCGAGAAGGAGATCGACGGCCGGGGTTTCCGTCCGGTCTACAACCTGACCGGCCACGGAGTGGACCGCTGGAAGGTGCACACCGCGCCCCAGATCCCCCCTTCCCCCGATCCGTACAGCGACACCGTGCTCCAGCCGGGGATGGTCATCGCCATCGAACCTTTCGCCACTGACGGCCGCGGGCAGGTCTACGAGAAGGGGCGCGCTGAAGTTTTCATGATCGTGCGGAATCCGCGCCGGCTGAAGGGAGTGGATCCGGCTTTCTGGGAAGTCGTTCAGGGCATGAACGGACTTCCTTTCGCACGCAGGACCTTCCCCGCGCGCATTCCTCGCCAGGTGGTGGAGAATTCCCTGGCCCGCCTGATCCGGATGGGCTGCCTCATGGCCTTCGC
>CAZQAP010000044.1:1686-7601 GCA_964591365.1 uncultured Planctomycetales bacterium
TGGTGGAGAATTCCCTGGCCCGCCTGATCCGGATGGGCTGCCTCATGGCCTTCGCTCCGCTCGTCGATCCCGACCCGGCCGTGCGGATCAGCCAGTGCGAACACACGCTCCTCATCACCGAGGAGGGCGCCGACGTCCTCACGGACGTCTCCTGAAAGGGGCGGTTTCCCCAGCTCGCAGGGTCCGGCGGGAACCCGCTCAGGCGCCCGCTCCGGCCCTTTCGGCCGAACCCAGGCGGCGCTCGGCAAAGCGGTCGGCGGCAAGCGAAGTGGGCAGTTCCTCCTCCCTGGAGATGCGGAAGATCTCTTTCAGGTTGGAATTGATCTTTTCCATCATCTTCAGGGAACGCGCCTCGTCGTAGGCGCGTCCGATCTCGTTGAAGATGTTGATCAGTCCGCCGGCACTGATGACGTAGTCGGGAGCGTAAAGGATGCCTCTTTCCCAGAGCATCCGTCCATGCCGGTCCGTATCCGCGAGCTGGTTGTTCGCACAGCCGGCCACGGCCCGGGCCTTCAAATGGGGAATGGTTTTATCGTTGAGCGAGCCGCCCAGGGCGCAGGGGCAGTAGACGTCGCAGTCGACCTGCGAGATCTCGGCCGTGGAAACCACCGTTCCACCGGTTTCATCCGCCAGCCCGCTGGCCGCTCCTTCGCGGAGATCGGCGCAGACGATCGTCCCGCCCGCTTCGGCTATGAGCCGGCCGTAATGGCTCCCGACCGAACCGCAGCCCTCGATGGCGAAGATCTTGCCGATCATGCCCACGCTGCCGAACACTTCCTCGAGAACCGCCTTCAACCCGAGGAAACAGCCGTGGGCGGTGTAGGGGGAGGGATTCCCGCTCCTCCCGGTGAGCCCGCTGACGTGCCGGGTCCTGCGGGCGATCACACTCATGTCGGCGGGCTTGGTGTTGACGTCCTCGGCAGTGATGTAGCGGCCGTCGAACGACTCGATGAACTCTCCCAGGGCCTCGAAAAGCTTCTCCGACTTCCGGCTCGGATCGGCCAGGATCACCGCCTTGCCGCCCCCGAGGTCGAGGCCCGCGCAGGCGGCCTTGGAAGTCATTCCCTTGGCAAGCCGGAGCGCGTCCTTGAGGGCGGCCTCCTCGGATTCGTAGGGCCAGAGCCGGGCTCCACCCAAAGCGGGTCCCAGGACGGTGCTGTGGACGGCGATGTAGGCCAGAAGCCCGGAATCGGGATCGGCAGCGCGCCGGACTTCTTCGTAACCTTCGACGGGGATGTCCGTGATGTTGATCATGGAGTCGTTGTGAGGGGATTCCTTCGGTGTCGGGCAACCCTATTATCGTCCCCGGCTCCTTGCGGCTCAAATGCCGCCGCGGAGCCGCTTCCCGGCCTGCCATGCCCGCTTCGACCGATCCCCTCTTCCTCGCTTCCCAGGGCATCGGCCGGGAGGCGGGGGACGAAGCGGCCACCTCTCTCGAAGCGACCGCGTTTCCACCCGGGGAAGCCCCGCAGCCGGTGATTCCGCGCGTCCGGCTTTCCGCCTCGGAAAAGGTCCTCGAGGGGGGAGAACCAGCCGGGACCGGCCTCGCCGAGCTGTTGCGCCGCCTCGAAGGGGGGTTCGTGATCCTCGCCTCAGGCCGCGGCGAATTCCTGGCTCGTTTCCGGCGGCTCTGTCCGGAATCGGCGCCTCCCAGCGTGATCGAACTGGAAGGCATGGCGGCCTTCCTGCTCCCCCGGCGGAAAGACCGCAGCTTTCCTTCGCTCTGCCGCCGGTTTCTGCCGGGCGCTTTGCCCGCCGAAGCACGCCCGGCGGATCTCCGCGATCTGACGGCCGCTTTCGTGCGCGCCCACTCCTCCCGGGAGCCCGCCCTCCGCTCTCTTTTTGCCCGCTGCCTGGACGACATCCAGGTCCTCTGCCGGGAAGACGCGGAGGAAGCCTGGGACTGGCTCGAATGCCTGCGCCGTCTTCTCGACCGTCCAAGCCGCTTCCTGGGGTCTGGAAAGCGGTCCGGCAAACCCCTTTCCGACGGAAACTTCACCCAGTCCCTCGAGGAAGCGCCGCTGGACGCGGACCGCATCCTCCGGGAACTCGAGCCGCGCTTCGCCCAGGAATTCACCCGGGACTTTGCCGCCTGGGAGCCTCTTCCTTCGCGCCAGGAAGAGCCCTGCGGCCTTTCGGATGAGGATCGGACGCTCCTCGAGGCCTTCTTCGACCATCTTCCGGGAGACTTCTCCCCGGCCGCGGAGAATCCGCCCGAGCGCCCCGGGCAGCGGGCTTTGGCGCATGCCGTGGAAACCGCCCTCGCGGAAAACTCCTTCCTGCTGGCCGATGCGCCCACCGGAACGGGCAAGACCCTGGCCTACCTCGCGCCCCTGCTGCTCTGGTCGACTTCCCAAAACGTGCGCGTGGCCCTGAGCACCTACACGCGCGCGCTCCAGGAACAGGCGTACTTCCGCGAGATCCCTCGTGCGATCAGGCTGTTGCGCAAGGCGGGCCTCCCCGAAGAGCGCATCCCGCGCGTGAGCCTGCTCAAGGGGAAGGCCAACTACATCTGCGGCCGCGCGCTCGCCGATTCCATCCCCGAAGCGGGAGAAGGTTCGCTCGCCGCCCGGATCGTCTGGCTGCGCCTGGCGCTTTACTACCTCGAAGACCCCTTCGGCGATCTGGACGGCTTCAGCATCCAGTCCGGGGTTCCGCTCGGGGAGGAACGGCGCCGGCTGCGCCATGCCCGGGCGATGGTGAATGCCGTCCGTGCGCTTCCGCAGTGCTGCTTCGGAAAGGCCGCCCGCCGCTGTGCCGCGGGAATCCGCACCCTTCGCGGGGAGCGGTCGCATCTCGTGGTCACCAACCACGCCTTCATCCTGAGCCGTCCGGAATGGTTCTCCCACATCCTGTTCGACGAATGCGACCATCTTCACGAGGTCACCGTCTCGGCCCGTTCCTTCGACATCGAGCTGGATGCGGCGGTGCGCCTGGCCGAGGGACTCCTGCGCGGCCGGGGCCGCGATCGCGCTCCCCTGGAGCGCCTGGCCGGCCTTCTCTCGCGCCTGCCCTTCGGCGACCAGGGCGACCGCCTCCCCGAGGCGGCCGAGAAGGCCGGCCAGGGGGCGCATCTTCTCGACGCCGCGGCCCACGAGGTGGCGCGCGACCTGCGGTCCTTCCGCGAGTGGTGCCGCGAGTCGGCCGGGAACATGACTCGCGAGGAGCGCGCCTTCCTCCTGCACGACTACCTCGAATGCGGCCGCGGCGACCGGCTGGCCACCCACTTGAAGCAGTTCCGCGACGCGGTGGACCAGCTCGACAGCGCGCTGCGGGTGATCATCGAGGAGCTGGGCACGGTCCCCCATCGCAGCGCAAGCCGCCTGCGCTGGTCGCTGCGCCGGCCACTCGACCTGCTCGGGGCGTGGAGGGAAGGGCTCGATCTCTGGCTGGGCGGCAAGAGCGGAGAGGCCGACTTCAGCGAAGATTTCCATTACGAGGCCGTCTTCGAGGGGCGCCGGCGCCCGCTGCTCTGCCTGAAATGGCTGCTGCCGCACAAATGGCTGGGCGAGGAGTACTTCCCCTCCCTGAAGAGCGCGGCCCTGGTCAGCGCCACGGCCCGCGTGCGCAACGGATTCCGCGCCATGAAGGGTTTTCTGGGGCTCGACATCCTCGAACAGAAGACCCTGGAGGGCCTCGGCCGCGAAGTCGCCGAATTCGCCGGGCCGCCGACCTTCGATCCGCGCGCGGCCCTGGTCTGCATTCCCAAGGATGCGCCGCCCTACCTGCCTTCCGGCCCGGGCCTCGAGGAATGGACCCGCTACGTGGAGGAGGTGCTCCTCTTCCTCGCCGAACGCACGCGCGGGCGCACCCTGGCCCTGTTCACCAACCGCCTCACCCTGCAGAGGGTGGGCGAAAGGCTGGGGCCTTCCTTCGCTGCCCTCGACATTCCCCTTTTCTGGCAGGGGATGCCCGGCCTGGGGAAGGAGGAGATCATGGAGCACTTCCGGCAGCGCGTCGACAGCGTGCTCCTGGGGCTGGACACCTTCTGGTACGGCGTCGACTTTCCCGGCGAGACCTGCCAGTACGTGGTGGTGACCAAGCTCCCCTACGGCCCGCTGGACGACTACATGTTCGCCCAGCGCGCGCGCATGGGTTTCGGGCCGCACCGCAACCGGATCTACCTCCCGCGCGCGCTTGCCATGTTCCGGCAGGGCTGCGGCCGGCTGCTGCGCAACGAGGACGACCGCGGGGTGGTCTTCCTCCTCGATCGCAGGGTGCTCGAGAAACGGCACGCCAACTTCCTTGCCGAACTTCCCCACGGGCTGGAGGACTTCGAAGAGCCGAATCTCCTGATCGCAGACTCGGACGTCTGTTTCCAGGAAGCGTTTGCCCACATGGGCCTCGCGGCCGGCCTGGAAGAACGCGGCCTGGCGGCGCCCTTTTCCCAAATCCGGCCCCCCTCTCCCGCGGATGGGATTCAAAGCTGAAGGAACGGTATCCTCTTCCGCAATGGAGGCCGCAGACCAAGGCTGGGCGAGGCTGGGCTCGGCACTGTTCGTCTGGGGCGGGAAAGGGCCCGCAAGCGAGGCGGGGGAACACCGGGTGGACCTGCGGGGCGCCGCGGAGGAACTTCCCCGCTGGTGGGCCTGCGGAGGAGGCCTGGCGCTTCAGGCCCTCATCCCCTACGTATCCGAACCGGGGCGCGACCTCATGCACCACGCTCTTCTGGCCGCCGGCCCCGGCGCCCCGCTTCCCGCACTCGCCGCCCGGGCCATGGGCTTCGGAACCGTGACGCTGGCCGCTTCCGGCGGCGACCGGAAGGCTTTTCTGGCAGCCTGCGACCGCGGGGATCCCGCCAGGGGCAAGGTCAGGACCCTCGGCTCCCTGGATGAAGCGCCGAAAAAGCCCGCCTTCCATCTGGCCATGCTCGGCTGCGGAGGGACGACCCCTCCCATTCCGCTCTGCACAGGGCTCGCCGGGCAGGTGCGCGCAGAGGGGTTGATGGTGATCTTCGGAGTTCCCCGCGGCCCTCTGGGATCCTTCTTCCAAGGGCTGGCGAAACAGGGATTCTCCCTGCGTGGCTGCGGTTTCCGCGAAAACCTGGCCTTCCTTTCGGGCTCCCCCCTCCCCGCGAGAATCCCGGCCGCGAAATGAGCCCTCCCCTGGATCTCTCCGCCGTCCGCAAGGTCTTCGACGACTGGGCCCGGGACGGGCGCGGTGCGGGCATGGAGGAAGGCCATCGCGACATCGTCCTGCAGCTTCTGGAATCCGCGGGGCTGGAGCGCCACCACCATGTCCTCGACGCCGGCTGCGGCAGCGGCTGGACCGTGTCCTTGATCGCCGAGCTGGTGCCCGGCGGCCGCGGGTTTGGCGTGGACGCCTCCCCGGAGATGATCCGGGCGGCCATGGCGGCCCCCCACCCATCCAGCGCAACGTTCACCCTGGCCCCGGTGAACGCCCTCCCCCTGAAGGATGCCAGCATCCACCGCGCCGTCAGCATGGAGTCGATCTATTACTGGCCGGACATTCCGGACGGCCTTGCGGAGATCTTCCGCGTGCTCCGCCCCGGAGGACGCTTCCTCGCGGCTTTGGAGTTCTACGCCGACAATCCCTGGAGCGCGGGCTGGGCACAAGCCCTCGGTCTTCCTCTCCAGCGTCTTTCCGCCGCCCAATATCGGGAATTGTTCCAGCAGTCGGGATTCGAAGAGGTCCGGACCTCCCGCCTTCAGGACCGGCGGCCGCTGAAAGATCCTGAATCCTTCCAGCCAGGAAAGTTTTTTTCGAGTTACGACGCCTATCGCCGTCACCGCGAAGCGGGTGCGCTTCTTGTGGAAGGACGCAAACCGGGGGAGGAAACCCCGCCCCGGCCGGGAGATTCTTTTTCCGCCTGAACGCAGGCCGCGGGATAGGTTTTCTTGTAGGGCGCCGCTGGCTGCCCGGGCCCCTTCCGGGCCGCTTTCTTCCCCATGCTT
>CAZQAP010000044.1:7701-19028 GCA_964591365.1 uncultured Planctomycetales bacterium
GTAGGGCGCCGCTGGCTGCCCGGGCCCCTTCCGGGCCGCTTTCTTCCCCATGCTTCCCGCCCTTCCCCTCCTGACCCTGCTTCTTTTTCAGGGAACGGGGGCCCCGTCACGAACCGAGCACATCTGGATTCTTCCCCGTCTTGGGTATCGCGTCCGGGAAACCCGCCTTCTCGACCGGAAAACGGGCACGATCGTGAGGCGGACTACCCTGGAGGACGGGACCCTCGTCGATTTGGAAACCCTCCGGGCGCGGGAACGCAAGCTTGCGCGGAGGGCGGATGGGGCGTTCGCCCCCGAACTCCAGGAACGGATGGCCGTTTCCCATCCGGGAGAGATGCTCCCGGTGGTTTTCTGGCTCGAAACTCCCGGCGCTCCCGACTTTCGTCTCTTCCTGGAGGACGCCCTGGCCAAGGGTGTGGACGGCGAAGAAGCGCGCCGGCTCACTCGTGACGCAGCGGCGCGTTTCTATCGGCCTTTCCTGGACCGTTTTTCGGATCGCCTCCTGGAAAAGGGGATCGAAGCGACCCAGGCGGGCGGCGCCTGGCCGGTGGTCTTCGCCCGCCTTCCGCTTTTCCGCCTGGAGGAATGGAAACGGGATCCGGCCGTCAACCAGATCTACCTTGCTCACCCCCGCTGGATGCCGGAATCCGATCTGGCCCAGGCGACCATGCGCGCTCCCACGGCCTGGGCCCGGGGAGTGACGGGAGCCGCCAACGGAGTCAAGGTCCTGGTCAACGACCTGGGCCACGTTTCCGATCTCAACCCCTTCCTGCCGTCCGTCCGGAAGTTGAACGGCGGCGGGGCGGCCTCCCACGCCACTGCGGTGGGTGGAAACATCGCCTTCCACATGGACGACCTCCGCGGTGCGGCCTGGGAGCTTCCCGAGATCTACAGCGGCAACGGAGCTTCCGATTCCGCCGCTCCCGGCGTATGGAACAAGGCCATCAGCGCCGGCGTCTGTTTTGGAAACTGCTCATGGTGGAATGGGAACAAGGGCCGCATCGTCTTCCTGGACCGGTTTTTCGACTTCACGCTGCGCAACTTCGCCATGATGATGTTCAAGTCGACCGGCAACCAGGGGACCTCGCCGGCGCCCTTCACCACCACGCCGGGAAACGGGTTCAACATGACGTGCACGGGGGCCTACAACGACGGAGACACGCCGGAGTGGGACGACGACGCCATGGCCGGCTATTCCTCCTTCTGGAATCCGGTGGAAGGCCACGAGAAGCCGGAACTCGCCAGCCCGGGCGACGGCGTGGTCACTGCGGGAAGCAGCGCGCCCTGGACGCAGTATTTCACGGGGACCTCTTCCGCCAGCCCGCTTACCTGTGGGGTCGCCGCGCTGCTGGCCGCACGCGACCCGGCCCTGAAGACCAGTCCCGAAGCGGTGAAGGCGATCCTCATGGTCTCGGCGTGGCACAACCTCGAGGGGGATGCGCTGCTCTCGGACGCGGACGGAGCCGGGGGCGTCCACGCCGCCGCAGCGGACGCGGTGGTCCGCAAGCGCCACTTCCGGGACGGCATCCTCACCCCTTCCAGCTTCGATGCTTCCGGGCACCTCGAAATCCCCCTGACCGCCTATGCCGGGGACGAGACCCGCGTGATCGCGCTCTGGTTCTCCAAGGCGGATGCGGCCGGAGTCACCGACGTGCTGCAGATGGACCTGGACCTCATGGTCGTGGATCCGACCGGCCTCCCGGTTGCCGTATCGGCCAGCCCCTTGAATCCCTTCGAACTGGCGCGCTTCGTTCCGAAGATCACCGGGACCTACACCATCCGCCTGGTGCGCCAGAGATTCGAGGGAACAAGCGAACCCTACTGCGTGGCCTGGTCGAGCCGCCAGGACACCGCCGCGGGCGAGATCCGGATTTCCGGAGTCCCCGCCCCCGGAAAGAGCTTCAAGCTCACCTTCCGCGATCCCTATCACAACGGAGTCTGGTTCCAGGCGCGGGCCTCCAAGGCCACGCTGCCCTTTGTGGTGCCGCTCGCCGACGGTGTCCACGTGCTCCCCTTGCAGCCGGACAGGGCCTTCCGCGCTTCGAGCCGCCAGCCGGGTTTCGAGGGGATCCTGGATGCCTCCGGTCAGGCTTCGGTCAGCCTGGCGCTCCCCGCGAAACCCGGCCTTTCGGGCCGGACCCTTCAACTGGCCTTCTTCACCAAGCCTGCCGCCGCCTCCAGCTGGATCCTGGAAACCTCCCCCGCCATTCCCCTGACGATCCAATAAAAATACGGTGCCGGAGCAATTTGTTCACGATTCGCCGGTTATCGAAATACGGTGCCGGAGCAATTTGTTCGCTATTCACCGGCCATCCAAGACGAAAAAGGAGCGATCTGCTCAGCCGCGAACAAATTGCCCCGGCACCGTATTGTAGGTACTGTGATTTCGGCGCAGCGTCTTTTCGAACCTCTCATCCGAGAGGCCTCTCTCGTCAGGCACCCGCAGGCCCGGCAGCTTCTGTGCATCGTCACCGGGAAGACGGCCACCAGTTCCGCCGGGTATCCCTATCTGTGCCAGGAGAGCTTCGAACTCTTCCTGGCGGAAGTCCCGCACCTCTTCCGGGACGGCCTGGAACTCCTCGACTGGCTGGAAGAGCTCGAACGCCGGCTCGAGGATCGGGACGACCTGTTGAGCGAGGAAGTGGATTCCCTCGCCCGTGCCTGCAAGGTGATCCGGACCATGGTCTTCACCGCGGCGGTCACGGCTCCGCCCGATCTCTGGCTCCTGCGCCACGTCCTTGCGGTGCACCGGGACCTGGGAGTCCTCGCGGAGCTGGACCGCGACAGGCCCGAGGAGGGCGACCGGCTGGCCGCGCGCCTGGATCTCGATCCCCGCCAGCTCCGCATGGACCTCCCTTTCCTGCACTCCCGGGGGTATCTCGCCGCGGACGGGGAAGCCTTCCGCCTGGATCCCGGCGAGCCCGGCCGCGTCCCCGGGCGCCTCGTCCTGTTGCCGGAGGCCTGGCGGCAGGACATGGTTTCCGAATTTCGCGCCTGGTTCGCCGGAGGAAAGAGCGGATCGAAGCAGGCCGCCTTCCTCGAGGAATGGCTTCCGGTTCCCGATCTGCCCGGAACACCCGGCGGCTGGATCGCCGGCGCGCGCGAAATCGAGACCGGTTTCCGCCTGCTGCCTCTGATCCTGGCCCTGCGTGCCTGCGGGCTGGCCGGGGAGGCGGCCCGCGGCCGGGCCCTCGACCTCCCCCGCCTTCTTCCCGGCATGACCGCCCTCCTGGACGAGGCCGGGATCCTTCGCCGGGGCCGGGTGACCGCGCTGGGAGAACGGGTCTTCCGGCGGGGCCCGGGCCCGTTCGGCATCATCGCCTCGTACCACCCCTTCCTGGAGCGCCTTCCCGAACTCCTGCGCGCAGGCGGCACGCGGCCCCGCGTGGGCCGCGCGGCCAACGTGGCCGCCAGCCAGGACGCCAACCGGCGCACTTTCGGGGCCGCCAACGACGCCCTGGACGCCTTCTGCCGGAAATACGGCTTCCACTACCGCGTCTTCCTGGAACACGCCGTCGGCCGCGGCGAGGCCACGCGGCAGCGCTGGAAGCGCGAAAACGGAAACGAGCTGCTCTACTTCGGCGCCGACCTCGAGGATGCGGCCATCGCCGCCGCCGAGGAGGAGAAGCGCAAGGGCCTGCTGCCCGCCAACATGGAATTTTTCGGCGGAGCGGACATCGGCCGGCCCGAAAAGGTGATCGCGCCGCTGCGGGCACGGGGGGTGGAGACCCGCAACGCGGTCATGATGGTGGGCAACGGCTTCCACGAGATCCGCGATCAGACCAATGAACGCATGGTAGCCGTCTTCCGCGCCTACCGGGAAGCGGGTTTCTTGCTCATCTTCACGGAAGAATCGGCCCTCACGGACGAACAGCTCCTTCAAACCGGGTGGAACACCTACCACGCGGGCTTCCGCTACGTCCACGAACTGTCCGGCCAGGGCCTGCGGCCGGCGGAGGAAGGCCACCAGGCCGGGGACCGCTGGAGCTGGCGGCGCTGTGCGCGCGAAGCGGGGTACGTGGAGCTCGAGGAGTTCTCCCACCGCACGCGCACCATCTTCCCCTACACCCGCTCGCGCCGCGGGAATCCCTCCATCAGCGTGACCCGCTTCTGCATCCCCAGGGAGCTGGCCGGGCGGCTGGGGAGGAAGCCGCCTCCGGGGGAGGCGCCGCGGACGGAAGGCTAGTCTTCGCGTTCCCCGGCGCGCCTCTTCTCCACCCCCGCGCGGATCTCCTCCAGCCGTTTCCGGATGCGGGCCTCGAATCCGCGGCCGGTGGGGCGGTAGAACTTCCGCCCCGCCAGCGCATCGGGCAGGCATTCCATGGCGACGAGACCTTCCGGATCGTCGTGGGCGTACTCCTGGCCCTTGCTCCAGCCAAGCTTCTTCATCAGCTTCGTGGGCGCGTTGCGCAGGGCCAGCGGCACCGCGTGGGCGAACCCCTTGGCCAGAAGGGCGCGGACCTCTCCGTGGGCGCGGTAGACCGCGTTCGACTTGGGAGCCAGGGACAGGTAGAGGATGCCCTGGGCAAGCGCGAGTTCGCCTTCGGGACTGCCCAGGAAGTGGAAGGCGTCGCGGGCGGCCAGGGCGACCTTGAGGGCGTTGGGGTCGGCCAGGCCGATGTCTTCGCTGGCCATGCGCACCATGCGGCGGGCGAGGTAGAGCGGATCCTCGCCGCTCACGAGCATGCGCTCGAGCCAGTAGAGGGCGGCGTCGGGATCGCTGCAGCGGACCGATTTGTGCAGCGCGCTGATGAGATCGAAGTGCTGTTCGCCCTCCTTGTCGTAGAGCAGCGCCCGCCCCTGGAAGACCGCGTCGAGGGCTTCCTCGCGCACGGGCTGGCCCACGTCGAGCTGGCGGACCACCGCTTCGAGCGCGTTGAGCGCGCGGCGGGCGTCGCCGCTGGCGAAGCGAGCCAGGGCCAGGAGCTGTTCGCGGGTGGCGGTGTTGCCGCGCGCGCCCAGCCCGCGATCCCGGTCGGCCAGGGCGCGTTCGAGCAGCTCGACGAGATCCTCCTCCCGCAGGGGATGCAGGACGTAAACCGTGACGCGGGAAAGGAGCGGACCGATGACCTCGAAGGAGGGGTTCTCGGTCGTGGCCCCCACCAGCAGGATGTCGCCGCGTTCCACGAAGGGGAGGAAGGCGTCCTGCTGGGCTTTGTTGAAGCGGTGGATCTCGTCCACGAAGAGGAGCGTGCGCCGCCCGGCTGCATGGCGCAGGCGCTTGGCCTCCTGCATGGCTTCGCGCACCTCCTTGATGCCGGAAAGGACCGCGGAGAAGGGGCGGAAGACCAGCCCCGTGCGCCGCGCCAGAAGCAGCGCCAGGGTCGTCTTGCCCGTGCCGGGCGGACCCCAGAAGATCAGGGAGGGGAAGTCGTTCTTCTCGAAGGCGCGCCGCAGGGGCCCCTCTTTTCCGAGCAGGTGCTCCTGGCCCAGGACCTCGTCCAGGCCGGTGGGGCGTAACCTTTCCGCGAGCGGCGCGTCTTCCCGGGGTGGTTGGGGGAGGCTTGTGGGAAGCCTCTCCGGATCCTCGAACAATCCGCCCGCGTTCATCCCGGCTCCCCCAGGACGAAGGCCAGGATGGCGCCCGCCGCCGCCACGTTGAGCGATTCGACTCCACGGCTCAAGGGGATCCCGATCTTGCGGGCGCAGCGTGCCGCCAGCCCTTGGGGCAGCCCGCGTCCCTCCTCGCCCAGAAGAAGCGCGACCGGTCCCTCCCGCCGGACCTTGCGCGGGTCCTCCCCGCACGCCTCGGCGGCCCAGAGTTCCAGCCCCCGTTCCGCGGCCCCGGCGACCAGGGTCTCCACCGAAACCCCCTCCGCGACGGGAATCCGGAAGGTCGTTCCGCTCGCTCCGCGCAGGGCGCGCGGATGCCAGGGCGAGACGCCGCCCGCAAGCACCGCGACCCCCGCCGCGCCGAGCCCGGCCGCCGAACGGACCAGCGCCCCGAGGTTGCCGGGATCCTGGATTCCCGCGGACACCACGACCAGCCCGCCGGATCCCGCGGCGGCATCCAGGACGGCGGCCAGCCGGGTCCGGGGCCGCGCTGCCACGCCCAGCAACCGGCCGGGGCTGTCGAGGTCGCGCACCTCCTCCAGGATTCCGGAATCGCAGGGGAAAGCGTCCACGCCGCGCGCCGCGGCCCCGGACAGCACCCTGCAATCGCCCGCAGCGAGACCCTCCTCGGCGAAGAGCAGCCAGGGGACTTCCCAGCCGGATTCCAACGCCTCTTCCACCAAGTGCCCGCCCTCGAGAAGGACCAGATCCCGATTCTTGCCGGCCCGGATGGCCCGGATGGTTTGGATGCGCGGGTTGCGGCGGGAACGAATCCGGTCCAATGCGGTCACGCTGTCATTCTAGCCTGGACTAAGATGCTCCCCTGCATGAGCGATCGAGCCCCTCTCCAAGGCCGGGTGATCCGGGTGGATGCCCGCCAGTGCGAGGTCGAACTGGGAGACCGCATCCTTCCCGCCCGCTTCCGGGGCAATCTCTTTTCGGGAAAAACCGCCGACAAATCTCCGGTCGCGGTCGGCGACCGGGTGCGCCTCTCCCGGGACGGCGAGGAACTGGCCGTGGAAGAGGTTCTTCCGCGCAGGAATTTCTTTTCGCGGCGGGCCGCCGGCTCGGAACTCCGCCGCCAGATCATCGCCGCCAACATCGACCAGGTGGCAGTCATCGCCTCCTTCCGGCAGCCCGCCTTCTCCAGCATCGCCACGGACCGGATTCTTGCAAGCTGCAACTTCCACGACATCCCCGCGCTGGTGGTCGTCAACAAGGCCGACCTCGCCCGCGGAGATCAGTTGAATTCCCTGCCGGCCACCTACCGCGCCGCGGGATATCCCGTCCTGGTCACCTCCGCGCTGAAGGAGGCCGAAACGGAGACCCTGCTTGCGCGCCTCAAGGACCGCGTCACCGTGCTCTCCGGGCTTTCGGGAGTCGGCAAGTCGAGCCTCCTGAACCGCATCGAACCGGGACTTGGACTGCGCACCCGAAAGTTTTCCCATGCGCTCGGTTCCGGGCGTCACACCACCGCCTATGCGCGCATGTTCCCTCTCGCGGCGGGCGGGTTCGTGATCGACACGCCCGGCATGCGTTCGTTCCGCCTCTTCGGGATTGCGCCGTCCGAACTCCGCCTGCACCTTCCCGAGCTGGCCGTCCTGGGGCGCGGTTGCCACTACCCGGACTGTCTGCACCGCGGCGAACCCGACTGCGCGGTCCGCGAGGCTCTCGAGGAAGGATCCCTGGCCCGAAGCCGCTACCGCTCCTACCTGGAGATGCTGGCCGAGCTGGAAACGGTCTACGGCGGCACGGGGCCCGCGGACGAGGAACGAAGCGCCCCCACGAGATAGGTCGAACCGGTCACCAGGAGCACTTCGGGCCCCTCCGGAAAGCCGGGCGCCGGCAGGGGCGTGGCGTGGAACAAGGGTGCGATCTTTTCGGGCGCGGCCGAGAGCGGATGGTCCCCGGCGGGCGCGCACCACCACCTTTCGCCCGCGGGCGGCGGCCCCAGGGCGGCGGCCAGGGCCGCGAGGTCCTTGTCGTTCCGGAATCCCACCACGACTCCCCGCGACCGGCCCGCCCAGGCGTTGCGGAAAGCCCGCAGAAGGGCCCCGATCGAATCCGCGGTGTGGGCCACGTCCAGAACGACCTCCCGCCCGTCGGCCAGCCGGCGTTGCTCCCAGCGTCCGGGAAGACGAAGCGCCTCGGGGGCCAGACGATCGAGGCCGTCCGCCGCGCCGGCGAAGCGCGGATGAGCCGCTTCCAGATCGGCGAGGATGGCGCGCGCCAGGGCGTAGTTGCGCTGCATGTGCGGCTGGGGATGGGGCAGATCCTTCCTGGGCGGAAAGGCCGCCGGGAGTTCCTGCAGCGCTTCGCCGGCTTCGGCGGCGCGCTCCATCAGGACGGAGCGCGCGGGATGGTCCCCGGGAAGACCGCTCCAGAGCCGGGCGCCCGGTTTGAAGATCCCCGCCTTCTCACGCGCGATTTCCGTCAGGTCGTTGCCCAGAACCTCGGCGTGCTCCCGCTCGATGGACGTGACCACGGCGGCAAGGGGCAAGACGCAGTTGGTGCTGTCCAGACGTCCGCCGAGGCCCACTTCCATCACCGCCGCCTGGCACGCGGCCCGTGAGAAGACCAGGAACGCCGCGGCGGTCAGAAGATCGAAGAAGGTCTGGGAATCGTCCGCTTGCGCAAGGACCGCCTCCAGGGCCGGAGCAAGAATCTCCTCCCCGGCGGGCCGCCCGTACAGGGAGATCCGTTCGCGCCAGGATTCGAGGTGCGGAGAAAGATAGAGCCCGGTGTGAAACCCTGCATTCCGCAATCCGCGTTCCAGGAAGAAGCAGGTTGAGCCCTTTCCCTTCGAACCGGCCACGTGGAGGACCGGAAGCCCCTTCTGGGGGTCCCCCAAACGCCCGAGAAGGCGCTGAACGGGCTCCAGGCTGAATCGGGCGACCCGGGGCCGCCGGCAGCGCTCGTAATCCGTGCTGCGGATCAACTCCATCCAGAGCGCAGCGAGCGGTTTCACCGGGGTATTGTTACATCAGAGGCACCCATTTCCTCGAAACCCAACCTGATTCCCGCCGATACGTAGAAAAGAGAGGAACCCGGTTTTCATGGTCTTCCGTCACTTCCGTCCGCCCAGCTTGGGAGAGCAGGGCCTCCGCCACGAGGTCCAAGTCTTCGTCTTCCGGGTGACCCGGGCCGGCCTGGAATACCTGCTCCTTAGGCCGCTTCCACGCCATGAAGGCATCTGGCGGCCGGTTGTGGAGACGGTCGAGCTGGATGAGGACCTTTTCGAAGCCGCCCTGCGGGGCGTGCGCAACCAGACCGGCCTCGACCACGCCTTCGACCTGGTCGCCCCCGCTCCGGGGCTTTTGAACGAAATCGGCGATCTCAAATTGGTGGAATGGCCGCTGGGTTACCAGGTCCGCAACCCGCACGTCCGGCTTCCCCGCCGCGCCCATCTCGCCGCCATGGCGTGGAAGGCCTTTGACGATGCCTTGCGCACCCTGCCGGTCGATATCCATCGCCAGAATCTTCTGCAGCTTCACTGGCGGCTGGTCGCCGCCTGAATCCCCGCGGGAGCCGGGTCAGGCCTTCCCCTTCCCCTTGCCGTGCTTCTTCAGTTCCTGCAGGGCCATGCGGCGCATGATGGCGAAGGCGCGCACCTGGATGGAATAATCCCAGGCCGGGGATCCCATGACCATGGATCCGGCGGGAACGTCGCGCGACATGCCGGCCTGGGCCGACACCTGCGCGCCCTTGCCCACGGTGATGTGTCCCGCACTTCCGGCCTGACCGCCGAGCTGGGCGCCGTCTTCCACCCGGGTGCTCCCCGAAAGTCCCACCTGCCCGCACAGCACAACCCAGCGTCCGATCTCGCAGTTGTGCCCGATCTGGACCAGGTTGTCGATGATGCAGCCCTCCCCGATCGTCGTGGCTCCGAAGGTCCCCCGGTCGATGCAGACGCAGGCGCCGATCTCGACCCCGTCCCCGATCTCCACCGTCCCCATCTGGGGCATTTTCAGGTGGCGGCTGCCATCCCAGATGTAGCCGAAACCCTCCGACCCGATAACGGTGTTGGCCTGGATCACGCAGCCCCGCCCGATGCGGACCTCGTGGTGGATCACGACTCCCGGGAAAAGATGGCAATCGGGGCCGATTTCCGCGTTCTCCCCGAGGAAGACCCGCCCGGCAAGCTGGCAGCCATCGCCGATCCGGGCTCCCGCGCGGATCTCGCAACCGGGCCCAACGAAGACCCCGCGGCCCAGGTGCGCAGTGGGGTGGACCGAAGCTCCCGGATCGATCCCGGCCGGCCGCCGGGGCAGCCCGGGATGGAAGTGCCGCGCCACCAGGACGGCCGCGAGCCCGGGCTTCTCCACATGCACGCAAGGGCGGTCCCCGGCATCCATTCCCTCGGGCAACAGAAGAAGACCCGCGCGCGTCTTCAAGAGACCCGGATCGGGGGCGCCGCGCACCCGCTCGCGGGTCCGCACGGAACCGCTGAAAAAGGCGACATCCTCGGGACCGGCCTCCTCCAGGCTGGCGATCCCCTTCAGGAGGAGATCCTGCGGCCCTTCCCCCTTGCCGCCCACGAGCCGGGCGATCTCGGCGAGGGTGAGGGGTCCTCCGTCGAGAGCGGCGGGAGCCGGCGGATCCTGCATGGACATAGGCTAACCTGGATCCTTCCGGGACATCTACTGCGGCCCCGCTCCCATCATTTCCCGCCCACCACCCACCACGAAGCCGCAAGGTAGGCAAGGACGAGAAGAAGCCCCGTGCGCGGGCCCAGCACGAGCGGCCGCCGAGTACGGCCGGATGCCAATCGCCGCAGGGCCAGGAGGGAGGGGATCGTCACCACAAGGGTTGCTGCGAAATTGACCGCGATCTGGGGCTGCAGGTAGGCTGCATCGATCGGCACCCCCGCCCGCAGTGGAATGATCCCCCCCACCAGGAGCAGGTTGAAGGCGTTCGATCCGAGGATGTTCCCGATCACTGCCGACGCATGGTGCCGCTTCAGCACCCGCAGCGAAGTGAACAGCTCCGGAGCGGAGGTCCCCACCGCTGCAACCAGGTAGCCGGCGAAGCCCTCCTTCCATCCGAACCAGTCCGCCACCCCCAGGGCGCCGTCGAGGAAGAGGTCCGAGGCCAGGGCAAGCAGGACGAATCCGGCCAGCATGAGGGTCGCCTGAAGGGGCCACGGCGTCCGCGCGGGAAGAGGCACCTCACCCGAAAGCAACTCCTCCTCCCCCAGGGCCATCGGCTCCGCGCCGCGCCCCTTCAGCGTGGCGAAGAGGGTCGCGCCATAGAGAACGAGGAAGAGCGGGCCCACCCACCCCGGGACCGCTCCGGCCGCGAAGGCGGGGTAGGCCGCAAGGGAACCTGCAAAGAGGGGCAGGGCCACCTTCCAGTGGATGCCTCCGACCGGAAGCCCTCCCCTGCCCGAAAGGAGGGCCAGAAAACCCAGGACTAAGGCCACGTTGAAGGCGTTCGATCCGAAGACGTTGCCCAGGGCCAGGGTGGGGTGGGCCGGCGCGGCCGCCCAGCCCACGAAAAACTCGGGCAGCGAGGTTCCCAGGGCCAGGAAAAGCACGCCGGCCAGCCAGGCAGGCCATCCAAGCCTTTCGGAAAGGCTCATGGATCCCCGCACCGCCATTTCCGCTCCTGCGAGAAGGCCGACCGTTCCCAGGACGAGGTACAGAAGCGACATGAGTGGGCCTGGCCCGGATTATTCATGAACATCGTAACGAGGCCGTTCCAGCGCCCGGAAGGCTCGGGCGCGGGGGTGATTTTGGCCCGAGGCGTGGTTTTTCCACGTCGAAGGCCAAAAT
>CAZQAP010000045.1:0-5831 GCA_964591365.1 uncultured Planctomycetales bacterium
ATGTGGCATGTGGCATTGGTACCTGCTTCCTCACAACACAATCAAGGAGAATGAGCATGCGTGTCCTGACTTCCTTTTTCCTCCTCCTGTTGGCCGCAGGAGGTTTTCTCTCTACTCGCATTGGGGCCGTGGGCCCCACAGTTACAACCAAACTCCGGAGTGGTTGCAACATGTCCGCTCACAAGGATAAAGGGTCAACCAACTGGACTTTCGCTTGTTCGGGTGGTTGCGACCAACAGCTTGATTTATGTAACTTCAAGGAGGATTGTGTTGCCAAAGGCCCGTACTATTATTGTGTTTGTACTTCTGAATCTGAAGACCCTTGTTGCCACCTTATTGAGCGGCATCATAAGCCGGGTAAACGGTCGCCCTGCTCGGCTTGTTCTACAATGGGAAGTTGCACGCTCATCAAGTCAGGCCCTCCAGGAGGACCTAATGATGCAGACGTAGCCTGTTTGTGAAAATTTGGCCAAGCCAGGACGAATAGGCTAGGGGGTCATTCCATGAAAAAGTATTTCATTGTCATTGTTGTTCTTTGCGCGTTCATTTGGATCTTCCTTCGTTCTCAGGAACGCGAACAGATTCCCAGCGGGAAAACTGGACCGTTTCCTGCCTTGGAGTCGATCAGCCCGAACCGGTATGTGATTCCCATTCCAGTGGCAAGGAATCCTTCGGCTTCCACTCGGAGTGAGAATCCCTTGAGGAAAAAGGCGTTCCAGGTACAGGTCGTCGATGAGCAGACCAAGGAACCCTTGGATGGAGCCCCCGTCACAGTTGAGGGCCCACATGAATTCTTGGAGAAGGGTCTGACCGGAACTTCCGGCCGCTGGTCCTTTTCGGCGGAAGAGGATTCCTTTCCGCTTCAGGTGACCACCGCCCTTTCGGACTTCATCCCCACTCGCAAAATCCTGGACGTTCCTCCCTCGGAAACCATCCTTCTCCTCCTGAAACATGGAGCACGCCTTGCGGGGACCGTTGTGAATCCGGAAGGCCAGCCTGCGGGTTCTGGAATTTCGGTCCTTGCGCTCCCGTCAAGCAGACTTCCAGATACATTTTCCTCTCCGCCTGGTTCCGAAGGTGCGGGAACCGGATTCGAGATGGTGCAAACGGATTCGGAGGGTCATTTCCTCTTCACGACCATGGAACCCGGGCGTCCGGTCTTCTTGATCGCAGGAGGAAATGGGTCTGTAGGGGCGGAACAGCCCGTCAAGGTTCCCTTGCCGCTCCGGGATCCAGTCGTCCTAAAAATCTATCCGGTTTTCGGTCTTCTTGTTCGTTGCCTCGGCCAGGACGGAGAACCGATCAAGACTTCTCCAAGGCTTTTCAAGAGCTTCAAGGGTATCAGCAGCAAGATGTTGGATCCGGATGCCCGTTCCATCGGGCATCCCTTTGAGGATTTTCGTTTGGGATTGGCCGGCATTCCAGATTCTGTTCTGGAAACATACGATTCCCAAAACCGCCTTTTCACCAAGACCTCCGTGAAATCCAAAAGAAAATTGGGACCTGTTCAAGCTGCGATCTCCCTCCCAGGCTACAAGCCTCTTCAGTTCTCCTTTTTCCTTCCGCCTCTTCGGAAAGGGCTGGAAGTCCGAACCATCAACCTGATTGCAAGGGAATCTGATTGGGGGGATCTGCTTATTTCCTTCGTGCCCCCTTACCGGTTTCCGCAAGATGCGGGGAACGGGAAAAAGCTCGTCGGGACGTTTTCCATGAACCGATCGGACGGCAGCATTTTCGAGTTCGGGGTTTCGGACTTTTCGGAACAAACGATCCATGGGATTCCCGCCGGAATCTACGACATTTCGTTTGAAACCATCAATGGGTTCTTCCATTTCCCCAATGATGTTGTCGGCGAACTGCAGGTTTCCATCTCCTCGAATCAAACGGCTCGAATCCAGATCCCTCTGGGGGATCTGGGAAGGGTTTCTTGCGAGGTGCTGGATCAGGAGAACAAGCCTTTCGCGGGTCCCCTGGAAGTCATGATCCGATTCTTGGGCAATCGGGGTGATTTCATCAAGGATCGGGGTGATTTCACCAAGGATTTTTCAAGGAACCCGTACACCTTGGAGATGGTTCCTCCAGGGAAATACCAGATTGTAGAAATCCTCGCTCCGGACAGACCCGATCTGCATTTCCCCTTCCCCGAGGTGGAGGTATTCTCGGGCGAGGAGGCCAGGGTCCGGGTGCTCGGGTACAAGTAGGGCAGACCCTCCGAGATTCCACAGTTCTGGTGCTCTGCTCAATCGGGTTTCCTCCGCTTTTCGAGGCGCGCTTTCTTGAGCGGCCCGGGCAGTTCCTGGTCCGGGTGCGGAGGGAGACGGAAGAGCCGCTCCTCGCGCACCTTCCCGACCCCGGGCGCCTGAAGGAGCTTCTGGTCCAAGGCCGGCGGATCTGGATCCGAAAAGCGCTGGGAGCAGGGCGGAAGACGAAATGGACGGCGGTTCTGATCGAGACCGCGGACGGAAAAGGACGGGTCTCGCTCGACACCACGCTTCCCAACCGGCTGGTGCGGCGGGGGCTCGAAACCGGAGCCATGGAGGAGTTCCGCGGTTGGACGCTCGAACGGGCCGAGTTTCCGTTGGGCCGCTCCCGCGTGGATTTCCTACTGAAACGCGACGCGCGCCGGATGCTTCTGGAAGTCAAGAGCGTGACGCTCGTTCGCGACGGCGTGGCCCTCTTTCCCGACGCGGTTTCGGCCCGGGCGAGCCGCCATCTGGGGGAACTCGCCCGCGAGGCCGAATCCGGGAACTACGGGGCCGCGGTCCTCTTCCTCGTGCAGCGCGAGGACGCCGCCCGTGTCGAGGCGGCCCGCGACATCGATCCCGCCTTCGCAAGCGCCCTGGAGGAGGCCCGCGCGGCCGGGGTCCGGCTCCATGCCCGAAAGTGCAGGGTCACCCTCGAAGGGGTGACCCTGGGGGAACCGCTCCCCGCGCCGGGTTCTTCCGTGCCGGGTCGCGAATCATGAACAAATTGCCCCGGCACGGTACTTCTGGATTCAGCGGCTTGAGGCTTCGGTGGGCTTGGGGGCCGGGAGCGGTTTGCGCGGGAGCATTCCGTCGCGTTCGGTGGTGTGGTAGACGAACGAGGCGATGATCGTGGCGGCCTGCTTCAGGTCGTCCTCGACCGCGTGATCCCACACGTCCATGTTGGAGTGGTGGGTGCGCGTCCCGTACGAGATGGGATCCTGGATGAACTGGAAGCCGGGGATCCCGGCCGCGTCGAAGGAGAGGTGGTCGGTGCCGCCGGTGTTCTGGAGCGTCAGGGTGGAAGCGCCCAGATCCTTGAAGGGCGTCAGCCAGGCGCGGAAGATCGGCGCCACGGCCGCGTTGCCCTGCAGGTAGACCCCGCGGATCTTGCCGGTGCCGTTGTCGAGGTTGTAGTAGGCCGAGACCAGGCGCTGTTCCCGCTTGAGGGCCGTGGGCGGTTTGCCGCGGCCGGGGATCTCGGCGAAGTGCTCCTTCACGTAGGCCTGCGAGCCAAGAAGACCCTGCTCCTCGCCCGACCAGAGCCCGATGCGGATCGTGCGCCGCGGCGCGCGCCCCAGGTCGCCGTAGACCTTCTGGAGGATGCGCATGACCTCCATCATCACCGCGCTCCCCGCGCCGTTGTCCGTGGCGCCGGTGCCGGCGTGCCAGGAGTCGAAGTGCCCGCCGACCATGACGACCTGATCGCCCAGCTCGGGATCGGTTCCGGGGATCTCGGCCACCACGTTGTGCTCCATCATGTCCTCGTCGTGGAAGGAGACGTCGAGCTGGAACTCCATGCGCACCGGCACCCCCTTCTCGAGCATGCGCGCGATGCGGTTGTAGTGCTCGACCGCCAGGGTGAACTGCGGCACGACTTCCTGGACGTCGGGATCCCAGGCGTGCGGGCGGTTGAAGAAATCCGCCCCTTCCGGGGCGGGTACAGCGGCCGCCGAGACGAAGATCGTGCCGTAGTCGCCCTTGTAGGAGCGGTCGAGGATGGCGGCGGGGTGCTGGCCGTAGACCAGCTTCATGCGCTCCATCTGCTTGCGGAAGCGATCGAGATAGCTCTTGTAGCGCTTCGAGAAATCGCCGCTCGCGGGTGCCGGGGGCGGTGCATCGGCCATCTCGAGAAGATGCTCGGCATCGGTGCGCGAGGCGTAGGCCTCGAAGGGCTCCTCGGTCTTGCGCGGCTCCTCGATGAGCACGATCTTGCCCTCGAGCTTGCCGCGGAAGCGGTCGAGATCCTCGTCGGTCTGGGGGTTGAAGAGCACCACGTCCGCCTGCACGGTGCCTTCCGAATCGGGCGACCAGGCCTTGGGGAAGGCCAGCACCGGGAAGGGATTGTCGCCGATGACGTGCATCTGGAAGCGCTCCAGGCGCCAGCCGCGCCCGAACGGACCCCACGCTTCGAGGTGGGCGTCGGCCAGCCCCCAGGCCTCGAGCTGCGAGCGGGCCCATTCCTGGGCGCGCTTGATGTTGGGCGAACCGGTCAGCCGCGGCCCGTAGACGTCGGTGATCCAGCTCAAGGTCTCCATCACCTGGCTGTGTTCCAGGCCCTCCGTGCGGATGGCCTCGACGGCCTGCTGGTCGACCGGCTCCTGGGCCGGGGCCGCCGGGGCGAGGAGCGCCAGGAACGGCAGGAGAAGAAGGGGAAGGTCGCGGAAGGGACGGATGCGGCGCATGAGGGTCCTCGGAATTGGGTGGCTTCGGGGTTCGGGGTTCGGGGTGGGAAAAGCGGGAAATCGATCTTAGCAGCCGGAAGAAACCGGGGGCGGCGCCAGAATGGCGCCCATGGCCACCTACGCGATCGGCGACGTCCAGGGCTGCTTCCGCAGCCTGGAGGCCCTGCTCGCGAAAATCGCCTTCGATCCCGGCCGGGACCGTCTCTGGCTGGTGGGTGATCTCGTCAACCGCGGCCCGCGCTCGCTCGAAGTGCTGCGCTGGGCCTACGCCCTCCGCGAGCGGATCACCGTCGTGCTGGGCAACCACGAGCTGCACCTTCTCGCCCTCGCGGCCGGAGTCGAGACGGCCGGGGACGGCCACCCTCTCCAGCCGATCCTGGGCACCCCCGACGCGGAAGAACTCCTCGCCTGGGTGCGCGGGTGGCCCTTCACCCACCGCGAGGGGAACCGGCTCCTGGTGCACGCCGGTCTTCTTCCCGCATGGACTCTGGAGCGGGCCGAAGAGCTGGCGCGCGCCGCGGAAGCCGCGCTGCGCGGCCTGCGGAGCCGGGAGTTCCTCGCCATGGCGACCGCGCGCGGACCCGAAAAACCGCCGGCCCCCTGGCCGGAACTGGAGCCGGCCGTGGCGGTCCTGACCCGCCTGCGGGTCTGTGATTCCGAGGGCCGCATGCGCACGGGCTTCCCCGGTCCGCCCGAAAACCTGCCCGCCGGCCTGCATCCCTGGTACGAACTTCCCCATCCCCGCCCCAAGGAACTCACCGTCCTTTTCGGCCACTGGTCCTCCCTCGGCCCGCGCGGCGGGCCGGGCTTCTTCGCGCTCGACAGCGGCTGCGTCTGGGGCGGCAAGCTGACCGCCCTGCGCCTCGAGGACGGCCGTCTCTTCCAGGTCCCCCCCGCCCCCGACGAACACCATCCTCCCAAGAAAGGAAAAGGTCCGAAAGGCGGCTGCCCGCCGGACTCCTGCTAGGATCGCGGCGGACATGAAGGCGGCGGATCCCCCTCCCCGGAAGCCGGAAGCAGTTCCGCGAGGTCCGGCCGGCGCCGGACCCGCTGGGGATGGTGTCGACGTCACCCTGATCCGCTGGATGCTCTCGCTGACCCCGCGCGAACGCCTGCGGGTACTCCAGGGCAACGTCCGTTCCCTCGGGAGGCTGCGGCGTGCACGACGCGGAAATTGACTTCG
>CAZQAP010000045.1:5931-18947 GCA_964591365.1 uncultured Planctomycetales bacterium
GCAACGTCCGTTCCCTCGGGAGGCTGCGGCGTGCACGACGCGGAAATTGACTTCGCAGCCCTCCTGGAGATCTTCTCGGAGGAGGCGGTGGACTTCCTCGTCATCGGCGGGGTCTGCGCCGTCCTCCACGGCGCTCCGATCTCCACCTTCGATCTCGATCTGGTCTATTCGCCCCGGCCCGGCAACCTCCGCCGTCTGGAAACGGCCCTGACCCTCCTGGGGCCGGTGGATCTCCTGGGAAGGACCGTGACCGGAGAGGGCTTCGAGGAACTGATCTCCCACACCGGAAGCGTCGACCTCGGCGCGGGTCGGGCAGTGCGGATCCTCGATCTGCCCGACCTCATCCGATTGAAGAAGGCTCTGGGGCACGATCGGGACCGGGCCGTCCTCCCGATCCTCGAGCGCACGCTGCGGGAACGAAGCGGCGAACCGCCGGCCGGCTGAAGTCAGATCAGCTCGGAGTCGGTGGCGATCTCGACCAGGGCGGGGCCTTCGAAGGCCTGGGCGCGGGCCAGGGCTTCGTCGAGCTGCCCGACGGAGGCGACGCGGGCGCCGAACCCGCCGCAGTTCTCCGCGAAGCGCGCCCCGTGCCCGACCAGGATCACCGGGCGCTTCGCCTGATGCAGAAGGTCAAGGGCGGCCGCAAGATTTTCCGGAGCGGGGGCGATCTCCAGCCGCGGCATGCGCCCCTCGGGGCCGCCCGCGGGTTCGTCCTCGGCCACCGGAAAGGTCTGCACCTCGTTGGGCAGGATCAGGTGCGCCACCTCGCGCTTCAAGAGCGTGTGCTTCACCGCCAGGTTCGTCAGTTCGGCATGGCGGCTGCCGGGAAGTACGGTCTGGCTCCAGCCGGCCACCGCCTCGAAGGCCGCGGCGAGATCGACCTCTTGGAAGGCGCCCGGGGCGAGCACCTGGGTGTCGACCTGTCCGGTGAGTGCCAGGACCGGTGCGCGGTCCATCTTGGCGTCCCAGAGACCGGTGAGGAGGTTGGTGGCGCCGGGCTTCCCCCTCTCCTTTCATGAAGAAAGGATAGGGCCTCCCATTCCGGGCTGCTGACAGCCGGAACCTGGGGTTACGCCGGCAGCTGAAGGTCTTGCGCCGTTCCGGGCTACGCCCGGCGGCGGAGGTCGTGGACCAGGTGCTTCAGCCTCTGCTCCAGGCGGATGTTGCGTTTCAAACGAATCTCGAAAAGGATCCGGCGCACGCGATGTTCGATCTCGGCCACGTGGCGCCAGCCGTTTCGGGAAGGGACGGACCTTTCCATTTCCAGGCCCTTGGTTGCGTTGTTCATCTCCGTGCGGGCCTCCCGCCCGGCGGAAGCCGGTCCGTGGTCCCGGAGACCTCACCGGCAAGCCGCATCTCACCGCAACAAACCGCTGCTTTTCCACTTATTTCTGTGGAAAACTTGTGGGAAACCCGAGGAAACTCCGTTGGGAGGCGGATTTCCTTGGAATATGCTTTGCCGAAATCCGGGCCCAAAAAAGCGGGAAAAGGAGCCGAAGCGGCCGGCCACGCCCCCCCGGGAGGATTACACGTGGACGGCCAGGCGTTCCAGTTCGATCGCTTCGAGGTGGCTGCGGGCCTCCTCGGTGGGATAGGTTCCCGTGAAACACCCCAGGCAGAACTCCTCGATGCGGGGGTTTCCCGCGCGGGCGGCCGCCACCATGCGCTCGCGTTCCAGATAGACCAGATGGTCGGCGCCGATCTCGCGGCGCACCTCGTCCATGCTCTTGCCGCGCGCCAGGAATTCGGAACGGGTGGCCATGTCGATGCCGTAAGGGCAGGGCGAGATGAGCGGCGAGGAGGTGGCCGCGAAAAAAACCTTTCTTGCCCCGGCCCGGCGTGCGATCTCGATCAGTTTGTGCGAGGTGTTGCCGCGCACGATCGAGTCGTCCACCAGAAGCACGTCCTTGCCTTCGAACTCGAGATTGATCGGGTTGATCTTGCGCCGCACCGCGTCAATGCGCTCCTTCTGGCTTGGCATGATGAAAGTGCGCCCGATGTAGCGGTTCTTGATGAAGCCCTCGCGGTAGGGAACTCCCAGGATCTGGGCCATGGCCAGGGCGGCGTCCCTTGAAGAGTCGGGGATCGGAATGATCACGTCGGGGAGCGGGGCGCGGGTTTCCATCCATTGGCGGCCGAGCGCCTCCCCGAACCGGCGGCGGGTCTTGTAGACGCTGATCTCGTCCAGAAAGGAATCCGGGCGCGCGAAATAGACCAGCTCGAAGATGCAGGGGCGGTGGGGCTTCTGGGCAACCGACAGAAAGACCGGTTCCCTGCCCGGTTCCACGAAAAAACCCTCGCCATTGCCCAGGTCGCGCACGCGCTCGAAATCCAGGACGTCCAGCGCCACGCTTTCCGAGGCCACGGCCCATTCGGGTCCTTCCGCAGTCTCGCGGCGTCCCACGATGCAGGGCTTGATTCCGTAAGGGTCGCGGAAGGCGAAAAGCACGCCAGGAGCCAGCATTCCGACCACCGAGTAGGCCCCCTTGGCGCGGTGGAAGACCGATTCGAGCGCGGCCTGCATGCGATCGGCCAGCGGCGCCATGGGGTCGGTGGCCTGCATGGCCCGGGCGAAGGCGTAGAGGATCGCTTCCACGTCGCAGGAGGACTGCAGGCAGATGTTCTCCTGGGGGAAGAGGCGCCCCTTCAGGTCGAGGAAGTTGGTGAGGTTCCCGTTGTGGGCCATCCCCACCCCGAAGGGGAAGTTGATGTAGAAAGGCTGGGCGTCCTCGTCGGTCCCCATGCCCACGGTGGGGTAGCGCACGTGCCCCAGAGCGAGGTTGCCGCGCAGGCGCTTCATGTCGGAGGAGGAAAAGATGTCCCGCACCATCCCGTTCGACTTCCGCAGGTGGAACATGCCGTCGAAGGAAAGGATCCCGGCGGCGTCCTGCCCGCGGTGCTGAAGCGCAATGAGGGCCTCGTAGGCCTGCGGAGCGGCGTCCGTGCCGGGCCGGGCGGCGATGCCGATGAAACCGCACATCAGGGGATGGAGGCGAGGGTGGAAGCGGGGTTCGAAGCGGGGAAGACCCTTTCCGACCGCAAGGCCAGGAGGGACTCGAGGCAGCCGGGCCGGGTCACGTCCAGACGGGCCCCCCAAGAGCGGCGGCGATCCGAACGGGCGTAGCGTACATCGTAATACTTGACCAGCAGGACCTGGGCCACCTTTTCCCAGGCCCCGGCCTGCAGCCAGTCCTGCAAACGGCCCACCCAGGCGGATCCCAGCCGTTTTTCGAGAAAGGGGAGCCGCTCGGCGACTTGGGCGACGACTTGGGGGGATGCCAGGTAGTCCTGCTGAAGGACCTGGATGCGGTGCGCGAGCGGGGCGTCCAGCCTCACCTGGACCCCGTTCTCCATGGCATGGAAGAGGTTCTCGGGAACGACCCGGTCGCCCACCTTCCGGCTCTCTCCTTCCACGAACCAGGGCGGAGGCCCCATTTCCTCCAAACGGGCCGCAAGGGCGCTTTCGAAGGTGCGCGTCCCGGCGGGCTCCAGGCCCACGTCGCCCAGGATGGAGGAACGATGGCGCGCCATCCCTTCCAGATCGAGCGTCGAGCCGGGGAGCGTCTCTTCGAGACGGTGCAGGATGCGCGTCTTCCCGATCCCGGTGGGGCCGCGCAGAACGATCAGGGGGGTGGCGGAATCGAAGGCTGCCAGCCGCCGCCGCACCCAGGCGCGGTAGCCCTTGTAACCGTCCGCGAGGTGGACGATCGGTCCCTGCCCCAGGGCCAGCAGCAGGGCGGCCACGGAGCGGGAGCGGCTGCCGCCGCGCCAGCAGGAGAGGACCAGGGGCGCCTCGCCGATGCTCCCCGCGGCGGCCGGAACGAGTTCCAGGGCGGGGGGAGGTCCGGCCCGCAGCATGCGGGCCACCTCCAGGAACCGAAAAGTAACTGTCTCCGGAGGAAGGGAATGGCCGAGGATCCTCTCCAGCAACCGGAAAAGCCTGCCCCGCACGATCCGAAGCCCCTCCTCGAGCGCCAGTTCAGGCGAGACCTGCTTGTAGAGGAAACCCACCAGCGCCCGCTGTTCATCGTCGAAAAGAGGGACGTTGCGGGCCCCGGGGACATGGTCCAGCCCGAACTCCCGCGGGCTGCGGAGATCCAGGAAACGGGGGCAGGCCAGCTCCCGGGCCTGCGGAAAGGGAAGTGACGGAATCCGCACTTGACGTTAGGTTATCAGGGCCTGGGGGGGCGATTCGCCGCTACCGGGCCGCCTTGAGAGAACTCCATGGCCCGGAAAACCCGTCTCCTCCTTCTCGCCCTCCCCCTGGGGAGCGCTCTCTTCCTCTGGGTTCTCTTCAACGGGTGCGTCTCGCCGCCGGCTCCCCAGAAACGCCGGCCGGAACTGGGACAGGTGGAAAGCGTGCTCGACGGCCCCGGGCTCGTGGCCGAGCTGGTCGGTTTTCCCAACGTCTTCCTGGTCGGCGACGGCGGCGACATCGATTCCCTCCTGGCCCGCCGGTCCGCGGTGGCAAGCGCCTGGCCCGGCAGTTCGGTGGTCACCCTCGTGGACGAATCCGCCCTCGACGATCTCAAGCGATCCGAACTCGACGACCAGCTTCTCACCTCGGCGCTCGACCCCGGGGGCCCCATCCTCATCGACGACGCCGGGCGCACCGCGCTCGCCCTGCGCGACGGCCAGCCCGGAATCTGGCTGATCCGCGTCTCCGATCATGGAGAAGTCCTTTCTTCCCTCGTCCCCGGCATGGCTTCGGCGGAGGAGATGCGCGCCGTCCTGGAAGGGCCCCCTCCCCAAACGAAGTAACTTCGCCCCCGATCGTCCGAATCAATCCCGGGACATCAGCAAGAAGAATGGATTTCCGATCGACAGGTCGTGGCGCCACCGTGCTCTCTGCGGGGACGGCCTTCCCCGAATTCCGGGAAGGCACCGCCAACATCCTGGAAGGGCTGAAACGCATCTTCCCCGGGGAGGATCCCGGTTTCATCCGGGATCTGATCGAGAACTCAGGCGTGGAATGGCGCCATTTCGTCCAGCCGGCCCTGGACATCCCCACGCCGCGCGATTTCACCGACCGGAACGCGGCCTACCGTCAGAAGGCCCCCCAGTTGGCCGCCGAAGCCGCGCAGCAGGCGCTGGAACGCGCCGGTCTGGAACCCGGGCAGATCGACGTGCTCATCGACGTCTCCTGCACCGGAATGATGATTCCGGCCATGAACGTGAACCTGGTGTCGGCGCTCGGCCTGCGAAGGGACGTGCTGCGCATCCCGGTGACCGAGAGCGGCTGCGCGGCGGGGGCCATGTCGCTGGGGCTGGCCGCCCGGCTGGCCGCCGGCGGGATGCGGGTGCTCCTCGTTTCGGTCGAACTCTGCTCCCTGACCCTGGTCCACGAAGACCAGTCGCGCGCCAATCTCATCTCCGCGGTGATCTTCGGCGACGGGGCCGCCGCGGTGGTGGTCGGTCCGGGCCATGGAAAACTCGACTTCCTGGCCTCCGGCTCCCATCTCTTCCCGAACACGGAGTCGGTCATGGGCTTCCGGGTCGGAAGCCTGGGTCTGCAGATCTTCCTGGACCGTTCCCTGCCGGTCATCCTGGAACGGGGGCTCAAGCCGGTGATCGAGGAATTCCTCGACGCCCACGACAGCTCTCCGGACCGGCTGGCCCGCCATCTCGTCCACCCCGGCGGCCGGCGCATCCTCGACTCCTACGCGGAGATGTTCGGGCTGGGGCCCGGGGCCCTGGACCCGTCGCGCGAATCGCTGCGGCGGTTCGGCAATCTCTCTTCGGCCTCCGTGCTCACCGTCCTCGACCTCGCCCTCCAGGACGGGCTCGCCTCCAACGGGAAGTCCGAGATCCTGCTCATCGCCTTCGGGCCCGGGCTCTGCGCGGAAATGAACCTCCTTTCGGTGGACGGAAACCCATGATCTTCCTCCTGCCCCTGCTGCTTCCCCAGGCTCCCCAGGCCCTTCCCGCATCCAAGGGGATCCAGTTCCTGCGCCTGAAGCTCGATCCGGCCGCCAGCCAGGCGGGTTTCGACGGCTCCACGACCCTCGAAGATTTCACCGCCAAGAGCAGCGACCTGGAGGGCGAGGTGCACCTGCATGCCGGAGTGTTCGGCTCCACGGTGGGCGGCAAGGTCTGGCTGAACGTCAAGTCGCTCGACAGCGGCAACGCCGGGCGGGACGAGGAGATGTTCTCCAACCTGGAACCGGACAAATACCCGCGCATCACCTTCTACCTGGACCGCCTGGACGGCAAGCTGGACGACTGGCAGGGGGATCTCGCCATGCGCGGCCGTTTTCTCATCCACGGCGTGTCGCGCATGCGGACTTTCCCGATCCACGTCACCCAGGAGTTCGACGGCGGCGTGCGGGTGCGCGGCGAGGTGCGCTTCAACATCACCGACCACGGCATGGTCCCGCCGGTCCTGGCGGTCATCAAAACGGACGACGAAGTGCGCGTGTGGTTCGATGCGGTCTTCCGGACGGTGCGGGCTCCGCTTGTGGACTGCCGGTTCCTGCCCCTGCATGTGGAGGAAACCCTGAAAGCCACCGGCAAGGACCCGGTGACGGCGCAGCACTCCGAAAGCCTCTGGACCGCGAAGAACAGCCTGCTTTGGGAGCGGGCTGCGGAGGGTTTTTGGATGCTCCAGACCGGAGACCGGTTCCAGAGGCTGAAACTGGGGCCTCTGCAGGCGGACAACGGTGCCATTCCCTGCGATTCCGCTTTTTCCAAAGCGGCCCGGCAAGCGAGCGCGCTGCGGGCCAGGCTGTCGGCCATGCCGGAAGCGCGCCGCAAGACGATGGAAGGGCGCATCGGCCCCACCCTGGCCCGCCTGGAGAAAGCTTCGGCCCTGGCGCCCGCCGCGGGCCCGGTGAAGATCGTCCGCGACGGAACGAAGACCTCTCTGCGGCTGGGGGACACCGACTGGGTGGTCTTCGAGGGCTTGAAGGGCGAGGATGCGTTCCCCGCCATGCTGGACGGCCTGGACGGCCTTCCCCAGGCGATCCACAAGGCGCTCGCCTCCCTGCGGGGGATTCCGGACGAAGTTTTCGTGCGCACGGTTTCTGCCGGCGGCGTGCGTGAGCTTCTCATCAAGCCCGGTGCTCCAAAAGCATCCCAGCTTCCCGAGTGGGCGTTCGCCACCGATTGGTGGAAGTGACGCCCGGTTTCCCGGGAAGGCGGTGCGGTTTGGGGGAACCGGGGCTCGCGGGTATCCTGCCCGCATGACCGAGAGTTCCCTCCTCACCGCCACCCAGCTGAACGCCGTCATCCGGGAAGGCGTGAAAGAAGAAGCCCTGCAAGCCGTTTCCCATCCCCTCTGGAGCCGCATGCGCGAACTCGGAACCGAGCTCTGGCTTGATACCGGCGACATGGAGGCCGCGAGCGCGCAGTGGAGCGCGGAATTCACCGCCCTCACCACCAACAATTCGCTGCTCAACAAGGAGATCCAGAAGGGCATCTACGACGAATGGATCCCCCGGGCGGCACGGGCCGCCCGCGAAGACCGGCCCGACATTGCCGAAAAGGAGCTGATCCTCGAGATCGCCTTCGCCCTCAATGCCCGCCACGGGCTGCGCCTGGTGGAGCGTTTCGGCGGCTACGTGAGCGTGGAACTGCACACCGATCTGGCCGACGACGTGGAGCGGAGCGTGCTCTACGGCCGCCGCTACCACGCCCTCTGCCCGGCGCGCTTCATCGTCAAGGTGCCGCTGACCCCGGCCGGCCTGATCGCGGCCCGCCGCCTGGAGGAGAACGGGATCCCGGTCAACTTCACGCTGGGGTTCTCGGCGCGCGAGAACCACCTCGTCGTCTCTGTGGCGCGCCCCTCCTGGGTGAACGTTTTCATGGGGCGCCTGAACGCTTACGTGGCCGGCAACAAACTCGGGGACGGCAGACTCGTCGGTGAGCGCGCCACCCTGGCCAGCCAGAAGACCGTGCGCGAGCTGCGCGAGGCCCTGGGGGCGCCGTCGAGGCAGATCGGTGCCAGCTTCCGGGCGGAAGAGCAGGTGGCCCTCCTGGCCGGGCTCGACGTGATGACGATCCCCACCAAGGTGGCGGCCGGGTTCGTGGCGGACGGTCACACCCCCGAATCGCTCTCCGACCGCACGGCCGAGATCTACGAGCCGGTCTTCGCCGAGGGGGTCGATCCGCAGCTCGAAGGGTTCGAGACCCTGTGGGGCATCTCCGATTCCTTCCGGGGGGTCTGCGCGGAGCTGGCCCGCGATCTCGATCCTGTTTCGGCAACGCCGGAAGGGATCCGCGACTCCCTGGAGCAGGCCGGGGAGGGGAACATCTTCCCGCGCCTTTCGGCCGGGGACCTCGGGGCCATCGCCGCCGAAGGGAAGCTCCCCAGCCGCGACCGCTGGCGCGAACGGGTGGCCCGCGGGGAGACCGGACTCGACGCGCTCTTCACCCTGGCCGGCCGCTTCGCCTTCGCCGCGGACCAGGCCGCGCTCGACGCCCGCATCCGCGAACACCTCGCCTGACGCGGGCTTCGGGAAAGTCCGCGGTCGCCTTCAGCGGCGGGAAAGCGTCACGTCCTTGACCTGGTAGTTCTCCTCCGCAAAAGCCTCGGCGGGCTGGAAGCCCTCCGCGGTGATTTCGAGGCGGCAGGGTTTCCGGGGCAGGGAAAGGGAAACCTCGGAAGAGGGGGAAGGTTCGACGCCGGGGTCGGTCCGGTCCGGCAGGGAGCTGGCCTGTCCCACCAAGCGGCCTTCCTCGTCGTAGGCGCGCACCGTGCAGAGCGTCTCCAGCGGTTTCGTGGCGCCGGCGGCGGTCTTCTCCACAATCCGGATGGTGAAGACCCTGCGGGGCTTCTCGAAGGAGATGGGCAGGCGCAATTCCCGGGTCCCCTCGGTGGGGCGCGTGAGATCGAAGTCGAAGCGGCCCAGGAGAAGCCCGAGGTCGGTGACGCGGACCGTGACCGGAACCGCAGGCAGGCCGGCGAGTCCCGCGATCCCTTCGGAGTCGGTCTGCACCTGGGTCGTGGAACCTCCCTGGGAAACGGTGATCGAAAGCTGCTTGCCCTCGGGGTCGAGAACCTCCAAGGAAACCCTCTGCACCGGGTTTCCGCCCGCGTCCACCACCTTGACCAGCAGGGTGCGCGCGGGATGGAGATCGGCGGCGATGAAGTGCCGGCCCGCTTCGACCTCGGCACGCTTATTCTGCCAGCTCGAAAACCCCTTGGCCGTGATCCAAACGTAGAGTTCCCCCGGTTCCACGGGCTTCGCTTCGAAGGAACCGTCCTTCGCGCTGGTGGCCATGGCCACGCCCCGAGCCCCCCAGGAATGGGCATCCATGCGGCGCACCTGCATGACGGAGATCGAAGCTCCGGGGAGCGGCGCGCCGGTCTCGGCGTTGCGCACCTTGCCGAAGAAGACCGCCTTGCCTCCGCTTTCGGCTCCCAGGACCAGGACGAGCCCCTCGGTTCCCGCGGGGGCGATGGTGGAGGCGCCCGGCCGGTTTCCCTGTGGCGCAGCCTTCACGGTGAAATCCCCGGGGTAGAGATCCACGAAGCGGAAACGGCCGTCCTCGCCGGTCTTCACCCGTTCCAAGCCGAACAGACTCTCGCCCGTGCGGACGGGGATGCGGAACTCGTCCAGGATTCTCGGCCCGCGGATGCTCACGGGAACGGAAGCGACCGGTTCGCCCCGCGCATCCTGCACCTGCCCGGCCAGGGCCAGCCCTTTTTCCAGACGGACGACCAGCGGCGGCATGCCGGGTTTAACGACGATCTTCTCGAGCACCGCCACGGCGTTTCCCGCGGCATGGACGAGCAGGCGGGCACGGGCCATCGTTCCCAGGTTGGTCATCCGGAATCTTCCCCGTGCGTCGGTCCGGGTGGAACGTGTCACGAGGGGGAGCGACGATTCCTGCGGCTGCAGCCGGACCTCCGCGCCCTCGGCCGGCCCACCGAGCCAGTCGAGGACCAGCCCTTCCAGCGCGAATCCTCCTTCGAGAACGATCCGGATCTCCTTCTGGCCGGGCTCCAAGGTCCCTTCCCAGGGAGGCGCGACCGTGGAATGGACCTGGATCTGCCAGTCCCGAGCGAACAACCCGCCGATAGTGAAGCGCCCGTCCGCATCGGTGCGGGTTTCGAACCGGAAATCCCGGTTCAGGAACACCCCCGGGATTGCGGTGGCCCGCCGCGATCCCCAGGCATCCGGGAGAACCAGATGGACCGCCGCGTCGTCGACGGGCCTTCGGTCGGGCCCCAGGACCTCCCCCGTCAGCGTGTAGCCGGGGACGAGAATGAAGTCGATGCCCTCGAAGCGGCGGGACTCCGCGAAACCTCCCGTGTAACGGCGGTCGGAGACGAGTCCGGGCGCTTCGGCGAACACGGTGAATTCCATGCCGAACCCCCCGAGTTCGTAGCGCCCTCCGGCATCGGTGCGGGTCTCCGCCGCCGGGTCGCCGGCTCCCCGGCCGCCCTGACCACGGGAATCCCGCCCGTTCCATCCCGAAACGGTGGCCCCGGAAACCGGCCGGCCCTGCTCGTCCTTCACCAGGCCCGCGATGCGCCCGGCAGGATCCGCCCACAGCTTCACCTCCAGGTCGAGGCCGGCGGCAAGAGGCAACTGAATGGGCTTCGTCGCCGGGGCGGTGGCGGCCGTCGCGGCCACCCGCGCACCCAGAAGATGCCCGCCGGGGGGATGCTCCCACTCCCAGACTCCGCGCGGGTCCGTGCGCCCGGTTTCCTTCCGTTCGGCTCCGGCGGAATCTTTCCAAAGAAGCCAGACCCTCGCACCAGTGAATGGCTTCCCCGTTTCGCTCAACCGCACGATCAGCCGCACGCGCGCCAGGGCGGCTTCCGGCGCCGTCTGGCGGGTTTCCGGCGGGGAGTCCGGTGCGACAGCCGCTTCCCCCGCTTTCGAAGGCGCAGGGGCGGGAAGGGGCGCCGCCCGGTCCGCGGCGGCTTCCTTCCTTGCGGTGGAAGAACCCGGGCCCGGGTTCCAGAAAAGGAGCACCGCAACGAGGGCGGCCAGCAGGATTCCCGCCAGGAGCAACAACCGGGAGCGCATGGGCCCCCAGGTTACCGCGGACCAGGATCAGTCCCGTTGCGGGCGGGAGGGGGGACGACGGTCCATTATGGGAGGACGACGGTCCGTTTCGGGGGGATGAAGCCGGAAGGCCTCCTCTTTCGGAGTTCCCCGGCGCAGGCTGCCCAGAACCCGGAAGAACTGGTCGGGAGGAAGGGCCTCCAGGTGTTTGCGCTCGCTTTCATCCAGGCCGAAGCGGTCCAACGCTCCGTTCTTGCGGGCCATGCGCAGCACCTGCCACTTCTCAAGCCTTGAGAGGACCTGCGTCGTCTCGGGCAGAGGGGTGTCCTCGAACCATTCCCGGGCCAGGGGACCGAGAAGGCCCTGCTCGATGGCCTTCTCCAGATGCCCGCGCATTTGCTCCCGGCGGTGCTGGTCCACCAGCTCGCGCGTGCGCCGGATGCGCTCGGGAAGCGGGAGGCCTTCCAGTTCCTTCACCACGTCGGGGGGCAGCACCTGGCGCAGCCGCCCCGATTGTTCGGTCAGCCGCTTGCGCACCGCCTCCTCGATGACACGGCGGCGGCGCTCGGGAGGAAGCTTCTCCAGTTCCGCGCGCCGTTCCGGGGAAAGATGCTCCCAAATGGACCGCCGTTCCTCCTCCAGGGCCTGGAACCGGCGGCGCAGTTCCTCGCGCGCTTCCGGGGGAAGATTGCGGAACTCCTGGAAGTGGCGCCGGATCCGTTCGCGCTCCTCCGGAGAAAGCTTCTCGAACTCTTCCAGACGCCGGCGCAGCCGTTCGCGCTCTTCCGGGGTGAGATCGGTGTGCTGTCCCGGCGTGGCGGCCCGAGGCCGGTCGTGAGGAGGGGTGCGGGGGCGGTCCGAAGACTGGCCCTGCGGCGCGGGATGCGGCCGGTTGTGCGGCCTGTCCACCGGCCCCGGGGTCTGGGCCAGCAGGAAAACCATCGCGAAGATCATCGTTGCGCCTCCTCGGGCCAGACCCCGTCGCCGTCGCGCACGAGGCCCAGTTCCGCTTTTTCGTCGGTGAGCAGATCCATGGACTGAAGGAGGTCCAGGTTCTCGAGCAGGGCCGCCTCGGCGCGGGTCTCCCCGGAGGTGTCGATCCGTTCCAGCGAGGGGGCTCCGCGCCCCAGCCAGAAACCGAGCGCCAGGAAGAAAGCCGCCGCCGCGGCCAGGGGCAGCACCCGCCTGAACAGGGGGCGCAGAACGGGCCTGCGTTCTCCGGCGGGCCGGAGAGCTTCGGCCGCATGAAGGCGTTCCTGGAGCCGGGGGAAAAACCCTTGCGGGGCCCTGGCCCCGGGGTGGCGGTCCAGCATTTCGTCGAGCCAGTCGCGGGTCACCTTTCTTCTCCTTCCATGTCGCGGTAACGGCCCAGGATCGGGCGCAGGTTCTCACGTGCCCGGTGAAGCAGGGATTTCACCGCCTTGGCACTGATTCCGAGGATCGCACCGATTTCGGCCAGATCCAGGCCGTCATAGTGCTGAAACACCAGTGCGGCGCGCTGGTTCTCCGGAAGCGCTGCCAGGGCCGTTTCGATGCGCCGGGCCCAGGTTTTCCGGTCCAGAGCCTCTCCCGGGGGCGGCAAACGCCCGTCCTGGGGCTCCGGGGACCTCCCCTGGCCGTCGATGCCGAGGGAGGCGGTCTCCTGGCGGCGGTCGTCCCGCACGCGGTTGAGGGCCAGGTTGTAGGTGATCCGGAAGAGGAAGGTCGCCAGGCGCCCTTCCGGCCGGTAGCGCTCCCGGGCCCGATAGAGCCGCACGAAGGTCTCCTGGGCGAGATCCTCGATCATGGGGTGCGGCCCGAGCAGGCGCCGCAGCATGCTGAAAACCGCTCCCTGGTAGGCCAGCACCAGCTCTTCGAAGGCGCTTTCCTGCCCGGCCTGGAAGGCGAGCATGAGCCGCACCCCGGGATCCTCGTGCGCAGCCCCCACTTCAGTGCTCCCAGCCGAGGCCGATGGCCCCGGGAGGCCAGAGGCGGCCCACGACCACTCCCTGGAGGCGTTCCCGGGAGACGGCTCCATACTGGCGGGAGTCCCGGCTTGCATGGTGGTTGTCGCCCAGC
>CAZQAP010000046.1:0-18539 GCA_964591365.1 uncultured Planctomycetales bacterium
GCCCGGCAAACCCGAAGCGGCCACCGAGGCCGTCACCGTGACGGTGCTGCCATGATCGGAAAGCGCCTTTCGCACAACATTCCCTGAAACCCTCTTCCTGGATTGGAGGAAAACACCATGATGCGATTCATCCGCATGCTTCTTACGGCCGTTTCCGGCCTCATGCTCCTTGGAACGGAGCTTCCCGCACAGTCCCCGGGCTTCGTGTTCGAGGATGCGACAACTAGCGTTGGGTTTGTGAACCAGCAAGGTGGCCTTGAATACAAGGTCAAGGTCTTCGACAACCACGTGACCGGAGCGGCTTTCGTGGATCTGACCGGCGACGGATACCCCGATCTGGTTCTGCCGGCAAACCGCAATACTGCCAAGAAACCTGAAGACCAGGACCTCGGCGGCCTTCTCCTGGTGAGGAACATTGCCGATGCAAGCGGACCGGGAGGGCGCAAGTTCGGATTTACGACCGCGAATGCCAACGGACCCATTTTCAAAGGCCACGAAACCGTCGGCGTCGTGGCCTTCGACTACGACAGCGACGGTGACCTCGACCTCCTCATGATCTGCTCCGGCGACGATGGAGCCGCCAATGCCCAGAACTTCGCCGACAAGATCACAATGGGGCTCAATAAGAAACCGGCCAATCCGATGCGCAACATACTTCTGCGCAACGACGGCTCCTCCGGCGGCGAACTGCCTACGTTCACCGACGTGACCGCGGAGACCGACCCGATCGCTCCCGACCCGGCCCAAAATGTCCCAGGACTTGGGGATGGTTCGGGGCTCGCCTACACACAGGCGCCCAGCTCCATCACACCGGACGACCCCAATTCCATGGACATTGACAATGATCCCTGGGTCGAGGATCCCGGCAGCACCACCTTTCCGCGCTCTTCGGCCTGTGCTGCGGTGGCCGATGTGAACCGGGATGGCCGGCTGGACGTCTTCATAGGAAACGGGCCACAGGGAGACATGAGCCGCGGGTTCACCGGCCAGATGGACGCCCTTTACCTCAACGGCGGTCCCAATGCGAACGGGGACTGGATCTTCTGGGACGTGACCTACGACCGAACCCAATACCCCTTCTTCGCCCCCATGGCCGTCGCTGGGGAGCGCTGCCCTGGAGTCCACTGGAACGGCTACATCCCGGTCTTCGGTTCGCAGGACGAGAACGGGAATTTCATCATGCCGCAGGGAGAACCGTGGCTGCGCTTCTCGGCCACCATCGCGGCGGGATTCACCGACCTGAACAACGACGGCTGGCCGGATTTGATCGTGACCAATAAGGGGTGGAACGGAAATTCGGTCTTCTTCCCCGCCTCGGTGACCTCCAACGACCGCCCGTGGGCAGAGTGGCTGGACCAGACGATGGTCTACATCAACCGCGGGAATGACCCCCAGGGGAAGTGGCTCGGGTTCTGGCCGCGCACCTGGGACCTCTTCCTGCAGCAGGATCCGAGTCTGGCCCAGGTCTACAAGCGTGATGGAGCCCCGATGGGGATTGCGCTCGGGGATTACAACGCCGACGGCCGCAGCGATTACGTGGTGACCGACGTCTCTCTGGCGGGGCCGGACCTCATCGCTGCACAAAGAGGAGATCCAGGCATCGACATCCACATGGGGGATCTCATCCAGGTCAACCAAACCGCGGATGGGGATCTTTCCCTGGCCTCGGACGGGGACGAGGTGATCCAACCTGGGGGGAATGGGACGGATCCCTCCACCCAGAACCTCCATGGCGTGGTGATCCTCCCCATCTGGTTCTCCTGGGGGATCGTCCTGGTCGACATGGACAACGACGGCGATCTGGACGTCTACGCCTGCTGCAAGTCGGGGGCTACCGGTACGGACCCCTTGGTCTTCCCTGTTCTTCTTGGGAACAAGAAAGCCTTCGACCGTTTCTTCGAGAACCAGCTCATCCAGGATCCGCTTTCCTTCCAGGACCCCATCGACAAAACCAAACAGATGCGCGACCTGAATCCGGCGCCTTACCTGCCGCCCCTGGGGAACACGCCCGTGTGGAGAAAGGAATCCCGCAACGTCCTTCAGGGCGACCTGGATCTGGATGGGTTCACGGATCTTCTGGTTCTTCCCGCGGCAGGAGGGGGCACCACGGATACGGTGATCTTCTACCACAACATCACCGGCAGCGATCCGGCGGCCCATCCGGGGATCCGCGTGGTCCTGGAGGACCCGAACAACGTCTGCCCGCTCTGCAACCGCTTTGCCGTGGGAGCCCGGGTGCTTGTGGAGGCCAACCTGGATGGGAGCATGGACGGGAGTTTCGAGAAACAATATGCCGAGCTGCACGTGGGCGAGGGCAACGGCGCCTCGACCCACAGCTACCCGCTCGAGTTCGGGTTGGGGGCTCACGATCCTGATCCCAACGCGGATGGGGATTTCACCGTCAAGGTGACCTGGCCATGCGGATTCACCCAGACGGAATCCATCGATCCTCTTGCCATTCTGAACCAACCGAAGCCGGCGAAGGGCCTGGTGAGCATCGCACCCCAGGCCCACACTCATTCCGACTCCCTGTTGGGCATCTCCTTCCAGACTCCCGACCAGGCCGACCCTTCCTATCCGAGCGGGATGAACCCCCTTGTGATTCCCATCACGGTGAGCGGGCCGGTGGCTCTACCGGGCGGACCGCCCATCCCCGCCAATGTTCCCGCGGTGGAACTCTCGCTCCGCAAGGCGGGCACCACGGATCCCTTCGTGCCCTTTTCCATGGCGCACGGAAGGCCCAACGGATCCCAGTTCGAGCCCCAGGTGATTCCGCTGCGGCTGGCCAGCGACCATGATGTGGATGACCTCCCCATCGACACCTTTTACGAAGTCAAGGTGCGGGCCCGAGGCCCCTCCGGGGAAGCGATCCAGACCAAGAGCACCACGGCCATGGCCACCCAGCTCCTCATTCGCCCGGACAAGATCCTGGGGGGCGATTCTCGCTGGGACCATCCGAATTCTGGCGGCGACATTGTTCTTGCGCCCGGCATGGGGGGGAATCCCGGCCAATCGGAAAACCTGAACCTGGTTTTCCCGGGGGCGACCGACTTCGTCGCCTATGACTTGGTCGTCTCGGTCAAAAGCGATCAGGATGGAGGGCAATTGAAGGTCACCATGTCAAAAATGGGCAATAATCCGCCGGTTTTGACGGTCGACACGGCCACTCAGGAGCACAACTTCGGCGCCAACGACCAGGCAGTGGTGTCTCCAACTCCATCTTTCGGGGACGTGCTGACCTTCCAGAACACTGGGACCACAAACCTGACCATCCACTACGTCACCATCGCAAGACGGCCCTGAGGTCCGGAGAAGCCGGGGGGCCTGCGTGGCCTCCCGGCTTTATCCGGGCCCGGCCCGGTCCTTCAGAGGAAGAGGCGCCGAGGGTTCCGGCCAGACCACGATCTCCCGTTCGAGGGAGATGCCGAAGCGTTTCCGGACCGCGGCCTGCATGCGTTCGAGGAGCCCGCGGACGTCGCGGGCGGTTGCCGTGCCGGTGTTGACCACGAAGTTGGCGTGGATGGGGCTCACCTGGGCGCCCCCTTCGCGCACGCCCTTGAGGCCGACCGCCTCGAGAAGCCGTCCCGCACTCTCGCCGGGCGGATTGCGGAAGGCGCAGCCGGCCGAGGTGAGCTTCACCGGCTGGGTGGCGTTCTTGCGCCGCAGGAGGGCCGCGAGACGATCGCGGATCGTCTCCGAAGGGGCGGGCGCGAGTTCCAGCACGGCTTCCAGGACCACCGCGCCCCCGAGGTTGCCGTCGCGATAGCGGGGCGCGATCTCCGCGCGGGTGCGCACGACCCGTCCCGTGCCGGGCACCCAGAGCCCGACTTCGGCGACGGCGTCCCAGATCCCCCAGCCGGCGCTGCCCGCGTTCATGGCCAGCGCCCCCCCAAGCTGCCCCGGCACCCCCACCAGCGGCTCCAGGCCGGCGAGCCCCAGGCGCGCCGCGCCGTGGACCAAGGCCGGGAGCGTGGCGCCGGCCTCGACCCGCAGGCGGTCGCCCTCGCGGAAGACGCGCCGCAGGAAACCGGTGTGGAGCACCGCGCCCGGCACCCCGCCGTCGGGCGCCAGCGTGTTCGCCCCCCCCCCGAGCAGCCGCCAGGGGATGCCGCGGCGTTCAAGTTCCGCCAGAAGATCCGCGAGATCCGCGGGCCGCGCCGGCTCGAAGAAGCGCTCCGCGGGCCCCCCCACCTTCAAGGTGGTCCAGCCCGCCAGCGGTTCAGAGCGCCGCAGCGGACAGCGCGGGGGCCAGGAGTCGGCGGGCAAGCTCATGCACGTCCCCGGCACCCAGGCAGAGGATCAGGTCGCCGGGGCGCACGGCCTCCCGGAGAAGGCGGAAGGCATCTTCCTCGTCGCGGGCCACGGCCACCCGGCGGCCGCGGCGGGCGGAAAGAAGCGGCACCAGTTCCTCCACGCGGGCCTCGAGGTGGACGGGATCGCGCGCGCGGAAGACCGGCAGCAGGATCACCGCGCCGGCCGCGGCCAAAGCGGGCGCGAAGGCGTCGCGGTAGGCGCGGAAGCGGGCGGCCTGGTGCGGCTGGAGCACCGCCACGATGCGCCGGCCGGGGCGCGCCTCCCCCATCGCCTGCAGGGTGGCGGCGATTTCGGTGGGATGGTGGGCGTAGTCGCTGACCACCCGGGCGCCGCGCCATTCGCCGAGGTCCTCCATGCGGCGGGAAGCGCCGCGGAACTCGCGCAGGGCGCCGCGCACCGCGGCCTCGTCCAGGCGGAAGGAACGCAGGACCCCGGCCACCAGAGCGGCGTTGCGGCGATTGTGCCGGCCGGGGAGCCCGAGCGGAACACTCTCGTCGAGGGGCGGAATCTCCACCCATTGCGCCTTCAACCCCGCGCGGAGATCGGGGGCCTCGGGGCCGGCGAAGACCGTGCCGCCGGCGGGCACCCGCGCGAGGAATTCCCGGAAGGCGGCGCGCACTTCCGGCAGGCCGCCCGGATAGGTGTCGGGGTGCTCGGCCTCGACGTTGGTGAGGGCCGCGTGCCCGGGGGAGAGCTGCAGGAAGGAACGGTCATACTCGCACGACTCGACCACCAGGGGCAGGGCCGGATCGCCCCAGCCGGCGCTGGCGGGGAGCTGGGGCACCTCGGCCCCCACCAGCCAGCCGGCCCGGACCCCCGCCCGGCGCAGCCCGAAGGCGATCCAGGCCGTGCAGGTGGTCTTGCCGTGCGTTCCCGCCACCGCGAGAACCGGCCGCAGCCGGCTGATGCGCCCCAGCATCTCGCAGTAGCGCAAGGCCAGAGCGCCCTCCTCCACCGCCCGCCGGAAGGCGGGCGCGTCCGCGGGGACGGCCGCGCTGCGGATCGCGAAGCCGGCCGGGGGCGGGATCGCGCCCTCGTCGAGCGGACGAAGACCGAGCGCCGCGAGATCGTCGAGCGCCTCCTCGCCGCGCGCATCGCTCCCCCACACCTCCCAGCCCAGGGCCAGAAGGAAGCGCGCCAGCCCGCGCATGCCCGTGCCGCCCGCCCCGGCCAGGAAGGCGCGCGCGGGGCGCCCCTCCGCAAGAGCCTCCAGGTTTCCCGGGTTGCGCCGCCTCACGCCGCGCCCCCCGGACCCGCAGCCAGCTCTTCGAGCAGGGCCGCCGCGCGGTCCGCTCCGTCGGCCGGCCGGACGGCCTCCAGGAACCCGCGCATGGCGCGCAGGCGGGCGGGGTGGAACAGGAGATCGCAGACCGCGTCCCGGCCCTCCTCTTCCAACTGTCCGGAAAGAAGAACCTTGGCGCCCCGCCCGAGTCCGCGCGCGTTGTGCTCCTGCTGGCGGTCGGAATGATGGGGATAGGGGACCACCACCGCAGGAAGCCCCGCCAGCCAGAGTTCGGCGATGGTCGCGGCGCCCCCCCGGCAGAGGGCCAGATCGGCGGCCGCATAAGCCGTTCCCATGGCGGCGATCTGTTCGCGGACGACCGCGGGAAGGCCGGCCGCCCGGCAGGCCTCGCGCAGGGCGCGCCCCTTTCCGGCACCGGTCTGCGCGATCAGACAGCCCCCGCGCCGCGCCAGTTCCCCGCTCAAGCGCGCGGCGAAGGTGTTCAGTTCCCGGGCTCCCTGGCTTCCGCCCAGAACGAGGAGCAGGGGCCCGCCGAGCGGAAGCCCGAACTTTCGGCGGGCGGCCTCACGGGCGGGAAGCTCGAGCGCCCCGCGGCCCAGCGGCCCGACCGCCACCCCGCCGCGAAGCCGCCGGGCGGTATCCGGAAAGAGAGTCAGGGTCCTGCGGGCCCAGGGTTGAAGAAGGCGCACGCCCTTGCCCACCACCCGGTTGCCTTCCAGGAGAACGAGCGGCCGCCCCCGCCGTGCGGCCAGAGCCGCCGACCCGGCGAGCCCGCCCAGGCCCACGACAAGATGCGGATCGAAACGCCGCGCGTACCGCCGCGCCTTGAGGAAGGTGGAGGGGAGTTTGAAAAGCCGCGGCACTCTTCGCGAAGTCTCCAGCCCCAGGGAAGCGCGCGCGGGTCCGCGCTCGAAGAATCCGGCCTCCACCTTCCGCCCGCTGGTGAGAAAAAACGTTTCGTGTCCGCGGCGCTGCAGGGCCTCGGCCAGCCCCAGCGCCGGAGCGAGATGCCCGCCGGTCCCCCCGCCCACGAAGAGGAAGCGCAGCCCCGCTCCCCGGTCCGGGGCCGGGGGTCGCAGGCCCGCCCGCAATGCGGCATTCGGGGGGGGCGGATCCTGCACGAGGGTCTTCACCGCGGCGGCACCTTGAGCACCTGGCCGGCGCGCAGTTTGAGCGGGTCGTCGATCCCGTTGGCCTGCAGGAGCTTCTGCCACAAGCGGCTGGTGCCGTAGATCTTCTGCGAGATCTCGCCCGCAGTGTCGCCCTTCTGGACCGTGTAGACCGCCGGAAGCGGCGGGACGGCCGGCGGAACGGCTGCGGATTTCCGCCCGGCTGCGGGAGCGGGCAGGGCCACCCCCTCGGGAATCACGAGCTTCTGCCCGATGCGCAGCTTGCGCGGATCGTCGATCCCGTTGTAGACGGCAAGCTCTTCCCAGAGTTCTTCGCTGCCCAGCTCGCGGGCCGCCAGGGTGCGCAGGGTCTCGCCCTCGCGCACCCGGATCACCCGGCCCAGGCGGCCGGAGGGCGGACGGGCGGAGGAGGCAGCCGGAGGCGAGGAAAGCGAAGCCGCGGGACCGCTTCCCAGATCGAGAGCGCTGCGGTTGATGTCCGGCCCGCTCCCCCCCCGCAGGGGATGCCGGACCGGATCCCGCAGGAAGTCGCGCGGGGACAGGAAGACCTGGCGGCGTTCGGGGGGCAGGAATTCGACCGCCAGGCCTGGATCGAGGACCGCTGCGGAGGGGGGAAAGTCCCGTTCGCGGGGCTTGCGGCCGTCGAAGAGGAGGCTGACGACCGCGACCAGGAGAAGCAGGGCCAGAACGATCAGGCCGGTGCGTTGGATCCGAGCCATGGAATCCTCCGAAGGGCGGGTTGGAAGGTGCGGCGGTCCTCCAGGGCGGCGTGGACCGCCAGGCCGAGAAGGGCCGACAACGCCAGGATCGAGGAACCTCCCCGGCTGACGAAGGGGAGCGGAAGCCCCTTGGGGGGCACCGCTCCCGTCACCACGGCGAGGTTGAGGGCGGCCTGGATGGAGATCATCAACACCGCCGAAGCCGCCAGGATGGCCCCGTAACGGCGCCGCGCCCGGCGGGCCAGGCGCACGCCGAAAAGGGTGAAGGCCACGAAGAGGCTCCAGAGGGTGACGGTGCCCGCAAGGCCCCACTCCTCGCCGATGAGGGCCAGGATGAAATCGGTCTCGCCCTCGGGGACGTGGCCCTCCTTGAGAACCCCCTGGCCCGGTCCCCGGCCGAACAGCCCGCCCACCGCCAGGGCCTCGTCCGCGCGCTGCACCTGGTAGGAAGGCTGCCGCCACCAGGAAAGCCGTGCGCCGACGTGGTTGAAGAGCAGGGCGGCGACGGCGACCACGGCGATGCCGAGCGGAATCAGCGCCCGCAGGAGCCGCGTGGGAGCCCCGGCGAAGAGAAGCGTCATCCCCGTGACCCCGAGCAGGATCAGCACCGAGCCGAGGTCGGGCTGGAACAGGACCGGCAGCATGAGGAGTGCGAACAGGGCGAAGATGTGCTGCAATTCGCGCGGCTGCACCAGCCGCAGGGGATCCCGCGCGCACCAGGAAGCCAGCACCACGGGCCAGAGGCACTGCAGGAAGACCGAGGGCTGGAAGCTGAACGGCCCCAGGCGCATCCAGCGGACGGCCGCGTGGCTTTCCCGCCCCATCCCCAGAAAGAGCCCCAGGAGAAGCAGGAACACCCCGCCGATCAGGAAGGGGGCCAGACGGCGCATGGCGGCCACCGGAACCACAAGGCCGGCCAGAAAGGCGGCCAGGCCCAGCGCCAGGTGCAGACTGCGCTGCCCCAGGGCCGACCAGGCCTCTCCCGGAGGAGCCGCGGAGACCCCCGCCACCAGGCCGACCGCGGCCAGCGCGGCCACGCAGGCGAGCATCCTGCGCGCGGCCTGGCGGGCCGGGAGGTTGGCGGAGTTCCTGGGGCGGGGAAGGGTCAAGGACCGCATTGCACCGGATGGTCAGCGCACCTTCAACAGCAGAAGCCCCAGGGTGGCGGAAACGGCTCCGAATATCCAGAACCGCGTCACGATCTTCTCCTCGGGCATGCCCCGGAACTGGAAGACGTGGTGCATGGGAGCGATGGAGAAGAGCCGGCGGCCGCGCGTGGCCTTGAACCAGAGGATCTGGAGCAGGCTCGAACCGCATTCGACCACGAAGACCCCGGCCAGAAGAGGAAGGACGAGTTCCTGCTTCGACACGATCGCCAGGTAGGCCAGAAGGGCCCCCATGGGGAGGGATCCGCTGTCGCCCAGAAAGACCTGCGCGGGGTGGCAGTTGAACCACAGGAAACCGAGCGTGGCCCCCAGGATGGCGCCCCCCATCACGGCAACCTCTCCGGCGCCGGGAATGAAGGGCGTGTGCAGATAGGCGGCCCACTGGACGTTGCCGGCCGCGTAGGCCGCGAGCGTCAGGGCGCTGAAGGCGATCAGGCCCGACCCCGCCGCCAGGCCGTCCAGGCCGTCGGTCACGTTGACGGCATGGGTGGAGGCCAGGATCACGAAGGCCTCGAAGACCAGGAAGACGAGCAGGCCGAGCATCCCCAGGCCGTCGGGAGCGGCCACCAGGTTCTTGAAGACGGGCACGTAGATGCGGCTGATCTCGGGGCGCCCGCTCTGTACCCCGAGATTCCAGAGCATGGCGGTCACGAATCCGGAAAGAAGCAGGGTCGCCACCAGCTTGGTGGTCCGCGAGAGGCCGTTGCGGCCGCCGTCCTTCTTCCACTTGATCCAGTCGTCGAGAAAGCCGAGCGTGCCCATCCCGACCAGGAGGATCGCGCCCAGGAGGACCAGGATTTCGTCGGGGCGCGCGAAGATCAGGGTGGAGACCAGGATGGCGGTGCTCCAAAAGACCCCGCCCATGGTGGGGACTTCGTGCTTGCCGTCCCGGAGGGCGAGGCGCCCCACCTCGGGGCTGTCGCAATCGCTGACGTTCTCCCGCACTCCGGCGCGCTTGAGGCGCGCGATCAGGGGCCGGCCCACCACGAGGGCCAGCAGGAAGGCGAAGGCGGCCGCCAGGACCGCGCGCACGGTGATGTAGCGCAGAGCCTGGAAGGGACTCCAGATCCCGGCCAGCCAGGGGACCAGCCAGGCGATCAAGTGCGTCTCCCGGCCAGGACCCCGGCTCCGGCCCCTTCCGCCAGATGGGGAAGCAGCCCGTCCAACCCCACCCGGCGGGAGGCCTTGAGCAGCAGGACGTCGCCCGGCCGCGGGAAACCCGCCAGCACCTCGGCCGCGGCCGGAACGGTTTCCAGGGTGCGGATCGAAAGACGGCCGGATCCGGTGCGGGCTCCTTCGGCGATCCAGGCCCCGCCGGGGCCGACGCCGAGAAGCACATCCACCCCCAGGCCGGCCAGATGGCGGCCGACCTCCCGGTGGAGGGCCTCGGCCGCCGGCCCCAGCTCCTCCATGGTCCCGAGCACCGCGATCCGCCGGCGTGCGCGCGGCCAGCCGGCAAGCAGTTCCAGGGCGGCCTTCATCGCCGCGGGGCTGGCGTTGTAGGAATCGTCGAGCACGGAGACCTCCCCGCAGCGGTGCAGGCTGAGGCGGCCCGGGGGGCGGGTGAGGGTGGCAAGCCGGCCGGCGACAGCGGAGGGTGGGATCCCAAGATCGAGCGCGGCCTGGGCGGCAGCCGCGGCCAGTTCGGCTTCATGGAGCGCCAGGACCGGAAGGCGGACCTCCCCCACCCGCGGCAAGGCGATCCGGAAGGAACCGGGGATGGGATCGAGCACCCTTCCGCGCCCGGCCCGGCCGTCGAGCCCGCACCAGCGGACCTGCCCGGCCCAGGCGCCGGCGGGTGCGCCGGTCTCGGCTTCGAGGCCCGCTGGCAGCCAGATCCAGCCCTCCTCCTGCACCGCGGCAGGGAGGCGCAGCTTCTCCCGCACCAGGGTCGCCCGGTCTCCCAAGCCCTCCAAATGCACCTCGGTCAGGGCGGTCACCCAGCCGTGACGGGGAGTGACGATCGCAAGCAGGCGCTCCATCTCTCCCGGAGCGTTGATTCCGAACTCGAGCACCAGCCTGCGGGTTCCCCGCGGGGCCGCCAGGACCGCCAGGGGCAGGCCGCACTCCGAGTTGTAGGAGCGCGGGGCGGCGCGCACGTTTTCGGAAGGCCCGCCCAGCAGGTGGGCCAGGAAATCCTTGGCCGTGGTCTTGCCGACGCTGCCGGTGATCCCGATCGTCTCCGCGCCAAGGCGGCCGAGGTGGAAACGGGCCAGGGAGGCGAGCGCCGCCAGCGGATCGGAGACCAGGATCACCGGAAGACCGGGCGGACGCGCCCCCCGATCGGGCTGGACCACGGCCGCTGCCGCGCGGCGGCGGTGGATCTCCTCCAGAAAGGCGTGGCCGTCGGTGCGCGCCCCCGGCAGGGCGAAGAAGAGATCTCCGGCGCCGACCTGGCGGCTGTCGCAGGCCGCGCAGCGCACGGTTTCCTCTCCGGCTCCGTGCAAGGCTCCGTCCACGATGCGGGCGCATTCGCCGACGGTCAGCTCAAGCATGAGAGCGCGGAAGCGAGTTCCTTCCGATCGTCGAAGGGGGTGCGCACACCCCGGACCTCCTGGCAGGACTCGTGCCCTTTGCCGGCCACGAGCAGGACGTCTCCAGGCCGAAGACGGGCCAGGCCTTCCCGGATGGCCCGCTGCCGGTCGAGTTCCACGACCGGCCGGGCTCCGCCCTTCCGCACGCCCTCCGCGACCGCGCCGGCGATGGCGGCCGGCTCCTCGAACCGGGGATTGTCGCTGGTCACGATGCACCAGTCGGCACCGCGCGCGACGGCCGCCCCCATCGGGCCCCGCTTGGTGGCGTCCCGGTCCCCGCCGGCGCCGAACACCACGCCCACCCGGCTCCGGGGATGGGCTCCATGCAGGGCGTCCAGGGTGCGTTCCAGGGCATCCGGAGTGTGGGCGAAGTCGACGTAGAGGAACCAGGGAGAATCCGGGGCCACGCGTTCCAGGCGTCCGGGAGGGGCCTCCAGCCCGGAAAGGGCGTTGCCGGCTTCCTCCGGGCCGAGTCCGGCCGAACGGAGCAGGCCGAAGGCCAGCAGCAGGTTTTCCGCGTTGTGGCGTCCCACCAGCGGGCTGGAGAAGGCGGCCCGGCCCAGAACGCCCTGCACCTGAAGGTGCAGGCGGCCGCCTTCATGACGGAAGGCGGCGTGCAGCGGGGCGGCGGAATCGTCCAGCGACCACCCGATCTCCGCCGCCTGAAGGTTCCCGCAAAGCCGACGCAGGCGCGAAGCCCCCCAGGGAAGGAAAGCGTGCGCACCGGCCGGGAGGCCGCGGAAGAGTCCGGCCTTGGAGCGCGCATAGGTCTGCAGGTCGCCGTGATAGTCGAGATGGTCCTGGGTCAGGTTGGTCCAGACCGCCGCGTCGATCGCCAGGCCGGCCAGACGGTCCTGATCGAGGCCGATGGAGGAGGCCTCGAGAACCGCCGCGCGGGCCCCCCCGTCGAGGGCGCGGCGCAGTTCCTCCTGGATCCGGTCGGCGGAGGGGGTGGTGTTGGGATCGGGGACTTGCGCGCCTCCGAAGTGGAACCCCAGCGTTCCGATGCGCAGGGTGGGGATCCCGGCGGAATCTAGGGCCCGGCCGGCGAGGTGCACCACGGTGGTCTTGCCGTTGGTCCCGGTGACCGCGGCGACCCACAGGTTTTCGGAAGGCCGCCCGGCCAGGATGGAGGCCGCCCGGCCCGCCACGAAGCGGGGGGAGAACCCCGCGCGGCAGTGCAGCGCGGGCAGTCCGGCCCCCGCGGCGGGATCGGGAAGCAGAAAGGCGGCGGCACCGCCGCCGCGCGCCTCCTCGAGAAAGCGGGCCCCCGCCACCCGGGAACCGGGGAGGGCGCAGAAGAGATCGCCGGGGCGCACGCGCCTGGAATCGAAGCAGGCGCGCAGGAGTTCGGGGTCGCCGTCCCGCGGTTCCGCCGTGCAGAACGCTTCCAGTTCGTGCGCCAGGCGGCGGAAGCGCATTCCGGATCAGGGACGGGACGGAGCCATGGCGAGGGGAGCGGCCGGAAAGGAGTCTTTTGCGGAAGGCGGAAGAACGCCCCGGATCACCAGGCTCTGCTCCAGGATGCGCGCCGCCACCGGACCGGCCACGACCCTACCGTAGTGATCCCGCGAGGGATTCTCCACCACGACGGCCACCAGGATCCGCGGTTCGGCAGCCGGTCCGAACGCGACGAAGAGCGAGGTGTAGCCCGGTTCGTGGGTCTTCTGGACCGTGCCGCTCTTCCCGCCCCAGTGGAAGCCGGAACGCGAAGGGAGCTTCCTCCCGGTCCCCTCCTCCACGACCCCCACCATGGCGTCGCGCAGGAAGGCCGAGACCGAGGCGGGCAGCACCCGGCGGGGAGGTTCGCGGGGGGCCTCGGCAAGGATCCTGGGTGGGTAGAGCAGGCCGCCGTTGACCAGCGCCGCGAAGGACCAGGCCAGCCGGGCGGGGGTCAGGGCCACCTGCTGCCCGAACGAAACCGAGGGGAGGGTCCAGAGGCGTTTGCGCCATTCCCGCTCGGAGGGAAGAATGCCCGCGGCCGAGGTCCTGCCGAAGAAGACGATCGGCTCGGCGAAGCGGAAGTCCCGGAAGACCCGCTTCAGGCGTTCGGCGCCCATCTTGAGCCCCACCTTGCCGGCCGCGATGTTGGAGGAACGCACCAGGATCTCGCGCGGGTCGAGCAGGCCGCCCGGGTGGACGTCATGGATCGTGCGCACTCCCAGGTTCCAGGAACCGTGCTCGGCGTCGATCTTCTCGCCGGACCGCAGGACCCCCTCGGCCAGTGCCCGTCCGATCACGAACGGCTTGCAGGTGCTGCCCGGCTCGACGGGGTCGGAGAGGGCGCGGTTGGTCAGGGCGGCAGGACTCCCGGCCGCCTGGAGGCTGCCGGCGATGTCCCCGGGATCGAAATCGGGCCAGCTCCCCATGGCGAGAAGTTCCCCGTTGCCTGGATCGAGGACCACCGCGACAGCCCATTCGGGTTCCTGTTCCCGGGCCACACGCTCCAGTTCCCGGGCCACGATGAGCCCGATGCAGGCATCCAGGGTGGTGCGCAGGTCCCGCGGAGGCCGGGGGGCCCGCTTCTCCAGGGCCGGATCGATCCCGTAACCCGGCCCCGCAAGCTGGCGCGAAGCCAGCCCGTCCCTTCCGAGCAGAAGGGAATCGCAGATCTTCTCCAGACCGTAGGCGCCGCGCCGTTCCCTTCCGCCCGCCCCGACCGCCAGGTACCCGATCAAGTGGGCAAGGGAACACCCCTGGGGGTAGGAACGCCTCCAGGAAGGTTCGAGCTTCAGTCCGCTGCCGGGCAGCCCGGCCAGAAGCAGCCGAATCCGGCGGGCCGTCTCGGAAGACAGCCCGCCAGAAATTACGGAGTAGACATGGTCCGATTTCCACAACTCCGCGGTCAGGACGCTGCCCCGGCCGAGAAGACGGGAAAGGGCCTCCAGCCTTCCGGGGGAAGGGGGAAGCCGGCGCCCGGGGGGCGCATCGAGGATGAGCCGCCAGACCGGCGTGTCTTCCGCCAAGGTCCGTCCTTCGCGGTCGAGGATCCGCCCGCGCGGGGCCGGCAGCGGCTGCATCACGAACATCCGCTGCCAGGCGGCACGGGCCGAAGAAGGCCCCAGAACCGCTTGCAGGTAGACCAGCCGTCCCAGGGAGGCCAGGTAGAGAAGACCCAGAGGGAGCAGCAGCCAGACGGGCTGCAGCGGGTGGCCGGATTCGGAGCGCGAACTCACAACTCGGGTCTCCAGAGCTTCCGGAGCCGGCGTTCCCGTTCCAGCCGCGCGACCACCGCCTCCGGGGCCACCAGGGAGGCCAGGAACGCCCGGTGCTCCTGAAGCCGGTCCAGGGCGATGCGGGTCTGGCGGCGCTGGATCTCGGCCCGTGCGCGGGCCGAAAGAGCCTCGTTGCGGATTCCCAGGCCGGCCATCAACTGGACCCCGGCGAGGAGCACGAGCCCCGTCGCCCGGCCTTTCAACCGGCCTCCTCCAACCGGCGCAGGCCGCGCAAACGCGCGCTGCGGGCGCGCGGGTTGCGGCGGACCTCCGCCGCAGAGGGCAGGATTCCGGAGCGGTTCAGGAGTTCGAAACCGCCCTCCCGGACGGCCTGCCGCATGACCTGTTTCACCCGCCGGTCTTCCAGGGAATGGAAGGTGAGCACGGCCAGGGTTCCACCGGGCCCAAGCAGCCCCGGTGCCGCAGCCAGGAAGGCGTCGATCTCATCCAGTTCGCGATTGACCGCGATCCGCAGGGCCTGGAAGGTGCGGGTGGCGGGGTGAATGCGTCCGGAAGTGCGCGGAACGGTCCGGACCACCAGGTCCGCAAGCTGGGACGTGCGCAGAAGCGGCCCGCGCCGGCGAGCCTCAACCAGGGCGTGGGCGATGCGCCGGGAGAAACGCTCCTCACCGTATTCGTGAAGCCAGGCCTCCAGTTCGTCCTCGCTCGCACGGGCCAAAAGCACGGCCGCGCTCGTCTTCTGGGCCGTGTTGTCCATGCGCATGTCGAGCGGACCGTCGTGGAGGAACGAGAATCCGCGTTCCCGATCCTCGATCTGGTCGGAAGAAAGCCCGAAGTCGGCCAGGATGCCAGCCACGGGGCCCTCTTCGGCGGCCGTCAAGGTTCCGATGGAGGAAAAGGGAGCGTGCACGAAGTGGACCCGTTCCCCGAACTCCTTCAGGCGGGCACGGGCCCGCTCCAGCGCATCCTGGTCCCGGTCCAGGGCAAGAACCCGCACCTCGGGGGAAGCCTCCAGGATCCTGGCGGTGTGGCCGCCACCCCCCACGGTGGCATCCACGACCAGGCCTCGACCCCGGGGTGCGAGCAGTTCGAGAACCTCCGCGACCATGACCGGTTCATGCACGGAAGGTCCCAGAGAACGGGAATGATGTTGGAATTCACGACTCACGAGAATCACGGCTCCTCCTTGGCTGTGTCCGGAGTTCCCAGACAGGAGTCGGCATGTTCGAGGTAGGTTTCTTCGGCTTGCGCGGAGGCGCTCTCACGCCAGTGCTCAAGAGCCCAGATCTCCATGTGATCGATGGCACCGACCACGACGACCCGGTCCGCCAGGCCCACCTTCCGGCGGAGTTCTTCGGGGATCAGGATGCGGCCCTGGGAATCGAGGCTCTGCTCGCTCGAGCTGGCCCCCATTCCCCGCATCACGCCCCGGTATTCCGGCTTGCCGAACGCCCCCCGGCGGACATTGGCCAGGTAGTCGACGAAAGCCCTGCGGGTGAACAGGTAGAGGCACCGGTCCAGGCCGCGCATGAGGACGAATTGCCCCCTTTCTTCCGGATCGCCGACCGCCTCCAGGAGGCGGCGGGGAAGGAAGACCCTCCCCTTCGCATCGAGCTTGTGCTCGTAGACGCCGAGGAAGAGGTGGTTGGCCATGGGAAGGGGGTGTTTGGAGGAACCATTTTCCTCCCAAATCTCCCACTTGCCCCCACTCTAGCGCCAAGCTCCAGGCCTGCAAGGGTTTTCCACCAGCCCGGCCTGGAATATATAAATCCTTTATTTAAAAGGGTTTAGGACGATACCTGTGGCTCGGGAGCCCCCGGCTCCTGCTCCACCGGGCCTTCGGGAGCGCCCAGGGCCCCGGCATCCTCAAGGAGCCCCTCCCACCCCCCTTCGCGGGTGGGGTCCATCAGCCCTCCCAGGATCCCGGTGAGGCGCCCTCGGCGCTCGGAATCCAGCTCGCGGACCTCCACCGGAAAGACTTCCCGGGTGCGGGGGCGGCGCAGATTCAGGACTTCCCGCCCCGCCACCCGGCTGATCCCGGTCAGCCGCAGCCGGCGGTGCCGGATCAGGAGCAGGGTCAGCAGGAAGGCCAGATCGAGGCGCTCGGGCCGGGAATCCCCGATCAGGTTGCGGACCAGGGCGAGAAGAAGATCGAAATCCACCTTCACCCGCGCCCGGCCGGGGGCATGCGTGGTGCGCCACCAGAAGAGATCCCCTTCGGGTTCCCGAGCGTCGAAACAGCCCTCGCAGAGGTCGCCGCGCTGCAGTTCGTCCCCCTCGAAGCGCAACAGGGAAAAGAGGGTCTGCCCCTCGGGAAAGGGGACCCCGCAGCCGGAACAAAGGCCCTGGCGGCGGCCGAACTTCCAGGTCGTGGCCACAGCGGTCCATTCTATCCCTCTTCCGGACCCGGATACCCTTGGACAACGCCGCGGGGGAAGGGAAACTTCCCGCCATGGGGATCCAAGCCCAGCCGGTCCGGGGATGGTTCCAAAGGCGCCAGTTCGTCGAACTGGAGCGCCGCTTCCGAAGCCCGTGGCCCTGTTACGTCCCTCCCCTGACGGGGGAGATCCTCAAGGTCCTCGACCCCGCCCGCAATCCGGCCTTTCGTTTCGCCCGCCAGGCCCTCTGGATCGCCAGGGACGCGGCCGGGAAGCCCCTGGGCCGGGTCGCTGCGACCTGGGACCCCCGCCATGAGGAGAGCCTTGGAGAAAAGGCCGGCTGGTTCGGTTTCTTCGACGCCGCGGACGCCCAGACCACCCGCTTCCTGGTCCAGACCGCCTGGTCCTGGCTGCAGGAGCAGGGGGCGGAATCGATGCTCGGCCCCGCCGATCCGGACACCAATCATCCCTGCGGCTGCCTGGTCGAGGGCCACGAAGAGCTCCCCTACCTCCTCATGCCGCACAATCCGCCCGAATACGGCCCCTGGCTCGAAGCGGCCGGGCTGGGCAAGGCTTGCGACCTGCTGGCCTACGAATCTGGGCCCGAACGGTCGCGGAAGACGCTGAAACGCATGGCCGCCGTCCAGAGACGAGTCCTTCAGCGGGGTGGTATCACGCTCCAACCAGGCTCCAAGAAGAACTTCTGCGCATTCGTGGAAGCCGCCCACGAGGTCTACAACGAAGCCTGGAAGGGGAACTGGGGGTTCCTTCCCATGACGATCGAGGAGTTCCGCTACCTTGGAAGGGAACTGAAGATCCTGGTGGACCCGGGCATGTCCTTCGTCGCCCGCTACCAGGGAGAGCCGGTCGGCTTCCTGCTGACTCTCCCCGACCCCAATCCCGCCCTCAAAGCGGTCAACAGCCGCCTTCTGCCTTTCGGTTTCCTGAAACTGCCGTTCCTGATGAAAAAGGTGGACCGCTTCCGGGTGGTGGCCCTGGGAGTCAAGAAGGCCTTCCACAACCGCGGCATCGAATCGGCCATGATCTTCCGGGCGGTCGAATACGCCTTCTCCAACGGATTCGAGAAGGGCGAGATGTCCTGGACCCTGGAGGACAACGAACCGATGTTGAAGATCATCCGGCTCTTCCAGGGGCGATTGAGCCGCCGCTACCGGCTCTTCCGTTTCCCGCCGAACGGAAACCCGACTGGTTAGCCCGGGTTTTTCATGAACACCTGCTGCAGCCGTCCCTGAGTCCCGGCCGGCTCCGGATCAGCGAAGCTGGGCCAGGACCTGCTGCATCACGAGGCGGGCGCGGGCAACGTCGTCGGGAGCGTCTTCCCAGTCGGCCGCACCCAGCTCCAGGGTGCGATGCTGCTCCTGGTTGCTCTGGACCTTGACCCGCACGCGGAGCCCATAGTTCCCCTTCCCGCGGTCTTCGATCTGGACCACGGCCTGGGAGCGGCTTCCCCGGCCCGCCCATGGATGGAGATGGATGTCCCAGCCGGAAACCACCCGCCCGGTGACTTCGTCCCGGTCGCCGGGCGGGAAGTCCGACCGGTAGAGGGCCACCACGCAGATCTCGAACATGTCGCGGCGCGGGGGACCGTGCTCGACGGTGTGTTCCACCCAGCGCGGCACTCCGGAACCGGGCGGGGAGGTCTGGCAGCCGCTTCCCAGCATGGCTCCCACGGCGAGGAACAGACCGGCCGGCTTCCAGCGAGGCGGGAGTCTCATGGTGCGGAAGATTCTAGCCGACCCCATCCCGGCGATTCCGGAATCCCCCCGGAGTGCCGGAGGGGTCCTCCCGGTGCCGGGGAACCCAGGGAGCGGAGGATCTTCCAAGAAAAAGAAGAACCGCGGAGACGCGGAGACGCGGA